>JAURHT010000263.1 GCA_030833145.1 Aquirufa sp.
ACGTTTTCGAAAATCAATTCGACTGTCGCACCTGCAGGTACCGTGAATTCAGCTGGGCTGTATTTCATGGCTTCTTTGATCGTCATAATCGTGCGTTTTACGACTACCCCTTTCACTTCAGCTGAAGGTATTTCTACTTTCCAAAGTCCCGCTAAGCGCTCATACGCCTCCACATCTTGCGGACGTAATTGCTTGCCTAAGCCTTTCAAGAAGTCCACGTTGTCAGCTGATAAATCAGCTGCACGTTTTGCATTCCAAGTTGCAGAGGCCCCTTTCAAGGCCGCTCCCATCGCAGGACTAGCCACTTGTTTGATCGAACGCAAAAGGGAAACGATATCGTTAGCGGAGTCATCTGAGGTCATGCCGCGGAACGATTTCTCCACGATATATGAACCTAAATCAGCTGGCAATGAAACCACGATCGGTTGTCGGAAGGCGTTGTTATTGCGATTTGATTCGCCTAAGACCGCTTTGGTGTCTAGGTTGATCTCCATCACATAATTACCTGCCTCATCAGCTGTCCAACCCAAGTTTCCAGTCCAAGGGCCGTTGTTATTTTTCAGCACGGAAACAGTTTCGCCTGGAGCGGCACCGTCTGTGAAGGTATAGGATTCCAAATCAGTGCGACGGCCCATGCCTTCGATTTTGACGGTTAGCGGAAGTGGGGTGCCTTTTGGTAAAGCTTTATCACCTCTATTTTTCACGCGGATCACGAAGCTGGCGCCTTCTCGTAAACGGAAGTTTCCGCCTTTGATTTGGACTTCTTCCACGACTAAGTCTAGGCCTGATTCGGTTCCCGTAGTCGATGGATTTTTCGCCTCTTTCGCTAATTTCTCAGCAACTACCGCGCCAGATTGTGCCCCTTGTTTTGCGATGAATGCGGCACGACGTGCAGGGCCACCGGCCATTACGTAAGCTGCTAAAGCATCAGGGATCCAGCGGTCTGTAGTTTTTTGAGAGACTGCGATTTTACGCGCCATCGCCGCTTCTACGGCTGGCGATGATGGGCTTTCGATTAAAGCTAAGATGGAATGCAACACGACAAGAGAGTCTTTGTCGTTGAGCATTTTTTGGTCCAAAATCAATTTCGCCGAAGCCGCCGTGCGAGGTAACACTTGCACCGCTTGCTTGCGCACTGCTGCAGATGAATGCTGCATCGCGCGAACTAAAACGTCCATCGGCAATACGCCTAAACCTTCTAAGGTACGTAGGGCGTGAATGGCACCGGGAGCGAGACCGATTTCATCGGTTTTGGCAGAACCTATTAAAGCAACTAATGCTGGAACAACATCCTTATTTCCGCGTTCCACTAACAAGCGCTGTGCATTCAGACGCCAGAACAAGTTCGAATTACTTAAAGCTGCGATACATTCCGCCGGAGTTTTCAATGAAACCGGAGTATAAGCTGGCGCTTTGTTATAGCCCACGCGGTAAATACGACCGTGGGTAAAATCACGTAAATCCGTATCATAGGCATTTCCGCCACCATTCTTAAATCCTTGTGGCACCGGGTTGTGCTGGATGATGTAGGAATACCAGTCTGCTACCCAAACAGCTCCATCCGGACCCACCTGCGCAAACACGGGCGAAACCCATTCATCAGCTCCAGCAAGGAAGTTGAAGGCCTCTTTGTCATTGAAATCTGAACCTGCCGGAACTTGGCGATTCTGGTGAATCACGTGACCCGTAGGCTCTGAAACGAAGGCAATTTGGTTCCAATATTCTTTCGGAAAGGAACGTGCGGAATAGAAATTATGACCAGCCGCTGCGGTAAATCCACCAAAAACATCGACCTGACGCACTTTCTTCGTGATCGTCCGCATGTCCTTGTGCGTATCCGTATTTTTAGAACCATTCAAGGTCATAGGTGCATGCCAAATATTGCGGTGCGGAATAGCCATATACCAGCCGTGCGCGTTATTTGCGGTCGAACCGAACACATCGCCCGCCTCGTTAAAGTCAAAACCCCAGGTATTATTCGAAGTCGTCGTCATGTGCTCCATCTTCGAACCATCTGGCTTAAAGCGGAAGAATGCCTGCGCAAATTGTAGCGAATCCGCCCCCACTTTACCCTTATAACCTGAATAACCTACGCAACCCCAGATCCAATTATCAAATCCATAATGCAAATTCGATGGTCCTGCGTGCGTATCACCCGTTCCAAAACCGGTGAACAAAATCTTCTTCTCATCCGCCTTATCATCGCCATTCGTATCTTTCAACAAGATCATGTGCGGCGCCTGCGAGATGATTAAACCGCCGTTCGCGAAAACCATTCCTGTAGGAATGCTCAAGCCATCCGCCCATTTCGTGAACTTATCCGCTTTGCCATCGTTATTTGTGTCTTCACACAATAAGATATAATCGCTACCTCCCGATTCTTTACGCTCGTTTGGATAGTCTTTCGTGATCAATACATACAAACGTCCGCGCTCATCCCAAG
>JAURHT010000179.1 GCA_030833145.1 Aquirufa sp.
ACCTATTGCAACCTGCTGTGGATTTAGCGAGAAAGGGATTGATATTAACAGAAAAGGAAGCAAGAGGCTTGAATCGCCAGAGAACGGAATTTTTGAAAGAGAATCCAGGCAAGCATTATCTTCTATCCGCAGAGGGAAAAGAGTGGAAGGCAGGCGATTTGTTAGTGCAAGAAGATTTAGCGATTACGTTAGAGTTGATTTTAAAGAAGAAGGCCAAAGGTTTCTACAAAGGGCAAACCGCGCGTAACATTGTGAATGAGATGAAAGCCCAAAACGGAATCATTTCGAAGAAGGATTTACGAAATTATCAAGCTGTTTGGCGTACACCAATCAAGAGTCAATATAAAAATTACCAGATTATTGGTATGCCGCCTCCAAGTAGTGGTGGGGTAGCCTTAGCGCAATTATTGCAAATGGTAGCTCCTTATTCATTACAAAAATGGGGTCCTACCTCGGATTCCACCATTCAGGTGATGGTAGAAGCAGAGAGACGCGTGTATGCAGATCGCTCTAAATGGTTAGGAGATCCGGATTTTGTCAAAGTGCCAGTCAATGAATTAGTTGATCCTACGTATGCTACATCTCGAATGTCATCTATGAATTTTAATCAAGCGACAAAGAGTGCTGACATTCAGGCAGGCGCATTTCCCGGTTATGAAAGCCCAGAAACAACGCATTATAGTATTGTAGACGGTGAGGGAAATGCGGTATCGATCACCACCACATTAAATAATTCTTACGGTTCGAAGGTATTTGTAGGTGGATCAGGTTTCTTGTTGAATGATGAGATGGATGATTTTTCTGCCAAAGCAGGTGCTCCCAATCTGTATGGTTTAATCGGTTCCAAGGCCAATGAGATTCAACCTAATAAGCGCATGCTTTCTAGCATGACGCCTACGATTGTGGAGGAGAATGGTAAACTGAAAATGGTGGTAGGGACTCCGGGTGGTTCTACGATCATTACCAGTGTATTCCAAGTGGTTTTGAATACCTTGGAAATGGGAATGAATATGCAGCAAGCGGTAGAATATCCTCGTTTCCATCACCAATGGATGCCGGAGAAAATTACGGCAGAACCCAAGCGCTTTTCAGAGGAACAACAAATTCGCCTTCAAACGAAAGGCTACACCTTTGCGCCAGTTTCGGCAATTGGTCTAGTAGAAGGAATTTTAGTGTTACCTAATGGGAACCTGCAGGGTGGTGCAGATTCCCGTGGTGATGATACTGTGTCGGCCTATTGAAATAAGGTAGCGACGAAATAGGCGGCAGCAGCGGCTGCCGCACCTATAGAAGTTACTTTTAAGGATCCGATGATCGGATTTTGGCCGGTTACTTTACTCTTAAAGTAGCCAAATACTAATAAGGCTAAAATGGTTACTTCGGCAGAATAGAGTAAACCGTCCTGCGGTTTTTCCACATAGAAATAGGGTAGAAGCGGGATGAATCCTCCAATAATGTAGGAAATACCAATCGTCAAGGCTGAATTCCTCGCACGATTAGGGTCTGGTCGTTCTAGCCCTAATTCAAATCGCATCATGAAATCGACCCACTTATCTTTATCTTTTGAAATACATTCTACGACAATTTCTTGCGCCTCAGGGCTCAAACCATAATCTTCAAATACGTCTCTGATTTCTTGTTTTTCTCTTTCTGGAACCCGTTCTACTTCGTCGTACTCGCGTTTCAATTCAGACTCGTAGTGTTCTTGTTCGGTTTGGCCTGCTAAAAAACCGCCTAGTCCCATTGCAATAGAACCGGCAACAATTTCTGCGATACCAGCTGTCGTTACAATGCTTGCGGAAGCAACGGCTCCAGAAAGTCCAGCGGCTAAAGCGAAAGGTACCGTCAATCCATCAGACATTCCAATGACTACATCAGTGATGAAATCGGAACTTTTTAAATGTTGTTCGTGTAAATGATGATCGTGTGAATTCATATTATCGGATGCCGTGCATCATACGTTTAAGTGGACCATTGGCAAGGCCAAACAAAATTACAGAGGCAATTCCTGCCATTACTACAAATACAATGAAAAAATCATAGAGGTTTTTGATCTCAAATCCTAAGAAACTAGGGAAGACCGATTGGCCAACCACCGCAGTTGCAGGGGGTAATAAGGCTCCTAAAGTACCCGATAATGCATATCCTGCCGCATTGGCTAGGAACCAAACACCCATCAACAAAGAAGAGAATCGTTTAGGTGCTAACTTAGATACTAAAGACAATCCGATGGGTGAAAGACTTAATTCGCCCATCGTATGGAATAAATACATAATGAATAACCAAATCACGCCTAATTTATCTGTACCTAAGTTCTTCACTTTAAGTGCGATGATTAAGTATCCTATCGCTAATAACATCAGACCAATTGCTTGCTTCCCAGGTGAATTAGGTTCAATCCCCTTTTTGGCTAGGCGCATCCAAAGCCAAGAGAAAGGGAAGGCCAAGATGATGATGAAGAACGAATTCGCGTTCTGAACAGAGCTAGGAGGCAACATAATGCCAAAGAAATTCAAATCCGTTTGCTGGTCCGCAATAAAAGTCAAAGATGATCCAGCTTGCTCGTAAGCCGCCCAAAAGAAAATCACAAAGAAAGCGACGAAGTACATCACCCAAATTCGATCTCGTTCAATTTTAGTCAACGTCTTGTCTCTAAGAATCAAGAAAGCTAAACTAATTCCTGCAGAATAGATGACTGGATAAATCCAGTCTTTGATTGGATTAGCCACTTCCGTGATAAATAAATAATGAAATCCGATGATCAAACCGATAAATAAGGCAGTGGAGATAACAATGGACTGAGTAGAAAATTCGGCCTTTTCAGTCTCTGCATCTGCTGTTTTACTTTCACTAAAGGTAGGAGCTAAACCAATTTCACTTCCATCTGGAGCTTTTAAAAACACACCTTTTAATAACATGAATAAAATGGTCCCCACTAGCATTGCCCCACCAGCAGCTAAAAAGCCCCATTTAAAGGCTTCAATCACGCGAACACCATCTACTTTTACGTCCCCTAACCAAGGGCAAATAAGCATTCCTAGCATGGCACCGGTATTGATACCCATGTAAAAGATGGTAAATGCAGCATCTAAACGACTATCGCCTTTTTCATATAATTGACCCACCATGGAAGAAATGTTCGGTTTGAAAAAACCGTTGCCTAATATTAAAAACAACAATCCGCCCCACATTAAATTGGTGGCGAAGGGAACATCCAAGGTAAATGAGCTAGCAGAACTAAATAATAGGAGTTGACCTATGGCCATCGCAAATCCACCTCCGATGATACTATTGCGATTGCCTATGTAGCGATCCGAAATATATCCACCTAGCATGGGTGTTAAATAACTCAGACCTAAGAATCCTCCATATAAAATAGCGGCTTCGTCTTGTTTGAAAGAAAGGGCGCTTACTAAAAAGAGGGAAAGGATGGCGCGCATTCCATAAAAATTGAAACGCTCCCACATTTCCGTGGAATAAAGAAAATAAAGTCCTTTAGGGTGTGATGTACTGTTTGATGACATATAGGTTTGCTGAATTTTTGATGACAAGATACAAGAAATTCGAGATAGATGTGAAACCTTTTTTGTAATATTGTTAATTCATTTCGTTAAACATCCTATGGGCAAAACTATCGCGATTGCAAATCAAAAAGGGGGA
>JAURHT010000097.1 GCA_030833145.1 Aquirufa sp.
TATTGGAAGCTTTGCGTATTTTTGCAGTCCCAAATGGCGGTTGTAGCTCACTCGGTTAGAGCACTGGTTTGTGGTACCAGGGGTAGTGGGTTCGAATCCCATCATCCGCCCAAAATGCCTCAGTAGAAATACTGGGGCATTTTTTGTTAATTTTCTGTACATTTGTTTAGAAAATCATCGCATGAATCCAGTATTTCTAAAACGTTTTCTAGTCGTATTATATGCAGCCGGATTATTCGGAATGCATTTACCTGCTACAGCTGCTTTATTTACCTCTTTAGTGCCCTTGACACTTTGGTTTACCGCCTTTATCTGTGTAGTGTATTTTCCCAAGCCTTCGTTTCAAGCGTATGTTTTTTTAGGGTTATTAGCCATTGCTGCTTGGTATTTAGAGGTGCAAGGTGTGAGGACCGGTCAAATTTTCGGAGTTTATAGCTATGGAAAAACACTTGGTTTTCAATTAATCAAGGTGCCCATCACCATCGGTTTGAATTGGTTAGTATTGGTTCTGGCGACAAGCGCATTAGTGGAAGAGTGGAATATTTCGGGGAAAATAAGTAAAGCGGCGATAGGAGCAGGTTTGATGACTGCCTTGGATTTCTTGATAGAGCCAGTAGCGGTGCATTTTGATTTTTGGACTTGGGCTGGGGTGCAGGTGCCTGCACAAAACTTTGTGGCTTGGTGGTTTGCCTCTTTCTTATTTCATTTAGCGTATCAAAATACGCCATTCCCGTCGAAATCAAGCCTTTTTAGGCTCATCGCTGCCCTACAATTTTTATTCTTTTTAGGACATTGGCTACTTTTACAATTTAATTTCTAAACATTTTCAGAACTCGGGTGTTACGATGAGGATGAATGTATATTCGATAAAGGATTTAGAAAATTTCAGTGGTATCAAGGCTCATACGATTCGTATCTGGGAGCAACGCTACCATTTGCTTCATCCGGTACGGACAGAGACAGGCATTCGCACTTATTCTGATACAGATCTAAAGCGTATTTTAAATATTGCCACGCTTCAGAATAAAGGGGGAATCAAGATTTCCAAGATTGCTGAATTAACAGAATCAGAAATTTCAGAGAAAATTCTTCAGCTTTCTGGTGGAGAATTAGATTATCCAGAGCACATTCAGGCGATAACGGTGGCTATGATGGACTTGGACGAGTACCGTTTCCAAGTTTTGGCGAAAACAATAACAGATGCGTATGGTTTTGAGAACTTTATGCTGAAGGTTATTTATCCGTTTTTAACCCGATTAGGCACTTTATGGCTTTCCGGTTCGGTAGGCCCAGCTCAGGAACACTTTATTACGCATTTGATTCGTCAAAAAATCATAGCCGCCATCGATTCTCAAATGGCGAAACCTAAATCAGATGCGAAGAAGTTCTTGTTGTATCTTCCAGAAGGGGAATTACATGAGATTGGTTTGCTTTTTGCGAGTTATTTGATTCGTGCACGCCAGCATTCCGCGGTTTATTTAGGTCAATCGCTTCCTTTTGATGAATTGTGTTTAGCTTACGAAATACATCAACCGGATTACGTGTTCAGTGTATTTACGACTGAACCCTCTCAAGATGTTTTGCCGGCTTATGTCGCTAACTTAGATAAAATGCTCCCTGATGCGAAAATTATGTTGACTGGGTACAACGTGTTACATTCGGCAGAACCTCTTCCTGCTCGAATTCAGTTGATCGGGGATTTTACGACGTTAATCGAATTGATTGAATCCTAACTGAAGTTAGGATCCAGCTTCGTTGCGTCTTCTACAAACTGCTTTACTTGCTGTTCCTGGTCTTTGGGACAAATCATCAAGACATTTCCGTGTTCAGCTACGATGTAATTCGATAGGCCGTGAATCACCAATAATTTATCTTTAGGAGCTTTGATAATGCAATCTTTAGTTTCATAAAGCATCACGTTCGCGTCCACCGCATTTTGCAGTTCATCCTTTTCGTTAATTTCGTGTAATGATTTCCAAGTTCCTAAGTCTGACCAGCCAATATCGGCTAAAATAACTTTCACATCGCGCGCTTTTTCCATTACCCCATTGTCCATCGAGATGCTTTTGCAAACAGCATAGACTTTGCGAATGAAATCAGGCTCTTCATCGGTATAATAGAAGGCACGTCCTTCTTCGAACTGTTCCGCAAGGCGCGAAAGGTGTTTCGTTAATTCGTGCTTGAAAGTAGGAATGGAGAAAACGAAAAGGCCTGCGTTCCACACGTAGTCCCCGCTCTCTAAAAAAGCTTCGGCTAATTCTAAGTTGGGTTTCTCCGTGAAGGTCTTTACGGTTTTTGCCGTTTCCGCTGATTCTTGGTATTGGATGTATCCGTAACCCGTGTCTGGGCGCGTAGGTACAATTCCTAACGTAACTAATACCGGTTCTTTCGCCGCTTCTAGCGCTTCATTAACCCGTGCCTTAAACGCCTCCTCTTTTAAAATGACATGATCTGCAGGAGCCACAATCATCTTTGCCTTCGGATGCTTTTTACTAATCTTGTAGGCCGCATAGGCGATGCAAGGAGCTGTATTTTTGCGATTAGGCTCTTTTAGGATTTGATCCGGGCTCAAAAAAGGTAATTGCTCTTGCACGATACCCGCGAATTCTTCGCTGGTCACCACGTAGATATTTTCTGGAGCCACAATCCCTTCAAAGCGTTCAGCGGTTTGCTGAAGCATGGTTTTTCCCACGCCTAAAACGTCGTGGAATTGTTTAGGATAATTACTTCTAGAGATGGGCCAAAACCGGGTTCCGATTCCTCCCGCCATAATGACAAGGCAATTAGGCATAGTGTTATTTTTGGCTAAGAAACGTTTGTACGCGTTGCACAGCGTTTTCTCTAATATTTTGGTAAAATAAATTAATGTCAGCCTTGTGCCAGTTTTTCAACTTCACAAAAGCGCGACCTGGCACATAGGGAGTATTCGTCCACAAGATTCCTAAATGGTTTTGGGCATCTGCAAACTCTTTCACGTATTTAAATCCATAGGATACTCCACCGATGTTCTTTTCTTTGGAGACAAAATTCTCATCCGTAGACCACGTCAACGGATTTACCGAGGCTAATTCTGTCACCGTTCCTGGATGCCAAGGTGGCAAATAACCTTGTAAAAAGGACGTGTAGGCTACGAAGCACCCTGTTTGTGTAGGAGACGTACATACCGGGATATTTGCAAAGGTATTTTTAGGTGTCGCAATTCCGATGATATAAGCTGCCACCAGTTGCTTGCCTAATTCTTTCCCATCAAAATACTCTTTCATCAAACGCGTAGCGTGCACCGTACCTTGGCTATGGCTGGCGATGATAATGGGTCTTCCCTTGTTTTCGTGCGCCATATAATACTCGAAGGCTCTTTTTACGTCAGAATAAGCTAAGTCTAAGGCTGCCTCTTTGTCTTCTTTGAATTGGGTGACAAAAGCTTGGTAATGCGCCTGGCGGTAGCGAGGAGCAAAAATGCGACCTGCTGCATTAAATGCGGTAGCTTGATTTAGGATCGTGGAGCTGTCAGTGCGCACATTTAAAGCAGCATCTGTCATCGAAGCATTCCAAACATATTCGTTTTCCGGCTTATAAGTAAATATGGTGGGGTGAATGAAGAAGACATCGGCTTTGGCAGTCGCCTGTTCATCTTTTAATGAGGACTTGCGTGGTACTAAATCCGCTGCGTCATAGCGAGACGGTAAGGCTGACCAAGCGGCAGGATCTGCATAATCCATAGGTGCCGGTTGCGGGGCGTCTTTCCATCTGGTGCTCAGCACATAAGGCGTTTGACTAGCGCAGGCGCTGAGGAAAAGAACACATAAAAAGACAAGAGCTCTCATAGGCTAAATTTATACGCAAAGCTAGTAGTTTAATCCTCCTTTTTAAAATAAAATGATTGAGCGGTAATAGGGGATTATAAGCGATTAAATTATTTTCTGAAAAATTAGTAATTTTTTAATACTAACATAGTGGTGAATAATGAAATCTTCTTTATTTTTGTTGTAATTCGAGTATCCAAAACAAATTGTGTCATTAAAAACACCCATTATGAAAAAAATTATACAACAGATTTTACCTAGCCTAGCGCTTATTCTGTTCTTAAGTGCAAGCACTTTTGCTCAGACTAAAATAGGTGGTAAGGTAACGGATGCAGATTCTAAAGAGCCATTAATTGGTGTTAGTATCGGCGTAAAAGGAGCAGTAACTGGTACCATTTCAGATGCGAAAGGAAACTTCTCATTATCAACGAACAAAGCTGGAGCTTTAACTATCGTCGTATCGATGGTGGGTTATGAGCGCCAAGAAATTGCTGTAAAAGGAAATAAAACAGATTTTCAGATTGCGTTAAAAGAGCAAGCTACTTTAGGACAAGATGTGGTTGTTTCTGCCTCTCGTGTGGAAGAAAGCGTAATGCAATCTCCCGTTTCAGTAGAACGTATGGATATCCGTGCGATTCGTGAAACACCTGCTGCTTCTTTTTATGATGCCTTACGCAACATTAAAGGAGTTGAGGTGAGTTCTCAATCGGTATCATTCTCGTCTATCGGTATGCGTGGTTTTAACAGCAATGGTAACGTACGTGTAGTTCAAATGATCGACGGTATGGATAACCAGGCGCCAGGCTTGAACTTCTCAGTAGGTAATATCGTAGGTATTTCTGAATTGGATTTACAATCAGTAGACTTATTGCCAGGTGCAGCGTCTGCTTTATACGGTCCTAACGCCATGAACGGTATCATCTTGATGGATTCGAAATCACCTTTCTTATTCCAAGGTTTATCTGCTCAATTGAAAACAGGAGCGATGTATGCAAGCAATCGTACAGAAACGACAACTCCATATGGAGATATCTCGATTCGTTTTGCCAAAGCATTTAACAACAAAGTAGCTTTCAAATTAAACTTCAACCAATTGACAGCTGATGACTGGCAGTCAACTGATACTCGTGACCAATCTTTATTGAATGGTACGGTATTAGGAGCAGGTTCTCGTGGAACGAACTTAGCTTACAATGGTGTGAGTGTGTATGGTGATGAGACTAACGTTAATATGTTGACTTCATTAAGACCTGTTTTAAATGACCCAACTAGCCCATTAACAGTAGGTATTAAGCAAATTTCAGCAGCTACAGGTGGTCTATTAACTCCGGCAGCTATTTTAGGATACATTGTACCTAACGTAAATATCTCTCGTGAAGGTTATGCAGAGCGTGATTTATCTTCTTATGCAAACCGTAACATCAAGTTCAACGCCGCTTTACACTACCGTTTTAACGATAAAGTAGAGTTGATCTTACAAGGATCGTATGGTCAAGGTACAACGATGTACACAGGAGCGGATCGTTATTCGATCAAGAACTTCTCTATGGGACAATACAAAGCTGAATTGAAAGGTTCTAACTTCTTTGTTCGTGCGTATACAACGCAAGAGAATTCAGGTGATGCGTATGCAACAGGAACTTTAGGTCAATTAGTAAACGAAGCGGCTAAGCCATCCACAGCTTGGTATCCTCAATACTTCTCGACTTTCGCAGGTTTAGCATTGCAAAACTTTGGAACCGTATTACAAACGAATATCTTGAAAGGTGTAGCTCCTGCTTCTGCAGTAGGATTAGCGGTAGGAAGTACACAAGCCTCTTTCCCTTACTACCACGGAACTGCACGCGCAGCATCTGATGCAGGTCGTTTAGTGCCAGGAACAGCAGCGTTTAACGCAGCAGTTGATGCAATCAAAGGAAAGCCACTTCCTCAAGGAGCTAAGTTTACAGATAAGTCTGCTTTATACCACTTAGAGGGTATGTATAACTTGACAGAGAAATTGAATAACAAAGTAGAATTGATCGTAGGTGCGAACTTCCGTCAATACGCCTTGAATTCAGAAGGAACGTTATTTGCTTTACAAGATAACGGTAGCGAATTCTCTATCAACGAATACGGTGCATACGCTCAAGCATCTAAGAAATTATTTGCTGATCACTTGAAAGTAACAGGATCACTTCGTTATGACAAGAACGAAAACTTCGAGGGTGTATTTAGCCCACGTATTTCTGGTGTGTTGACTCAAGGAACTTCTAACTTCCGTGCCTCTTTACAGACAGGTTTCCGTATCCCTACAACACAGGATCAGTACATTAACTTGTTAACTCCATCTGCTCGTTTATTAGGTGGTTTAGCAGTAGTTCAAGATCGTTATAAATTATCGGGTAACTCATATACGTTACAATCGATCTTAGCGAACCAAACAGATCCTACAAAGTGGGTGACTTACAAGTCGAAGGCTTGGAAGCCAGAGCAGGTTCAAACAGTTGAATTTGGTTACAAAGGAATGATCACTCCACAAATGTTTGTTGATTTCTATGCATACCAATCAAACTTCACGAACTTCTCAGCTGGTCAAGTGGTAGCGCAACCTAGCACGACTTTGGCAGGTTCATTAAACTACTTCTCTTTCCCGTCTAACGTAGATAACGAAGTAGTAACAAACGGTTGGGGCTTAGGCATCGACTATGATTTAGGAAATCGTTGGGCATTAGGAACAAACGTTTCTTACAATGCAGTAAAAGACAATGGTGGATTAGCTGATTACCAATTAGGATTCAACACACCGAACTACCGTACGAACGTTTCTTTAGGAAACCGTAACATCGGAAATTCAGGTTGGGGCTTCAATGCGACTTGGAGATACCAAGATCAATTTGTTTGGCAATCATCTTTTGTGAACCAAGTAGTGAATCAACAACAATTATCTGTGATTCCTGCGTTCTCAACGTTCGATATGCAAGTAAGCAAGAAAGTATCTGAGATTAAGTCGATCATCAAAGTGGGTGGTACGAACTTAGGCGGAGTTGCTTACACAACAGGATGGGGTAACCCATTAGTGGGTAGCATTTACTATGTGAGCATTACCTTCGACGAATTGTTGAACAAATAAGAATTATTTAAATTAGTTTGAGGCTGCCCCTTTAAGGGCAGCCTCTTTTTTTGTACCTTTGTGGATCGATCGATTCCCAAACTATGGCTTCAAAAGCGTCTGATTCTACCGGATTTTCCCACATTCAAGTGCTGGGTGCACGCGAGCATAATTTAAAGAATATTGA
>JAURHT010000155.1 GCA_030833145.1 Aquirufa sp.
ACCTACTGTGATTCAGCCGAAAAAATTGACGTCTGATTCCGTTCAAGTGAAAGTTTCCGAACTTCAAGTGCCTGAAGGCTTAGAGGTCAAACCCTTTGCTTCGGAGCCTATGCTGATCAATCCAACAAATATTGATGTCGATTCGAAAGGGCGGGTTTGGGTGTTAGAGGCGTATAATTATCGACCAGGGATCAATGGAAATCCAACGAATCCTCAGGGGGATCGAATTTTGATACTTGAAGATACGGATGGAGATGGGCAGGCCGATTCAAGAAAGGTATTTTATCAATCCCCAGAACTAAATTCCCCACTTGGAATCGCCGTATTAGATTCCATGGTGATTGTATCCCAAAGTCCGTATATCTGGAGAATGTTCGATGATAACCGGGATGGTAAAGCGGATCGCAAGGAAGTGATGTTCTCAGGTATTGGAGGTGATCAACATGATCATGGGGCACATGCCTTTACTTTTGGGCCAGATGGAAAATTGTATTTTAACATTGGAAATGAAGGAAAACAATTGTTGGATGCCAAAGGCAAACCGGTTTTAGATCAAGACGGAGACCCGATTGGACCTAAAAAATACCGACAAGGGATGGTATTTCGCTGTAATCTAGACGGAAGTCAGGTGGAAGTTTTAGGACATAATTTTAGAAATAATTTTGAAGTGGCGGTGGATTCGTATGGCGGACTTTGGCAATCTGATAATGATGACGATGGCAATAAAGGGGTACGAATTAATGCCGTTTTCGAGCATGGAAACTATGGCTATGTGGATGAAATAACTGGAGAAGGCTGGTCAGTAAACCGAACGAATATCGAGAAAGAGATTCCATTACGTCACTGGCACCTAAATGACCCAGGAGTTGTACCTAATTTATTGCAAACAGGGGCAGGATCACCTACTGGGATGATTATTTATGAGGGTAATTTATTGCCTTCTAAGTTCCAAAATCAAATGATTCATACCGATGCTGGTCCTAATGTAGTACGTTCGTATGCGACTACGCCCTGGGGAGCTGGATATGAAGCACGCATCAATAATTTGATCACTTCCCGTGATCAATGGTTTAGGCCTGCCGATGTGGCGGCTGCTCCTGACGGATCGCTTTTCGTGGCAGATTGGTATGATCCAGGCGTAGGTGGACACCAGGCTGGTGATCAGGCTAAAGGCCGAATTTACCGCATAGCACCTAAAGGTCATGCTTTCAAGAAAACTACCTTCGATTTAAGTACACCAGAATCAGCCTATAAGGCCCTGGTGAACCCGAACTTAGAAATTCGTTTCCTCGCATTTCAAGCATTGAAAAAAATGGGAGCGAAAGCAGAACCTGTGTTGGAGAATGCTTTCAATACAAATGAAAATCCACGATTCAGAGCGAGAGCGTTTTGGGTTTTAAATCAAGGCCCGCGATCGAATGAATTCATCCAAAAAGCCTATGAACAGGCTAATCCGAACTTAAAAATGATGGCGATTCGGGCGGCAAAGCAAAAGCCGTTTGCCGAATGGGCAGCCCTAGCTACAAAAGCAGCGAGAGATCAACACGCCTCCGTAAGACGTGAATTGGCTATTGCATTGCGACATCTTTCAGGTGAAGAGGTAAATCAAATTTGGGCATCTTTAGCTATGCGCCATGGTGGAACAGATCGCTGGTATTTGGAAGCATTGGGTATTGGGGCGGATGGAAACTGGGATGAGCGATTTATGGCCTATGCTGCTTTAAAACCAGAAAATTCGAAAGGATATACGGATATTGTTTGGAGAGCAAGAACGGAAAAAGCATTGCCTGCCTTAATTGAATTGATAGGGAATACAAAGTCACTAGCTTATTTCAGAGCCTTGGATTTTATGCCTGGGGAACAGAAATCAGACGCGATCATTGGGCTTATTTCAGGAAAATTTGCGAATGATCTAACAGCACAATTAGAGGCTATTCGACATATTAAACCGGCCTATATTGCGGCACATCCGGAAACGAAGGTGATGCTTTCTAATTTACTAAAACAAATCGAAGGCAAACCATACCTTGAATTAGTCGATTATTACCAATTGAAAGAGGAAAGTACTCGGGTATTAAGCCTGATTTTGGCTAAAACGGAATCATCTAAAGCAGGTCAGGTACTTTATAACCTACCGGGCGGCGCAGAATTAATTCGTACGAAATTCTTTGCCGGAAAAGAAGCGGAGCAATTAGCTTTCATAGAATCCTTACGTTATCAAGGAAAAACCGAGTCAGCTCAATTATTATATGATGCCATGATGAATCCTGCCTGTAGCAAAACTGTTCAAATGCAGGCTGCACGCGTTATAGGTAATGCTTATCCCACGGAAGAATTCGTATTGGATTTATTAGAAAAGAAGAAAATCACTCCCTCTTATGTACCATTAGTGGTAGAAAGCCTACAGAAAGCCTGGAGAAAGTCGATTCGTATGAAGGCAAATAGTTATTTAGACAAACATCAAATTGAAAACAAAAAAGCACACCCTGCCTTGGCCGAATTAGTTAAAATGCCAGGGGATGCAGTGAAAGGGAAACTAGTCTTCACTAATTCTTGTGCGATGTGCCATATGGTTGATAAGGAAGGAATTGATTTTGGCCCTAAATTAACCGAAATAGGCTCTAAACTCTCAAAAGAGGGCATGTATACGTCTATCTTTTATCCGAACGCAGGTATTGGTTTTGGCTATGAAACCTTCGAAGTGAAAACGAAATCAGGCGATAACTACCAGGGAATTGTGATTTCAAAGAATGAAACCGACATCGTACTTCGAATTCCGGGTGGTATCATGAAGAGCTTCAAAACATCCGCCTTAAAATCCTACAAACAATTACCTGAATCATTAATGCCAGAAGGTTTAGCGGATGGCATGAGCACAAAAGAATTAGTTGATTTAATGGACTATTTATCCACTTTAAAGAAAAAATAAGATGAATCGCAGAGATTTTGCTTCGCTTCTAAGTGCGGGTTTACTATTACCCTCGATCACTAAGGCATCAAGCCTTGCTCGAGAAAAACCATTTGATTTACATTATGCCCCCCATTTTGGGATGTTTAAAAATCACGCTGGACCTAACGAACTAGATCAATTACAGTTTATGTATGATCAAGGATTTACGGCCTTAGAGGATAATGAATTGATGGAGAGGCCAATAGCTTTACAAGAAAAAATTGGAGAGAAATTAGCGAAACTCAACATGAAAATGGGCGTATTCGTTATCAAATTCGATGGATTCTTCGATAAGCAAACCATGACGACGGGTAAAAAAGAATGGACCGATCTATTCCTTGCTTCCTGCCGTAAAGCCGTGGAAACCTCGAAAAGGGTCAATGCGAAATGGGCAACCGTTGTTCCTGGAAATTTCACACGTGAACTACCCCTAGGGATTCAAACAGGTCACGTGATTGATAACTTAAAAAGAGCCGTTGAAATACTTGAACCCGCAGGGCTGACTATGGTATTAGAGCCATTAAGCGATAATTCAGATCTATTTTTACGCTATTCTGACCAAACCTATAGCATTTGCCGGGCAGTAAGCTCCCCTTCTTGTAAAATTCTCTTCGATATGTACCATATGCAGCGAAATGAAGGAAACTTGATCGCGAATATGGATAAATGCTGGAACGAGATCGGCTATCTACAAATAGGCGACAATCCAGGTCGTAAAGAACCCACCACTGGAGAGGTCAATTACCAAAACATTTTCAGACATCTGAAACAAAAAGGATATTCCGGCGTTCTAGGCATGGAACATGGAAATTCTAAGCCTGGAAAGGAAGGAGAATTAGCTTTGATTGAGGCCTACCGCAAATCAGATGTCTAAATATTTGTGAATTCAAAAAATAATTTAGACATTCGCTTAATTATCTAATTAAGATGGACGCAAAATTCAAAGCAATTAACGACCCTACCCGTAGAGAGATATTGCAATTTCTAGTCAATGGCCCGCAAAATGCGGGTAAAATTGCTGATCAATTTGAGATGAGTAAACCTAGTATTTCACATCATTTGGATTTATTAAAGCAAGCAAAATTGATACAAGCAGAGAAAAAAGGCCAATTTATAGAATACAAATTGGACAAATCAGGTTTTGAAGTGATCCATTCCTGGTTTCAATCCTTCTCTAAATACTTTGAATTCCCCAAGCCTAAAATTAGAATCGAAATTTAATCTGTTTTATTATGCAACTGCCCAGCTCATTTCAATTTATCCAGTCACATCTTCCATCGAATACGAAAGGCTTAGGAGTTACTACACTTAGCAAGCGTAATTTCTTTCAGTCAATTGGAGATTATTTTGCAGAAAAATCAGGTAAAAATCGGGTTTCTTATGCGGCTGTTGGGGATGAATTTATCACCCTTTTACACTTTCGGGGAACTGATCTTTTAGGCGAAAAAACAATTAAATTAGATCAATTAGACCACTTTTACG
>JAURHT010000293.1 GCA_030833145.1 Aquirufa sp.
ATGATGGTAATCAAACGAATATCCAAGATTATCAAGTGGTTGGAAGTATGTTGTCATATGGTGGTCGTATTGAATATATGGCATCTGACAGGGTAGGAGTTGGAGCAGATGTTAACTATGAGGTATCTGGTTATTCGTATAAATTCGATGACAATGTATACGACGCCAATGATAACATACTAACTGATGCGAATGGTTATCCTTTAATCACTCAGTATCAAACCCAATATACCGCGAAGAAATTGCGTGCCATGTTTCGCTTGAATTATCACTTTGTTCAAGAGGAGAAAATAGATATGTATGCTGGCTTTGCAGGTGGTTATAAATCAGTGAATCGTGCGAGTGAGACAAATCCTACAACGTCTAGTTATACAGACGCAAATCTTGATGGTGCCTTAGTTCCCGTTACACTTCGTATTGCGATCGGTGCAAAAATGTACTTTACACAAAACATCGGTGCGCATGTTGAGTTAGGTGCTTTTGGAGGTGGCTTACTTCAAGCAGGACTTTCAGTTAAGTTCTAAGTACAGATAATTAATATAAAAAAAGGGAGGCGAGCCTCCCTTTTTTTTATGCTGTAAACTTTGAATTAATTCTCCATAAGTTTAATCAAGTTCAATGCCGATCCCGCCTTAAACCATTCGATTTGCGATTGATTGTAGGTATGGTTTAACATAATATCATCGTGTGTACCATTGTCATGACGAATTCGCATAGTTAATGGTTTTTCAGGGGCAAAAGACTCAAGATCAATAAAATCAAACAAATCATTTTCATGGATTTTATCGTAATCCGCTTCATTAGCAAACGTTAAGGCTAACATGCCTTGTTTCTTAAGATTAGTCTCGTGAATCCGAGCAAAGGACTTAACAATGACTGCAGAAACTCCTAAATGTCTTGGCTCCATCGCTGCATGTTCTCTTGAGCTTCCTTCACCATAGTTATGATCACCAACAACAATGGAAGCAATTCCTGCTGCCTTGTAGGCGCGTTGAACTGCAGGAACTTCACCGTAACTTCCAGTTAACTGATTTTTTACTTCATTCGCTTTACCATTAAATGCATTTTCAGCACCAATTAATAGGTTATTCGAAATATTGTCTAAATGTCCTCGGTATTTCAACCAAGGACCCGCCATAGAGATATGATCTGTAGTACACTTGCCTTTAACTTTAATTAATAGCTTCGCATCGGTTATGTTTTTACCATTCCATGCGGGGAAGTTCTCTAGCAATTGAAGACGTTGAGAATCAGGAGCAACAATAATATTTACCGCACTACCATCAGCTGCTGGCGCTTGATATCCATTGTCTTCAACAGCAAATCCTTTCATTGGTAATTCATCCCCAACAGGTGGAGTTAACTTGAAAGACTTACCTTCAGCATTCGTTAAGGTATCAGTCAATGGATTAAATCCTAAATCACCTGCAATGGCTAATGCTGCAACCATTTCAGGACTAGTTACAAAAGCATGAGTATTTGGGTTACCATCTGCACGTTTTGAGAAGTTTCGGTTGAATGAATGTACAATCGTGTTTTTTTCTTGCTTTTCAGCACCTTCACGATCCCATTGTCCAATACATGGTCCACATGCATTGGTAAATACTTTAGTGCCCATTTTCTCGAAATCAGCGAGTATTCCATCGCGCTCAGCGGTGAATCTAACTTGCTCTGATCCTGGGTTGATTCCGAATTCTGCTTTTGGTGTAATTCCGTTGGCAACAGCTTGTTTAACCACGGAGGCTGCACGTGCCAAATCTTCGTAAGAAGAATTTGTACAAGAACCAATCAATCCCCATTCTACATCCATTGGCCACCCATTTTTTTCTGCTTCTGCACGCATTTTAGATACCGGTGTACCACGGTCTGGAGTAAACGGACCATTGATGTGCGGTTCTAGTTCAGAAAGGTTGATTTCAATGATTTGATCAAAATAAGCTTTGGGATTTTCATAAACTTCAGCATCTCCAGTTAAATGTTCAGCGATAGCATCTGCTGCGTCAACAACCTCTTGACGACCGGTAGCAATTAAATACCTACGCATGGAGTCATCATAACCAAAGGTTGATGTTGTGGCACCAATTTCAGCACCCATATTACAAATGGTCCCTTTTCCTGTACAAGATAGAGATTCTG
>JAURHT010000160.1 GCA_030833145.1 Aquirufa sp.
ATTTAGCGAGCCGTGTGAATGAATTCAGAGAGTTAGCTTCGTTCTAATTCTTACCCCACGATTACCTCGTGCATCAAATCCAGGTTCAGGTATTTAGTAGCCATGTCTCTAATATCCTGTGCCTGGATATTTTGTATACTATCCTGGAACTGATCATAAAAGTCAGGTGCTAATCCGTCTAATTGAATTACCCGCACCTTTTCGGCGATATCGAAAGCCTGCGTTAGTTCGCCTGTGAAGCTTCCCATGAGGTAACTTTTGACGATTTCTAGTTCCTCTAAAGGCACTATATCATTTTGAAGAATCGTGATTTCCTTTTTGATTTCTGCCAAAGTCGCGTCCACATTCTCCCCATTCACATCCGTTCCTACGACCCAATATCCTCCCCGCGGATAGGGTGCTAGGCTGGAGGAAACGCCGTAAGTGAATCCTTTGTCCTCGCGAATATTTTTCTGTAAACGAGATCCGAAATAGCCTCCCAGCACCGTATTCATCACACTGTAATGGAAATAGTCCGGGTGATTTCTGGAAATGGCCGGTAATCCGAATCGGATGGAGCTCTGAACCGAGCCTTCTTTTTCTTCACGGAGGTGGATAGGTTCTTTCGCTGTTTGGAGTGTTGGAATCGAAATAGCGGGGCTGTTAAAGTTTATTTGCCCTAGTGTCGCATCTAAATAAGCGATTTGCGATTCGGCAATCTTACCTGAAAGGAAGATGACTGGTTTTTGGGATTTCCAGGTGCCTTCGAAATGCGTCTTGATTACCTGTTGATTTAATGCATCAAAATCCGATGCCACCGTAAAACGACCATAGGGGTCGCTTGGGAAGAGGTTAGAACGGAATTTCTGACTGGCAGCATACGAAGTTTTCTCCCAGTTTAACTTCGTTTTTTGGCGCTCGATTTCGAGTTCTTTTTCGACTTCCTCTACCGGGAAGCTCGCTTCTTGCAGAATCTCAGCGACCAGCGGAAGAAGGGAATTAAAATGTTTATTGAGACCGTAAACCGTAAAGGTTCCATGATCTAAGCTTGCTTGAACGTCCCAAAAAGCCCCGAAAAAATCAAAATCTTGGTGTATTTGTTGAGCCGAATGCGTCGCGGTTCCCCGCTTCATCAAGGAGGCTGTCATCCCGGCTAATCCCGCTAGAGGGCTGTGAATGGCACCTGCTTTGGTGCTCAACTCAAACTTAAAAACCTCCTGCTCTCCCGCTGATACCACCCAAACCTGAATCCCATTCGACAAGGTATGCAGGCTAGGGGAAGGGAATAATACTTTCTCCACCGGGTAGGCGGCAGGGGCAATACGGCGATCTAACATATTATTTTACAGGCTGATTAATGCCCGCAATGAGCGTTAAACGTAAGGTATTAGCTAATGGGCTTCCTTGACCACTCGGTACTAAATAAGCAAAATCCAATCCGTATTTCGAATCCATTTTAAAGCCTAAACCGAAGGTAAAGTACTTGCGATTCCCCTTCATTTCACTCTCGTGAAAATAACCTGTTCTCAAAGCAAAGGCATTATTAAACAAGTATTCAGCACCCACCGAAGTGGTCACCTCTTTCATCTCTTCACTTATTCCATCTGGCGCATCTCCTAATGACCCGAAAATTCCGCCTATCGCTGAAACCGTCGCCGGATCTGTACCGACCATCTTTCCATTCATATAAGCAGGAGGCGTAGGAACCATCAATTTATTGAAGTCAACCGTGAAAGTCAGCTTGTTTAAATCGTCAATTTCGTGCGTTGCCGCCATGCCCACTCGTAAATTGGTTGGAATGAAATTTCGCTCAGTTCCCCCATAGGTAACTTTACCCGAAATATTCGAAAGCGTTAAGCCGTAGCTGTATTTCCATGGACCTACACTCGGCTTGGAATAGAACACAGAAATGTCTGCGGCTACTGTTTGGGCTGGTTTAAGCGCGTTACTAACCCCGCCAGATCCCTGGTAATTGCCTAATAAATTCGAGTTGATGTATTTTAAATTCATCCCTAACGAAAGTGCGGGAGATAATTTTCTGGCGTGGGAAATACCGATCGCAAATTCTTTGGAATTAAAATTACCGGCGCTAGTCCCGTTATCTAAAGTCGCCTGGAACATGCCTTGGTCGAAATAATCGATAGCAAATCCAAAGACTAAATTCTTTTTCGTCACCGTATAACCTGCCACATTATAAAGCGCCATGTCGTTCACGAGGTTGCGTAGCCATGGGGTATAGGATAGGGAGAAACCCATTTTTTTATCCGTGGTCGCTAATTTTGCCGTATTCCAGTGAATGGCATTGGCGTCGACTGATAAAGCTACTCCTGCATCACCCATCGCCGCGGAACGCGCATCTGGGGCTACATTTAGGAATAATAGGGTGGGTGTGGGTATACGCCCGGCATTCACTTGGCCGGAAACCAGTGTAGTTTGAGCTTGTGAAGCAAATCCGATCGCCGTAATTAGTAGGGTTAGTAATTTTCTCATGTTCTATTTAATATGCCCTATTTTGCCGCTAAAACTAGCAAATGGAGCTCCAGTACCGTAAGTCAATTCTAATTGATAGTAGTTGATGAAATCAAATTGCATTTTCTCTTCGCTACTCCAATCAATTGAGAATGTTAAGTTAGCAGAATCACTACCAGGAATAATTCCGCTTCTCTCTACGATTTGTTTCCCTAAGTTACTATAAATTTTTAGTTTGTAGGCGTAGCTGGTCCAGCGTTTCTCTTGTAAAAAGGAGAAGTTGCTTCGTTCGGTCATGGGATTCGGGTAGATTCGTAGTGTCCGATTTTCTTTTGTAGCTGCCACTGTGAACTCAAACGTTAAATTCCCTCGATTCGTATGTACATCGAAACAAGAAATCTGAATTTTATATTTACCTGGCTTTAAGGAGTCAAAAGGGTAGGTGACGGATCCTTTATTGCTGGAATTTAGGCTAGGAGTAAATACCTGTGAAAGTGGAATTTTCAAGGTATCGTTGATGCTTAAATAGGCTAATTCACCTTTTGGCCCTACAAAACGGAGAGAACTAGCGTCGCTAATATTTACTTGGAGAATGGGATTAGGCGAGCAGGCTTGTAGGTCTGTTTCATTTAAAAGTAAGGCAGTTAAAACGGGTGCATTCGATTCGTTGCTTTCCGTGGTTTTTTGGAGTTGCACCTTCATTCCTCCGCCGTAGCGCGTTCCATCAGCGACTTGGGCGCGCCATTTTAATTGGGCGCAAGACAAGCTCGCCAGGTTGAATTTGCCTTTTACCACGGTGGCAGCCATGCTTCCTTCGAGTGTCCCCGGAATGGTATAGCTGAATTTATCTGTTTTGGTCCCCAAAGTCTGTAAACTCCGGTCTTCCCCATAATAATACACCTGAATCTCTCCGTCGATGGCAGGCGTCGTCTGACCTTGAATGACCCCATTCGCTAAGGTGTCCAGGCGAAGGCTCAATGCCTGCTGATTCCAAGGAAGCGGCATTGATGGGTCTCCCAACAAGGTGATATTTCGGTTAATGACCCCGGATTGACTCTCATTTTTCGCTTCCTTGAACAAATCACCAAGTCGAAAGTCTTTATCATTTAGATGATTAGTTAATTGTCTATAAAATGCCTGGCCGAACAAATAATTACTGCTCTGAAATACAGGCCTCGTCGTTGAAATTAGTCCGATGGAACCGCCCTGATTCGACAGTAAGCTGACTTCTGCCCCAGATAATTGATTTGGGTCATCAAAACGTCCAAACTGGCACGTCGCCGTCAATAAGAGCGGTAATTGCTTGCTGTTTTTCAGCGTCTGCAATTCGTTTATGGTGATCACCTTTTCATCCGTCCAGGCAGATTCAGATCCATGTCCGAGGAAATGGATGAAATCAGCCTCTTGATTGAAGAGGTCGAGGCTCGCTTTTTTAGCGGCTACCGAGCCATAAAATCCATTTGTTAGCTCTTGTGGGTACTGGTCTAGGTAGGTTTTATTAACCTGAAATGCGGCCGGGATTAATTTTGAAAAGTCCTCTGCATCTTGCACGTGGATGTTAGAATCCCCATCGTCTGCTAGCCAAGCAAAGCGGAAAGGCTGTTTAGCCTTGATCGTCTCATAGCTGATGATTTTGTTTACTAGCGTGAACGCTTC
>JAURHT010000008.1 GCA_030833145.1 Aquirufa sp.
TCAGAAAATCACCGCGTATTTTTAGTGGATCAAAGAAACCACGGACAATCGCCCTGGGGAGACGAATTCAATTACGAGGTGATGGCGGCTGACCTGTTGGAATTTATAGAGGAGCATCAATTAGAAAATCCCATCCTAATCGGTCATAGCATGGGCGGCAAGGTAGTCATGCAATTCGATTTACTACATCCGGGCATCGCTTCTCGAATCGTGATTGTCGATATCGCGCCTAAATTCTATCCGGTACACCATACGCACATTTTGGAAGGATTAAACAGCTTAGATTTAACAACGCTGGAGAGTCGCCAAGCAGCCAATGAGCATTTGAAACGCTTTGAAGAAAAAGAAGGCGTGCGTCAATTCCTGCTAAAAAACCTTTACCGGAACGCGGAGCAGCAATTTGCGTGGCGAATTAATCTGAAAGTAATCACCAAAAACATTGATGTCGTGGGGCACGAATTATTCGTTCCTGCTGCATCGAATACAGAAACTCTATTCATTAAAGGAGCTGATTCCCATTATATTCAACCGGAGGACGAGCGATACATTGCGGAAATTTTCCCTAATTTTGAATTAGTAGAGATACCAGGTGCAGGCCATTGGGTGCAAGCGGACCAACCTGAGCTATTTCTTCAGGCGCTTCAATCGTATTTATGAAAATTTTTCTCATCCCCTGCCCGATTGCTGAAAATACTTCCTCCGAAGTCCTAAGCCCTCAAATCTTAGCAGCTCTTCAGCAGACGACGCATTTTTTAGTCGAAAATGTGCGCACGGCGAGGCGATTCATTAGTGAATTAAAACTAGGAATTCAGATTGACAGTTTGGTTTTTGAGGTATTAGATAAAGATACGCAGCCTAAAACTGTTACTGATTTTTATAAAAAACATAGTTCAGTCGAATATATCGGCGTTATTTCGGAAGCGGGTTGCCCGGGGGTAGCAGATCCTGGAGCTTTGGCTGTTTCGATTGCACAGCAGCAAAATATCGAAGTAATTCCATTAGTAGGCCCCTCTTCTATCCTATTAGGTTTAATGGGATCTGGTTTTTCTGGCCAAAGTTTCGCCTTCATCGGCTATCTTCCTATCGACAAAGCCGCGCGCATTCGCAAAATAGAGCAATTAGATAGAGATGTGTCCAAATGGGGTCAGACTCAAATCTTTATTGAAACTCCCTACCGAAACAATGCCCTTCTTGAAGATCTGATCGCACAATGTGCGCCTGATTCCTTCATTTGCATTGCGTGTGACATCACCGCACCCACCGGATTTGTTCAAACAAAAAAGGCAAGCGATTGGGCCAAAGCGCAACCTGATTTACATAAAAAACCTTGTATCTTTCTTTTAGGTAAATAAATATGATCTTTCACCAAGCCTTCACGTTAAATCCGTTTCAAGAAAACACCTATATCATTTGGGATTCCCAAGGAATAGGCATTATCGTAGATCCAGGCTGTTATTCCTACGAAGAGCGCCAAACATTAAAAGCCTTCATCGAGGAGAAAAATATTACCTTAACCCACATCTTAAATACCCATGCACATATCGATCACGTGCTGGGTGTAGAATATTTCAGACAAGAATTCAAGATTCCTTTTTACCTACACCCCCAAGATGAACCGCTTTTAAGAGATGCGGCGAACCGGGCACAAGTATATGGATTCCCGCACTACCAACCCTCTGAAATCGATGTTTGGTACGAGGAAAACCAAGTATTAAACATTGGTGAAATGGAAATCAAAATCTTGTTTGTACCAGGGCACGCTCCAGGCCATGTGGCTTTGTATTTTGAAAAAGAGGGTCTCTTGTTTGATGGGGATGTGTTGTTTAGACGCAGTGTGGGCAGAACGGACTTTCCTTTGTGTAATCACGCTGATTTAGTACATGGTATTCAAACGCAATTATATACCTTACCTGACTCGACGATTGTGTATCCCGGACACGGGGGAAGCACCACCATCGGAGAGGAGAAAGTATCCAATCCATACGTAAAAGCATGAAAAAAGAAATCCCTAACTTATTAACGCTAGGTAATTTATTGGCGGGCTGCATCGGACTTTGGTTCGTGATGCAAGGCGATTTAGTGAGCGCCTCCTATTGTATGTTCATATCCTTAATCTGCGACTTCTTCGATGGATTTTTAGCGCGAGCCTTGCAAGCTTATTCTGATCTGGGAAAAGAGTTGGATTCGTTAGCGGACATGGTCTCCTTTGGGGTTTTGCCTGCCTTTATTCTATTTTCTTTAGTAGAGCAAAGCTGCGGAACGCAATGCACGGTAGGTCTATTTGGATTTTATAAGCCCTTTATGGTGTTTGCTTTGGCTTTAATGTCTGCTTATCGTTTAGCCAAATTTAACATTGATACCCGTCAAAGTGACCAATTCATCGGTGTCCCAACCCCAGCAAATGGACTTTTAATTGCGTCTTTACCCTTAATTCTACATTTCCAGCCAGAATACAGCGCCTATATTTTATCCTTTAAAGGCCTGTTGATTTATGCGGTGGTCATGAGTTACCTGTTGGTTTGCGAATTGCCTTTGCTGGCATTTAAGTTCAAGACCTGGGATTGGAAAAGCAATCAAGTAAAATTCATTTTCCTTATTTTTTGCATTGCTGCCCTTGTTATGCTTAAATTTGCAGCAATTCCGGTTTTAGTGATCGCATACATCCTCCTTTCCGGCCTTATTTTCCTTTTAAATCCAAACAAATAATGAAATTCTTAGCTGAAATCAACGTAATGCCTCAAAAAGAAATCCTTGATCCTCAGGGAAAAGCGGTACTTATTGGCTTACAAAACTTAGGTATTAACCAAGTGGCAGGCGTTCGTATAGGCAAGCACATCACATTAACGGTGGATGCAGCTTCTGAAGCTGAAGCAAATGAGGTGGTAACTAACGCTTGCAAGAAATTGCTAGCGAACTTGATTATGGAGGAATTTGAGTTTACGTTAACAGCTCAATAAGATCTTAAAACTGGCCTGTATGCAATAAAACTAGCGTGCAGGCCTCTTCTGTTTGAATTCCCATTTTTTCTAATGCCCTTTCGAGCTCCGGATTTTCGGTGCCTGGATTGAAAATCACCCTTCTGGGATTTATTGATTTTAAATAATCAATTAGTCCTTCCTGATTCGCAGGACCTACGTAAAGTGTCACCGTTTCGATCTCTTCCAGCAAAGGTTGTTGCTGTTGAATAGGTAAGCCTAACACCTCCCCCTTTTTAATTCCTACCAAATAAACCTCATGTCCATGCTGCAAAAGCAATTCCGTCGCGATATAGGCATATCGACTTGGATTCGTACTCGCACCATAGACTAAGACTTTCATTAAAATAGTTTTTCTGCGATAGCGCGCACGCTATCGGATTTACTCATCGTGTAGAAATGCAAAGCAGGCACTCCCGCTTGGATCAACTCTTTCCCCTGTTGTACCGCCCATTCAATCCCTAATTGCTTAATGGCGGCGTTGTTTGCACATTTACGCGCTTCAGCCACAAAATCTGAGGGGATCTCTAAATGGAAAATCTCCGGCAAGATGTCTAATTGACGTTCTGTTGCCAATGGTTTTAGACCTGGTATGATGGGAACATGAATCCCCATTTCACGGCATTTTTTGACGAAATCAAAATACTTCGCATTATCAAAGAACATCTGAGTCACGATGTAATCTGCCCCGGCATCCACCTTTTGCTTCAAATAACGCAAGTCCTGATCAAAGGAAACGGCATCTATGTGTTTCTCCGGATAACCAGCAACGCCGATACAAAAATTAGTAGGCAATGACTCTGTTTCTTCGTGTAATAAAATACCTTGGTTCATCGCCGCTACTTGCTCCACTAATTCGTTCGCATAGGCGTGACCACCTGGCTTAGGAACAAATTGAGTTTCCCCTTTTTCTTGATCACCGCGCAATAAAAGGGCATTCTCAATACCTAAATAGTGTAGATCAATAAGGAAATCCTCGGTTTCTTCTTTGGTAAATCCTCCACAAATAACATGAGGTACGGCTTCGATTTGAAAACGCTGCATGATGGAGGCACAGATACCTAAAGTACCTGGACGTTTGCGAATGGGAATGCGCTTGTAAACGCCATCCACTACTTTCTCCACATATTCCTCGCGGTGATACGTCACCTCAATAAAGGGCGGCTTAAACTCCATCAAAGGCTCAATGTGCGACATTAATTCGCCCAAATGTTGGCCTTTCATCGGTGGAATAATCTCGATCGAGAAAAGTGTTTTTCCCGCCGCTTCCTCAAAGTATTTGGTAATCTTAGTCATAATTCAATACGGGGCTTAACCATCTTTCTACGTCGTCTAAGGACATGCCTTTGCGCTTCGCATAATCTGTTACTTGGTCTTTGGCAATCTTACCTAAACCAAAATAGGTACTTTCTGGATGAGAGAAATAGAATCCAGACACCGCAGAGGCCGGATACATCGCATAACTTTCCGTTAATTGAATCCCGATCTGCTTCTCCGCATCCAATAATTCAAATAAACGCTTCTTCTCCGTGTGATCTGGACAAGCCGGATAACCTGGTGCCGGACGAATACCGTCGTATTTCTCAGAAATCAGGTCTTCGTTGCTTAGCGCCTCATCAGCCGCATAGCCCCAGTATTCTCTACGCACACGCTCATGCAATAATTCCGCAAAAGCTTCGGCTAAACGATCCGCTAAAGCCTTGACCATAATCGAGTTATAGTCATCGTGTTCTTTTTCGTATTTGTCTAACAGCGCTTCAATTCCCAGACCCGTCGTTACCGCAAAGGCACCAATATAATCTGTCTCACCGGAGTTCAATGGAGCAATAAAGTCACTTAAACAACGATTAGGAAGCGTACTTGCTTTTTGGCCTTGCTGACGCAAATGGTGCAACCACTGGCTCTTGTCAGAAGATTCGTCTTTGGGTTGAATCTCGTAGGAAACCTGTTTGTGCGAACCATGCTTCTCGCAAGCTAATTCTAGCGCCTTCTCCACATAATCGTGTAAGATAATATCATCTCCAAGCGAGTTGGCAGGGAAAAATCCTAAGGCCGCCTTCGCTTGAAGCGATTTATTCGCAATAATCTCTTTCAATAAAGCCTGCGCATCATCGAATAATTTCTTCGCCTCTTTTCCTACCACTTCGTTATCGAAAATACGCGGGTATTTTCCAGACAATTGCCAAGTCGAGAAGAAAGGAGTCCAGTCAATGTATTTCGCAATTTCTTCTAAGGAATAATCCTCGAAATACTTCACGCCTAAGAAAGACGGTTGTTTTGACTTAAATCCAGTCCAATCAATACCACTCGATTTTGCACGAGCCTGATCGATGGATAAGTAATTTTTCTCTTGCTGACGAGCGGCGTGAGCCGTTCTCAATTCAGCATATTCCGTTTTAATCTCGTTAAAGATTTCTTGAGACGTCAATTCACTTTGCAATAAACGACCTGCCACCGGCACGGAACGGGACGCATCCAATACGTGAATCACCGGTCCTGAATAATGAGGGTCTATTTTTACCGCCGTGTGAATACGAGACGTTGTGGCTCCACCAATCAATAAGGGCACTTTGAAACCAAGACGCTCCATTTCTTTGGCCACATACACCATCTCATCTAGAGAAGGCGTAATCAATCCGGATAAACCGATGATATCTACATTATGCTCCTTCGCCGCAGCTAGGATCTTATCGCAAGGAACCATCACACCGATGTCGATCACCTCGTAATTATTACAAGCCAAAACCACGCCCACAATATTCTTTCCAATATCATGCACATCGCCTTTCACCGTCGCCATCAAGATCTTTCCTGCCGACGAACTCTCCCCTCCTTGCTTCTCTGCTTCAATAAAAGGCAATAAATAGGCCACTGCTTTCTTCATCACACGCGCTGACTTCACAACCTGCGGCAAGAACATTTTTCCTTCACCGAACAAATCTCCCACCACATTCATTCCATCCATCAAAGGACCTTCAATCACCTGAATCGGGCGCTCCACTAATTGACGCGCTTCCTCCACATCTTCATCGATGAATTCCGTCAAACCTTTAATCAAAGCGTGTTCTAAACGCTTGTTTACCGGATTCTTTCTCCAAGCATCATCCACCACTTGCTCTTTCCCGGCAGACTTAACTGTCTCCGCATATGCCACTAATTTCTCTGTCGATTCTGGATTACGATTCAATAAAACATCTTCACATAAATCACGTAACGTTTTATCAATATCATCATAAACGCCTAATTGACTGGCGTTTACAATCCCCATGTCCATACCCGCCTTGATCGCGTGGTACAAGAAAACCGTGTGCATCGCCTCGCGCACTAATTCGTTTCCGCGGAAAGAGAAAGAAATATTTGAAACACCACCCGACACTTTCGCATGAGGCAGGTTTTCTTTAATCCATTTGGTTGCCTTGATGAAATCAACCGCATAATTATTATGCTCCTCGATACCCGTCGCAACCGTTAAAATATTAGGGTCAAAAATGATATCCTGAGCCGGGAAACCTACTTTATCGACTAAAATATCGTAGGCACGTCGACATATTTCGATACGACGTTCATATGAATCCGCTTGTCCCGTTTCATCAAAGGCCATCACAACCACAGAAGCGCCGTACATTTTCACTTTGTTCGCAGATTCGATAAATTTCTCCTCCCCCTCTTTCAAAGAGATCGAGTTAACCACCGATTTACCTTGTACGCATTTCAAACCCGCTTCAATTACTTCCCATTTCGAGGAGTCAATCATAATCGGCAACCGTGCGATATCAGGCTCTGCCATCAATAAATTCAGAAATTGAGGCATCATTTTCACGCCATCAATCATCCCCTCATCCATATTGATGTCCAAAATCTGCGCACCACCATCTACCTGCTCACGAGCTACCGCAATCGCTTCTTCGAATTTCTCTTCGCGAATTAAACGTGCGAATTTCTTAGAACCAGTCACATTGCAACGCTCCCCTACGTTCACGAAATTCGTTAATTCCGTAATCTCTAGAGGCTCAAGACCTGATAGTTTTTGATTGATATTTTCTTCTGGAATCACGTGCGGTTTGTGTTTCGCAGCTACTTCCGCAATCGCTTGAATGTGCGCTGGCGTTGTTCCGCAACAGCCTCCAATGATGTTTAAGAAGCCGTTTGCTAAGAAATCATCGATGATAACCGCCATTTCTGCGGGAGATTGATCGTATTCACCCATTTCGTTCGGCAAGCCCGCATTCGGGTGAGCAGAAACTAAGAAAGGGGATTTATCGTTCAAAGTCTTCACATAAGGACGCATTAAATCAGCTCCTAAAGCGCAGTTTAAACCCACTGAAAGTAAAGGCATGTGCGATACTGAAGTCAAGAAGGCTTCCGTTGTTTGGCCCGATAAAGTACGCCCTGAGGCATCCGTAATCGTTCCTGAAACCATCACCGGCAAATAAGGCTTGGATGGATTTTGTTTGAAATATTGATCAATGGCAAACAAAGCTGCCTTCGCATTCAAAGTATCGAAAATCGTTTCAACTAACAGTAAATCAGCCCCTCCATCCACTAAACCTTGAATTTGTTCGGTGTAAGCTTCCACTAATTCATCAAAAGTGACCGCTCTATAACCCGGATCATTTACATCTGGAGAAAGCGAAAGTGTTCGGTTCGTTGGTCCTATGGAACCAGCGACATAACGTGGCTTCGATGGATCATTTGCTGTAAATTCATCGGCTACTTCTCGGGCGATTTTCGCTGATTCGAAGTTCAATTCATACACCAAATCCTCCATGTGGTAATCTGCCATCGCGATGGAAGTTCCAGAGAAGGTATTTGTTTCCGCGATATCTGCACCTGCTGTGAAGTATTTCGCGTGAATTTCTTTGATCACATCCGGACGCGTGATGGACAACAAATCATTGTTTCCTTTCACTTCGTGAGGGAAATTTTTGAAGCGCTCGCCGCGGTAATCCGCATCCGTTAAATTGTATTGTTGAATTAAAGAACCCATCGCGCCGTCTAGAATTAAAATCTTTTCGCGCAATACGTCTTTTATGTGTGGTCTTTGCATAAGTATAATCGGATCTTTGACAGATGTTTATGCCAAAAATCTAGCAAATATACCGCTTTTCAGCCTAAATGAGGCCCATTTTTTGAATTTTTTCGAGATCTTCCGGGGAATCAATTCCTATCGTTTCAAATTGGGTTTCGATGGCCTTAATTCGAATGCCATTTTGGATCCAGCGCAACTGCTCTAAGGATTCTGCCAGCTCTAAAGAAGTAGGTTTTAAGGCACTTAATCCAGGCAAAATATCGGCCCGATAAGCATATAATCCAATATGTTTATAAAAAGTATGTTTATTTAACCAATCCGATGGTTCCACCCCTCTTAAAAAGGGAATGGTTTGGCGCGAAAAATAAAGTGCGTGGCCCTCTTCGTCGCGAATCACTTTGGGAGTATTGGTATTAAACAGCGTTTCAGTGTCTGTTATTTTTTTAATGAGGGTCAAAATGGGTGCGCCCGAAGAAAATCCTGCAGCCACTTCCTTTAATTGTTCAGGTTCAATAAATGGCTCATCTCCTTGAATATTCACCACATAATCGACCGTTTCACCTAGACGACTCAGCACTTCCGCGCAACGATCGGTACCCGTTAAATGCGTTTCAGCCGTCATCATCACTTCTGCACCGAAAGCTACACTAGCATCAAAAATACGTTGATCATCCGTCGCAATAACGATCCGATCAAAGCCTTCAACGGCCTTTACGCTTTCATAAGTCCGCTGAATCATCGGTTTTCCACCTAGATCAACAAGGGGTTTTCCAGGAAAGCGAGTGGATGCGAATCGAGCCGGAATAATCGCGACCACCTTTTTGCCGTGCATCATATTATTTACGTATTTTCGGTAGATTTTTGCCAAATTTGCACATAATTTCCAAACATTCGACCCTTTGTCTGCATTTTTCGAACATTCCTTTACTGAACCGATCTGGAGTATCCGCTACTGGGGAAAACCAGAAAAGCCCCAATTATGGATGGAAACAAGAGGATTGCAAGAGGCTTTTTGGCATTCAGTTGATTTAGCCACTAAACAAGTCACCCTCTTAGGAAAAGCTCCCTCAGATTATGCCCAATTGAACTTTGTGCAAGGTTCGGAAAATGAAGCCATCTTTATCAAATTACAGCAATCGAAAAACCCAGGTATTGAGTCCATACAAACGTATTCTTTAGAACCTCTACAACTGCTGAAAGAAGAAAAACCGCGTCCATTTAACCCAGAAAACGCCTTTTCTTTTCAAGTCCCTCAGCATTACGAAGAAAGCCAGGAATATTTTAAAGACTTCCAAAGCTTCTTCCAGCAACAATTCAATGAAAACATCGCGAAAGGAATAGATTATTTTGAAGGTGAGGATAAGCTACTATTTTCTTATTATCTTTACGATAATGGCTGGAAAAACTACCTTCGCGTATGTAATTTAGCCTTTGACACGATCCTATTAGAACAGATCGCTGAAGGAGATACCATCGGATACCAAACCTTTTCGTTACTCAATGAGCAATTGATTTTTGTGAAGGATAAACTGAAATTGAAGATTTATGAAAAATTATAAACTAACCCTACTCATCGCCTTTTTGTGCGCGCTTCAGCTAAGTACGAAGGCAAGAACCCTGGATTCTTTGGGGTTGAAAAAGGAGAACAACAAGACCTTTTTATTATTCAAAGTAGGTCCTAAACAATCTCTTTTTTCGATACTAAAGCGCTATAATTTATCCTTGAGCGAATTCAAATCGGCAAATGCTGATGTTCAAATCCCGGTGAAAACGGGTGAAATCGTTTATATTCCGTTGCATTACTTAGAGGAAAGCAACCCTGCGCCTAAAGTAGTGGAAGAGAAAGTACCAGAATCACCTAAAGAAGCAGAAATTCACATCGTAGCTCCTAAGCAAGGTTTGCTTTCGGTAGCGAACATGCACAAAGTGACGATGGCGGAATTGCGCAAATGGAATAATTTAACATCCGATCGCTTGCAAGAAGGACAACGCTTGATCGTTTCAGATCCCGCTGGCTCGACTTCCTCCATTGCAGTAGATAAAAGCAATTTATTACCTGCTAAAACGGCAGCACCCGCAGCGCCAACCCCTTTTGAAACCGTTGTCGCTCCCGCTAAAGAAAAAGGCCCTGAAGACATCAAAAAGAAGATTGAAACAGGAATCGCGGAACTAATTGATGTACCTGACAATTCTGGAAAATTCTTAGCCTTGCACCGCACGGCGCCCATCGGAACGTTGGTTTTAGTTAAGAATCTAACAAACAACCAAAGTATATGGGTGAAGGTAATCGGACGTTTACCTAATGGGGATAGTAAAGTGATCATCAAACTCTCTCCTAAAGCTTTTGAGAAATTAAATGCCGTTGATAAGCGCGTCAGAGCTGAAATCTCTTATTTATTACAGTAATATGAACAAGAGAAAGAGGCCTATCACCGCAGGTCACGTCATTTTTGAGATTTTCTTTATTCTTTCTTATCCCTTTATTGCGGCTTTTTCGGTAGCAGTAACGGTATTGGTTTGGATATTCTCCCTTCCCTCCCGTTTAGTCGCTCTATTTAGCCGAAAATGATTTCAGAAAAAATAGCGGCCATCTTAGACGAGAAATTCGCTTTTTTCAATCATCCGCGCTTCATAGAACACGATCCCATTCAAATTCCACATCGCTTTAGTCGCTTGCAAGACAAAGAGATCATGGGATTTTGGGTGGCTATTTTAGCCTGGGGCCAGCGAAAAACCATTCTTCAAAATGCCCAAACGCTCATCGATTTGATGGATGGCACGCCTTATGAGTTCATTGTAGGACATCAAGCGAGTGATTTAAAGCGCTTTGAGCATTTCAAGCACCGCACGTTTCAATATCCAGACACGCTGTATTTTATTGATTTCTTCCAAAGGCATTACCAAAACAATAATTCCCTGGAAAGCGCGTTCAACAGAGGTTTGAAAGCGGAGGACTTAAGTGTGGAAAAGGGCCTGAATGGCTTTTTTAATTACTTCTTTCAATCTGAATGGGCTCCAGAACGTACCAAGAAGCACATTGCGTCTCCACAGAAAAATTCGGCCTGTAAACGCATCAACATGTTTTTGCGCTGGATGGTGAGAAAAGATGAAGCAGGGGTTGATTTTGGACTTTGGAACACCATTAAACCTGCCCAATTAGTTTGCCCACTTGATGTTCACGCGATGCGAACTGCCGCACAACTAGGCTTAATGAAGGAGGAGAAGGCGAATTGGAAAACGGCTTTGGCCCTTACAGAAACGCTACGAGAACTGGATCCAAGCGATCCTGTCAAATATGATTTTGCCCTCTATGGAATGGGCATCGAAGAAAAAACGCTATGGAATTAAAAAACGCAAAAACAGGCGATTACCTTATTTTAGATACCCAAACGGGAGCGAGTTTAATCGAATTACGCTTATCAGGAATATCTCTTATCGACCTTCCTGGAAGCTCCATTCATCCCATAGCGAGCAACCCTTACCACCCTAGCGCCTTATTAACCCCCTGGGTGAATCGAGTTCGGAACGGAAACTATTCCTTCAAAGGCAAAAATTACCAATTACCCATCAACGAACCCGCATTAGGAAACGCCATCCACGGATTACTCGCTAGAGCGCCTTTTACCCTTGTTCAACAATCCGAAACGTCTGTCACCTTAGAACACGCCTACGAAGGCGAAGAACCTAATTACCCATTTCCATTTACATTCCGATATACATACACATTAACAGATGAGGGGGCATTAGACATAACTTTTGAAGCCCAAAACACGGGTACTTCGGCTATGCCTTTCGCTTGCGGTTGGCATCCCTATTTCTCCTTTCCAGATACGAGCGTAACTGATTTATCGATTAAATTCCATCCCATTAGCCGTTTTTTGTCGGACTCGCAGATGATTCCGTTAAAAGAGGAAAATTTACAAGGCCAGACCGAATTTATTTTTAGTCAAGAGAAAGTGGACCACGTCTTTCGACTGGAACCTATGGAGAAACATATCACCGAATTTATTGACCATAAACACCAACGCTCACTCTTTCTAGAACAGTCCTCCATTCAGTTTCCTTTCCTGGTGGTCTTTCAACCAGAAGGCTATACTTCGGTGGCCATTGAGCCAATGACCGCGAATACGGATGCATTTAATACCGGAGATGGGCTATTGGAATTAGCGCCACAAGAGGTCTTTTCAGGGCAGATACGTTTATCCATAGGAAAATAGGCCATTCATTCAGCTTTTTTGTACCTTTGTGAAATGAAGTTTAATTTGCTGTTCATATTGTTGTTTTCAACTGCTTTTGGGCCCGCATATGCGGAATCCAAGGCTGACTCGACGGCCAATAAATGGAAGCAAGTCATGACTTCAGGCATCAACTTAAATCAATCTAGTTTCAGCGATAACTGGAAAGGTGGTGGGACAAATACCTTAGCGATTGGCTGGTATTTGAATCACAGCGCAAACGTATCAAATGAATCTTGGCGACTGAATTCCGACCTCAATTTACAAGTGGGATTTCTCCAAAACAGAACCCAAAGTCTCCGTAAAAATATCGACCGGATCGCGTATGAATTTAAAGCGGGTTACCGTATCAGTCCTAAATGGGACTTTTATGGATCGACTAACTTCCAGACGCAATTCTTTAACGGATATGATTACGGCAAGAAAAATAAAGCTGGAGTTCCAGTGGACTCCTTGATTTCGAGTCTTTTTGCTCCGGCCTATTTGACCTCTTCAATGGGTTTAGAATACCATCCAGACAAATCCTTTTATACGCGAATTGGTATTGGTAGTTTACGCCAAACCTTTGTCTTCGATCAAGCCATCTCTAGAGCCGGATTATATGGTCTAGAAAAACCAGGAGACAATATCAGAAATCAGTTTGTATTTCAATATTTAGTCAATGTTGACAAGGATGTCTGGGAAAATATCAACGTAAAAGCACGTTATTCAGCCCTAATCGATTATTTCAGACTCACCCTTTCGAATAGCATTGTACACCGATTTGACGCGAATGTAACCATGAAGGTCAACAAATACGTCAGTACTAACTTACAAGTCGTATTATTCCGCGACTATGACCAAGATCCCAATTGGCAATTCTCCCAAATCTTGTCAATGGGTCTCGTATACCGCATCGAGAAATAATTACTTCTTTCGGTTTAAATAGCGATCGTATAACATTTGGAGTATACCATCTTTAAGCCCTAAATCAGGGACTAAAATCGTCTGACACCCCCCGAGTTCCATCGCTGTCAAATAGATAGAAGCAGCTGGAACTATCACGTCAGCCCGGTCCGTATTTAAACGTAATTTGTTCACTCGATCTTCAAACGAAAAAGAACCCACATAGGCTGCCATTTCAAATAAAGCATCAAAAGTCATGGATTTTTCTTCCGCAGCAGGCTTCGACAAATTGAATAATTTGGCAATATTTCCACCCGTACCAATCGCCTCAATATCACCAGATATCAATTCCTTTTGCTGCGAAATCCAATTCTTCATCTTCTCCCAATCTCCCTCTTTTTCCGTTCCCTCCAGTAGACGCACTGAACCAATTTTAAAAGACTTAGAGGCCAATATTTCGCGGTGACGGTAGATATTCAATTCAGTACTACCTCCACCAACATCGATATGTAAGTAGTTTTTCTTCGGATGTAAGGATTGAACCACCACATCATTAATCAATACCGCCTCACGGCTTCCATCAATTATTTGGATTTTCATATCCAAAATCTTGTGAATACGTGTAATTATCTCTGCAGAATTAGAAGCTTCGCGCATCGCTGATGTCGCACAAATGGCATAATCCTTCACTTCATGCAGGTCCATCAATAATTTATAGGCATGCAAAAGTTTGAAAATCCGAACCTCTGATTCTGGAGATATAGATCCATCACTAAATACGTCGTGACCTAATCGAAGGGCAAAACGAACATATTCAATCCGCTTAAAACTGATAACACCATCGTTTTCTAACACACTCGATATTTGAAGGCGAGCGGCATTAGAACCGATATCTATAGCTGCAAATTTCATGATTTAGCGGGTTTATGAAGGTAAAAACCATTGCCTTGGACTACATAAGAGATCTCAGTACCTAGGACAAATAATAATTCTCTTCGATCGATAATTACGGGTATATTTTCAATCAGGTACTCCTCATCATTCTCTGTTTTAGCATCAAAACCGAGTACAAACGTACCACCACAAGTTCCACCGCGCATTCCAACCCGAAGAAAAGGTTCAGGAAAGGAGATTAAACGCAGATTTTCAACTGCAGATTCCGTTAAATAAACAGGTGGATCTATTAACATGTATTAACGTGGATGTAGATGTAAAATTAGCTAATTTTAGACTTGAAAGGTAAATAAAAGAGCGATGACGTATAAAATACTTTGGGCAGACGATGAAATTGATTTATTGAAACCCTATATCTTGTTTTTAGAGAGCAAAGGATATGAAGTTTATACGGTTAATTCTGGGGCTGATGCCCTTGAATTAGTAGAAACGCAGAAGTTCGACATCTTATTCTTGGATGAAAATATGCCAGGGATGTCTGGTTTAGAGGTTTTATTGCATATCAAAAAGATCAGACCTAACCTTCCAGTCATCATGATTACTAAATCAGAGGAGGAAGAATTAATGGAAGACGCCATCGGTTCTAAGATTGCGGATTACCTGATCAAGCCATTAAATCCCAATCAATTACTGCTATCTGTTAAACGTATTTTCGATAAGAAAAGACTCGAAGAAGGGAAAACGAATATCACCTACCAGCAGGAGTTTTTGGCATTATCCATGCAATACCAGGATCATTTGAATGCCAAAGAGTGGTCAGACATCTACGAAAAGCTTGTCTATTGGGAACTCGAAATCGACACCACCGAAAACAAATCGATGGCCGAGGTTTTGAATAATCAAAAAAATGAGGCGAATGCCCATTTCAGTAAATTCATCGAGAAAAACTACGAGGATTGGTTGCAAAAACCGGATGCAGAAACACCCGTTTTATCTCATTTAATGCTCCGTAAGCACGTTTTCCCAAAGATAAACGACAAGAGTCCGCTCTATTTTATATTAATCGATAATTTGCGGTTTGACCAGTGGAAAACTTTGGACAAATACATTCAAGAATATTTCCAATTAGAGTCCGAAAGCAAGTATTATTCCATCCTACCTACGACAACCGCCTATGCCCGAAATTCCATTTTTGCAGGAATGATGCCGTCTGAAATCGCGAAAAATTACCCCGATAAATGGGTGTATGATTTAGGGGATTCAGAAGACGAAGAGGGTTTCAATAAACACGAAGAATTTTACTTGCAGGAGCAATTGAAACGTTTGAAAATCAACGCAAAAAGCTCGTATCACAAAATAATTCACCAATACCAAGGGAAGCAATTAGTCGATAATTTCAACAAATTAGCCACCAATGATTTAAATGTCATTGTCTACAACTTCGTAGACATGCTATCCCATGCGCGAACAGACATGGCGATGATCAAGGAATTAGCTCCAGATGAATCAGCATATCGTAGCTTAACGGCTAGCTGGTTCCAGCACTCTCCCCTTTTTGATTTATTAAAGAAGATTGCGGAGAAAAAAGGGCGTGTCATCATCACCACGGATCACGGGATGATTCGCGTTCAAAATCCCATTAAAATCGTGGGAGATCGCAATACAAACACCAATTTACGCTACAAGCAAGGGAAGAATCTGAATTGGGATAACGCGAATAAGATGATGGTTTGCCGAAAGCCGGAGAACATTTTCTTACCAAAACCAAATGTCTCAACCACCTATGTTTTCGCTAAAGAAGACAATCTATTTGCTTACCCTAATAATTACAACCAATACGTAAACCACTACCGAAATACCTTCCAACACGGCGGCATCTCTTTAGAGGAATGTATCATTCCGGTGATATATTATACGGGAAAATAGATTTAAAGACTGGCTACTGGGAAGATTTTACCCCCTTCACATTTCAGGATTTGACCTGGAACTTTAGCCATGGTATTGTAGTCGTGACTCGCCATAATGATGGCCATACCACTTTGATTCAGCTCCTTGAATAATTGCATAATTTCTAAAGAAACCTCTGGATCTAAATGGCCTGTAGGCTCATCAGCAAGCAATAAAACGGGATTATTGAGAATAGCACGCGCGATACAAATGCGTTGTTGCTCTCCACCTGAAAGACGGTGAATACGCTTAGAAATCGCAGAACTCATCCCTACGCGGGCTAAAACCTCCTCGATTTTAAATCGAATTTCGTCTTTGTTCGTGTGACCAGTCGCCTCTAAAACGAAGGACAAATTCTTCTCCACATTGCGATCCGTTAACAATTGAAAATCCTGGAAAACGAAGCCTAATTTACGTCTTAAGAAAGGCACCTCAGAACGCTTGATGGTATTCAACGAATATCCAGCCACCGAGGCTGTTCCAGATTGAAGACCAATTTCCGCGATGATACTACGGAAAAAAGTACTCTTTCCACTACCCGTTTTACCAATCAAATAATAAAAATCCCCCTCATTAATCGTTAAATTAATGTCTTCTAGCGTGTTAACACCTTCTTGTGAAATACTTACTTGTTCAAAAGATAAAACAGACATAAAAATCGCCTAGGTTAATTAAGAATTTGCTTTTGCGTGATCCGCTAAGAATTGCGCTAAACCATTATCCGTTAATGGATGCTTTAATAAAGCAAGCATGGCAGATAAAGGTCCTGTCATCACATCAGCCGCAGCTTCAGCACATTTAATGATGTGCATTGGGTGACGAACAGAGGCCGCTAAGATTTGCGTATCAAATTCGTAGTTATCGTAGATCAACCGAATTTGTTCGATCAATTCAATACCATCGAAAGAGATATCATCTAAACGTCCAATAAAAGGAGAAACGTAGGTTGCACCTGCTTTAGCAGCTAATAAAGCCTGACCAGCAGAGAATACTAGTGTGCAATTGGTTTTAATCCCTCTTTCAGAAAAATATTTCAAGGCCTTGATACCGTCCTTGATCATTGGAATCTTAACTACGATTTTATCGTCCAGCTCCGCTAATTCTTCGCCTTCACGAATCATTCCTTCGTAATCAGTGGCGATTACTTCGGCAGAAACATCTCCGTCTACAATATCACAAATCGCTTTGTAATGACGTAAAACGTTGTCTTTTCCGGTTATTCCTTCTTTAGCCATTAAGGAAGGGTTCGTCGTAACACCGTCCAAAACACCTAAATCTTGTGCTTCTTTAATTTGCGCTAAGTTCGCTGTATCGATAAAAAATTTCATAGGTCAGATTTTTATAACAAAAAAATGGCAAATTCACCGCTACAACCGACCTACCCTTGCTTCGATCAAGACCTGGGGGATTCAGCGGGAGCTGGTAATTTGCCATGACAAAGATGGCAAAAAAGCAGCTTTTTTCAAAATAAATATCGTTTTTTTGGAATAGCCCCTTAACTTTAAATGATGAAAAAATTGATTCTATTTGTATGCCTTTGCTTTGCTTGGGCTTGTTCCACTTCAGGTGAAGCTTGGTTAGACGAGGCGAAAGCACGTCTTAAGAAAGGAGAAACGGTTTCTGCCAAAGAAGCCCTCCAGAAAGCAATTGAGAAAAACCCTGGTTTAGCTGAGGCTTATAACTTACAAGGGGTCATTCTATTTCAAGAAAAAAATTACCCGGAAGCGGAAGCAGCCTACCGTAAGGCCATTGAATTAAAGCCTTCACTTTATACGGCTCAGTTGAATTTAGGGGCCGTTTTGATGGAGCAAGGCGTTTGGGATAAAGCTTTAGCTCCTACGGATAAAGCTATCGCTTCCCAACCCGATTCGAGCGCGGGATATCTCCAAAGAGGGATTATCCAGGCAGCTTTAGCGCAACCAGCGAAAGCTAAAATTGATTTCACACAGGCTATTCAATTGGCTCCTAAAGACATCAATGCCTATTATAATCGAGGAAATATTCTGTTCCAGGAGGAAGATTTTGCCGGAGCCATCGGTGATTTTGCAAAAGCGGCAGAGATAAATCCGAATTTTGGAAAAGCCTATTATGCCCTGGGCCTTAGCTATATCAAATCAAAACAAAATGATAAAGCCTGTCTAGCCTTCCAGCAAGCGCAAAAATTGAATTATCCAGGTGCTGCTGAAGCCGTTAAAAACCTATGTGACTAACATGAGAAACGTACAATTCATCCTTGGAGGTTTTTTCGGCCTCGTTTTTTTACTTTTTACGTACTGGCAATTCAATGACCCGGACCCTATTTTGTGGGTTCCCGTTTATGCAACTGCGGTTTATACATCCATTCAGGCAATGCGTGGCAAAACAAATCCTGAACTCTTAATCGTGTTATTTTGCTTATCCTTGTTTGCTGGATTGCAATTATGGGTCGAAATGACGGCTTGGGAAGGATTTTTGACGGATGGATTGAGTATGAAGACGCACAACCAAGAATTAGCGAGAGAGGCGGTTGGCCTTTGGATTGCGACCGCTTCATTTGCTTTGTTTTATGGTTTAGAAAAAAAGAAATAAGATGCTAGATCTCGGATTTGTTTCAGCGATACTTCCAAGCAAAAGTCTGTTTGAGGTTTTAGACTATGCCCAACAGCAACAATTTGCCTGCGTTGAAGTGATGTGTTGGCCTTCTTCCTCTGCCGATGCGCGTAGGTATGCAGGTGTTTCCCATATTTCGGTAGACCAACTATCCACAGAGGATCTTGTAGCCTTAAAAGCGAAATTAGCGTTACATTCGGTCAAAATATCCGCTCTAGGCTATTATCCAAATCCATTGGATCCAGATGAAAAACAAGCTGCTTTTTACCGAGAGCACATCAAAAAAGTCATTAAAGCGGCAGCCGTTTTAGGCATTTCGCGTGTGAATACCTTTGTGGGACGTGATTACACAAAGAATGTGGCTTATAATGTGGGTCGATTTGTGGAGGTATGGCCGGAAATAATTGCCTTAGCAGATTCACTACAGATCAAAATTGGGATCGAGAACTGTCCGATGTTTTTCACGGATGATGAGTGGCCAGGAGGAAAGAATTTGATGACTACCCCTAAGATTTGGGATGAGTTATTTACGATTATTCCGTCGTCGAATTTTGGCCTCAATTATGATCCGTCCCATATGGTTTTCCAAATGATGGACTACACCTACCCTATCTACCACTATGCGGATCGGATTCACCACGTGCATTTAAAGGATGTCAAAGTGTATCCCGAAAAGTTAAACCGCGTTGGAATTTTGGCCAATCCTCTCGAATACCATTCCCCTAAAATTCCAGGCTTAGGCGATATACATTGGGGTAAGTTTATTTCTGCCTTGAACGATGTGCGTTACCGAGGTCCTATCGTGATTGAAGTGGAAGATAAAGCCTATGAAGGCTCAGAAGAGGATATTGACAAGGCGATTCGAAGTGCCCGAAATCACATTCAACAATTTTTACCCTAAAAAAAAGGGCTTCATTTCTGAAGCCCTTTTTTAATGAAGCGAAAATCGCCAGATTATTTGCTTGGTTTCGCAAAGATGACAGGATCGATCGTTGGATTAATTTCCACTGATACCGTTTCTACTGTCATCATTCCGCCCATTGGATTAGCTGTTTCTACGGTATGAGGAAATGCTAAACCGTTCACCATTTTATAGTTCGAAAAGCTCACTTCTGAATCTATTTCTTGACCATTCGCTTGCACTTTCGACTGCGTTTTTACCACAAAATTAGAAGTAGTGGAAACGTAGACTTTACTATCTTCTCCCGAAGGCTTTGTTACAGTTAAAAGATATACATCGGCACCTTCTAATTTCTCTTTAGATACTAACTCAATCTTGTATCCATCTTTTTTCGCATTGGTTAAGATAGAACCTAAGGTCTTTTGAGAACTGGCCATTTTCACTTGTTCAGCCGGCATATCTTCTGGCTCACCCGTTCCACCCATCATCGCAGGACGATTCATCCAACCTTTGTCACCATCAATGACCGTAATGATTTTATTTCCCATTACTTCCACCTCTTGACGAAAAGACTTGCCAATAATTAAGGAAGTTTTGCTATCGATGTCCATCCCTTGAACACTGAATTTATTTTTGATGACGGCGGTCTTAACCGTAGCCCATTTATCAGCGCCACCCATAGCAGCTTCGTGCTTGGCTAAAATTTCCTCAGTAGTCTGTGCAGAAGCAACTGAAGCCATTAACATTGTTGCCACTAGGCAGATTGATTTGATCATTGTTTTCATTATAGAGGGGTTTATTTTCCGAAATATAGTAAAATTATTGAGCTTTCTTTGGAATGGAACGCATAACGATAAACCAGCCAACCAGCACTAATATAGCTGCCATAAAAAAGGCGGCTCCAGGGAATAAAATAGGGGCTCTTTCAGAGGCAAAATAGGCAAATAAATTGGAGGCCAAAAGTGGACCAAAAATGGTCGTAATGGATTGCAAACTAGTCAAACCTCCTTGTAATTCACCTTGCTCATTTGGCCCTACTTGTTGCGTTATCAAACTTTGAAGGGCTGGTCCTGCAATTCCTCCTAAGCCGAAAGGAATCATAAAGGCATACATCATCCAAGACTTCGTCGCATAAGCGAACATAAAGAAACCAATTCCATACAGAAGAAGACCGTAAGAAATGGCACGAATTTCACCCAATTTTGGCATAATCACCCGAGCCAAACCTCCTTGTACAATCGCTACGATTAGTCCCACGAAGGCTAAAGAATAACCTACTTGATCAGGCGTCCAGCCAAATACCTTCATCGTAAAATAAGACCAAGTGCTAGGATGCACTTGACCAGCTAATTGTAAACAGAAAAAACCACCCACTAAACCGGCAATCACTGGATATTTTGTTAGGTTTTTCAAGGAACCTAACGGATTAGCGCGACTGATATCAAAGGGGCGGCGATTTGATTTTGCTAGCGATTCAGGCAAGATGAAATAACCATAAATGCCGTTCAGTAAGGTTAGACCAGCTGCTGCGAAAAACGGAATACGATCTCCATAAGAAGCTAGCATTCCCCCTATCGCAGGTCCAATAATAAATCCAACCCCAAAAGCGGCTCCTACAACCCCAAAGTTCTTCGCCCGATCTTCTGGTTTAGAAACATCTGCGATGTAGGCTTGCGCTGTCGTAAAACTAGCTCCCGTTATTCCAGACATAATACGTCCGATGAATAACCACACGATATTAGGAGCAAAAGCTAAGACTAAATAATCAATGGTGAAGCCGAATAAAGAGGCTAAAATCACTGGACGGCGGCCTATTTGATCCGATAATCCCCCTAAAACGGGTGAAAACAGAAATTGCATAATAGCATAAGAAGCCATTAGCCAGCCAGCATATTGGGAGGCTACCGAAATATCACCGCCTACAAAACCCTTTATTAGGGTAGGTAAAACGGGGATGATTAAGCCGATTCCGAGTACGTCAATTAATAAAGTGATGAAGATAAACCCAATTGCAGGATCCTTTTTGCTCGCCATTTGATTTTAAATTAGGCTGCAATTTAAGAAAAAGGATACTGAATTGTAGATTTTAAAAATTCTTTACTCGTTTCTGCGCAAGATAATGGTGTTTTCCCTGCATCAGGAACAGCATCTAATTCCACAATGGAGAAGCCTTTGAATTTAATTTTATCCAAGTTAGCGAATACCTCCTCTAGGTTCACTTTACCTTGTCCTAATTCGACGAAACGATAGCGAGGTTCTGTTTGGCGTACATCCTTCACGTGAAGTGAGTGCAACACCTTTTTGTATTTCAATACCGCTTCTGCTGGATTACCGCCGCCCTGGAAATAATGGGCAACATCTAAGAGTAATCTAATTTTAGTAGGATCCATGTGATTTACCAGCAATTCTACTTCCTCCGGCGTCTCTCCAAACTGATCCATATGGTTATGGTAGGTGGCTTGAATACCAATTTCCTTCGTTTTAGCACCGATTTCGTTCATTACTTCTGCCAAACGAATTAGGTCTTTCTCCTCCGGCTTCACCCCTTTCTTACGTAAGGAATTGGTTAATTGAATCGATGTTCCACCTAAGGCTTTTACGAAAGTCGCGTGCTTAACGTGCTGGGCGATGGATGCTTCTACTTTGGCCGGATCAATCTCTACATTTCCGCTCGAAAACATACATAATTGTAGGCCTGATTGATCTAATAAGGATTTTAAAGCCGCTACATTATCCTTGTATTTCGCATAGGTATTTGCGCGTAACTGAATTCCCTTGAAACCTAGCGCTGAAATTTCTTGAATCGCCTGCTCATCTTGTCCATTCCACGTGATGGCTGAATAACCCAGAGAATAGGATTTTTTCGCTTGTCCAAAAAATGGCAGGCCAATTGCTACAGAAAATAAAGAGGATTTAACGAGAAATTCGCGTCTAGTTGTCATAGGATGAGGTTTTATTATAAAAGCCTCATCAACAGTTTATTTACTCTCGCTGAATTTCAAATAATCTGCTAAAAGACTTAGCTTATCCGTACCGATATAATCCACACCGATATCCAACAAAGCTTGATACCCTAAAAGGGAATCTGGGGTAGCCCAAAGACGGACTTTTCTACCATTCGCATGGACTTGATCTACATAATTTTTAAGCTTTTCCTTCAAGGCTGCAGGAATAGGTCCTTGGCCACCCCAAAAGCCAAATTTCAGCATTGATTCACTCTCTAACACCACTTTATTCGTGGGAAAACGTTCATCCGAACGGCCATCAAAGGTGATCCAAGCGGGTGATTCGATGTATTGCGAGGGCTTAGGACGGTTTCCGGAGATCACAATTCGGAATCCTTTTTGCTGGATGATTTCAGCGTGAGGCTTCAAGGCGGCAATAATCAAGGGCAAAGTGGAATCCGCAGAGGTCTTCGAATCAATTAATAATTGATGAAAATTGCCTTCTTTATTTGCCTTCAAAACACGGATAATAGGATCGATATACAAATCCTTCAGATTGCGATTCAGGCTCAGTTGATTCTGTTCGTGACCCACTAATAATTGGCCATTCACCGCATACACATCCGCCTCAATGGAGCCAAAACCTAGCTGAAAAGCGTCAAAAAACGGCCTTTCGTGTTCGTAATCATTGTGTGCGTGCGCTTTCAACAATGGACTCTGCGCCTGTAAAGCGAGTGACAACAAACAAAAAAGGGCGATTTTTTTCATTAACCTTTCACATAATCCCCTGACGCGATACGCGTTTTCGGGTCGATTTTCTTGTTATATAAATATGCGTAGGTTTCGATTTCCTTACCTTTCAAACTTACTTTCACCTGCTCGCGAACGAATAAACTTTCGGCTGGCTTGTCCGTGTTAAACTCCTCGTATTCGTCTAAAACGTTCAATAATTTGATCGTATTAGACAATAAATACAATTCGCCTACTACTTGATCTTTCGCGTCTTTCGAAGGTATAATCCCCGGATAATCAGCTACTTGATACATTTGACCTTGGTAAGTCGCCATGCCAATGTAGTCCGAATTACGCGCGATTAAGCGATGTAAATCGTTTCCACAGTCGCGGCGCAAGGTTCCATAAACGAATAAGTATTCTTCCACGTCAGGTTCTGGTAGTTTCGCTTCTTCCAAAGTCAAAACCAAATCCTCTTGCTCTACTACCGTTCCTTCGGTTAATAACACGTTACCCACAATTCCCTCAAACGGTGCCGAAACAATCGATTCCATCTTCATCGCCTCAATCACATACAATGGGGCATTTAATTTCACTTCGTCGCCTGGCTTCACCAAGATACGCGATAAACGTCCTTGCAAAGGAGCGCCGATGTCGCCTTTTACTTTGGCTTTCGCATGTTGCGCGCGTTCAACTTTGACGTTTTTGTCCAAAATCTTAATGCGGCGCGCCTGGCCATTCAATTCAAAAGTCACGTTGCGTAGACCTGACTCATCTGGCTCAGACATATAAAGAAACTTCACAATGATTGTTTTACCAGGCTCGATTGTGATCATAATCTCCTCATCCTGCTTCAAGCCATAGAAAAAGGCTGGCGTAGGAAGGGCCGATAATTCGCCGAATAAGGCCGAATTCTTGTAGTAGTCTTCGTAGACTTTCGGGTACATTTTGTACGATAAGTAATCGTAGAATCCGTCTTCTGCTTCCGGGAATTTCTTCGTGAAGGACTTGAAATCAGCGTCGAAATCGATGGGTGCTAAATGGTCGTTTGGACGACCTTCAATCGCGTGTTCTCCTTTTAGTATAATCTCCTGCAATTGTTTTGGGAATCCTTGGTAGGGTTGACCTAAACCGCCTTTGAAGAAGTCTTTAACGGATTCAGGGAAAGATAAAGTAGCGCCTTTGGCATACACATCCTCCGCCGTTAACGAATTCGCGGTCATAAAGATTGCCATATCCCCTACCACTTTCGAGGATGGAGTTACCTTCACAATATCGCCAAAAAGCGTATTCGCCTCCGTATAATTACGTTTCAATTGTTCAAACTTGTCGCCCACGCCTAGCGCAATCGCCTGACCACGCAAGTTCGTGTATTGTCCGCCCGGAATCTCATTATTGTACACCTCAGCTGTTCCTGCTTTCAATTCGGATTCAAACGGCGTATACATCGTACGCACCGCTTCCCAATAATTCGAATATTCGTTTAATAAATCTAAGTTCAAATCGGATGCTTTCGGGTGACCCTGCATCATGGCTACTAACGAGTTCAAATTAGGCTGAGACGTCAAACCTGACATTGCTCCTAAAGCTCCGTCCACGATATCCACACCGGCTTCAATGGCCTTTAAATACGTCGCTGATTGAACAGAGGCCGTATCATGGGTGTGTAAATGAACAGGTAAGTCTACCGCTTTCTTTAATTCAGTTACTAATTTCTCCGCTTGGAAAGGACGTAAAAGTCCCGCCATATCTTTTATACACAACATGTGAGCGCCCGCATCTTCCAGCTGACGCGCCATATCCACGTAATATGACAGATTGTATTTTTCGTTTGTAAAGACGTCGCCCGTGTAGCAAATCGCAGCTTCGGCGATACCCGGCGTACGTTCACGAACGGCTTTGATCGAGACTTTCATCGCGTCAATCCAGTTCAAGGAATCGAAAATACGGAAGACATCGACTCCGGCTTCGGAGGATTTCTCCACAAATTTTTCAATCAAATTATCTGGATAAGCAGAATAGCCTACCGCGTTTGAACCACGGAAAAGCATTTGCAACAGCATGCTGGGCATTGCTTCGCGGAATTCTTGCAGACGTTTCCAAGGCGATTCTTGCAAGAAACGCATGGCCACGTCGAAGGTTGCGCCACCCCAAACCTCCATCGAGAACAATTGAGGGAAAGATTTCGCAAATCCGTCAGCTACGGCTAACATATCTTGGGTGCGGACGCGGGTGGCTAAAAGCGATTGGTGTCCGTCGCGGAATGTCGTGTCGGTGAAATAAATTTGCTTCGCATCACGAATGTGCTTCGCAAATTTCTCCGGACCCATTTCCGTTAACAATTGTTTGTTTCCTTTCGGGTATTCCGCCATCGGATCCACATACGGGATAATTGGAGTGCGGAAAGGAGCCGTTGGCTTCACTTTCACATCCGGATTTCCGTTAACGATAACTTCTCCCAGGTAGCGAATCGCCTTTGTAGAGCGGTCGCGGGTGGGTTTGAAATTGAATAATTCCGGGTGGTTCGCAATAAATGGCACCGTGCAGTGGCCTTCTTGGAAGACCGGGTGCGTGATTACGTTGCGTAAGAATGGTATGTTGGTTTTCACCCCACGGATTCGGAATTCGGTCAGCGCGCGGTTTAAGCGCTCGGACGCACCGCGAAGCGTGCGGCCTTTGGCAGACACCTTCACTAACATCGAATCAAAATAAGGGGAAATTTTTACCCCTGGATACGAAGATCCTTCGTCAAGACGAATCCCGAAACCAGCTGCATTTCTGTAGGCGATGATCGTTCCAAAATCCGGCTTAAATCCATTCGCTGGATCTTCTGTCGTTATACGGCATTGGATTGCAAAACCTTTTAGCGGAATGTCCGCTTGGTTTTGGATGAAAATACCAGGATCAGATAACTTGTAATTTTGGGCGATTAGGATCTGTGTGCGGACAATATCGATGCCGGTCACTTCTTCCGTAATCGTATGTTCTACTTGAATACGCGGATTTACCTCGATGAAATAGATATTTTCGTCTTTGTCGACTAAAAATTCCACCGTTCCCGCGTTATAATAGTTTACGGCTTTACCGATGGAAAGCGCGTAAGCGTATAATTTCTGTTTTGTTTCTTCTTTTAGACCAAAAGAGGGGGCAATTTCGACCACTTTTTGGAAACGTCTTTGTACCGAACAATCGCGTTCATACAAATGCACTAAATTTCCGTGCTGATCTCCTAATAATTGTACCTCGATGTGCTTCGGGTCATCGATGAATTTCTCGATGAACAAGGTATCATCTCCAAAGGCATTTTTCGCCTCGTTCTTCGCCTCTTGATACGCCTTTTCTAGCTCTTCTTCCGTTCTCACTACGCGCATTCCACGTCCACCACCGCCGGCAGCCGCTTTCACCATCACGGGGAATTTAATGCGTTTCGCTTCAGATAGAGCCAAAGAATAATCAGCCAAATCCCCTTTCGAATCCTCAATCATAGGAACATTGGCCTTCAAGGCTGCCACTTTCGCAGCTACTTTATCGCCTAGCGCGTTCATCGCTTCTGGAGATGGACCCACGAAAACGATTCCCTCTTCTCGACAGCGTGTCGCCAGAACCACGTTCTCAGACAAGAAACCATATCCTGGATGGATCGCATCAATTTTCTTCGATTTACACAAAGAAATCAATCCCTCGATGTCCAAATAAGGCTTTAAAGGTTCGTCGTCTTTCCCGATTTGGTAGGCTTCATCCGCTTTATAGCGGTGCAAAGAGTAGCGATCTTCGAATGTATAGACAGCCACAGTCCGAATACCTAATTCGGAAGCAGCACGCATAATGCGGATAGCAATCTCGCCGCGGTTAGCGATCAATAAACTAGAGATTTTCTTAACGTATGATTTTGGCATAATCAATAAAATAAGGGATTCTAACAAAAATGCTAAATATATTGTGAAAATCGCATCGAATACCGCATTTTATTTGGTAAAACTTAAAAAAATACCATATTTATTGGGTTCGTTACCAAGAAAAATAATTCTACCGCCTTCGAGCGATTTTTCTTAACTTGCAGGTCGAACAAAAAATTGCTTTTTATGAAACCTATCATCGGTATCACATTAGGAGATTACAACGGAATCGGACCCGAGGTAATCTTGAAATCATTAGCTAGCCCACGCTTGCTAAAGTGGTGTACACCTGTGATTTATGGTTCTGCCAAAGTATTGGATTTTTACCGCCAAAAATTCGAATTAAAAGAATGGTCCATCGCCGTGATCCAAGAAGCTTCTGAGGCTAAATCTGGTGAAAGTTTTGTCATCAACTGTTGGGACGACTCATCGACCGTAGTAGAACCCGGTAAAGAGACTAAAGAAGCCGGAAAAGCGGCCTTTGATTGCTTAGAAAGAGCTGCAAACGACCTAGATCGCGGATTAATTTCCGCACTCGTTACGGCTCCCATTAATAAACATAACATCCAATCCGAGGATTTTAAATTCCCTGGACATACCGAATATTTAACGGATCGTTTCGAAGCTAAATCATCCTTAATGATGATGGTTTCGGATGGTTTTAGAATGGGCGTAGCCACCGGCCACATTCCACTATTAGAAGTTTCTAAGGCATTAAGTGCCGATTTATTGCGTACAAAAATCACTTTATTCTTAAAGAGTTTAAAGGAGGATTTCTCGATTGACAAACCTCGTTTAGCCGTGTTGGGTTTAAATCCACACGCGGGGGAAGCAGGCCTGTTAGGCCAAGAAGAAGTAGAGATTATTCAACCGGTGGTGGATGAATTTAGAACGAAGGGCAACTTGGTTTTTGGGCCTTATCCGGCGGATGGCTTCTTCGGAAAAGCGCAATTCAAAGAGTTTGATGGGGTGCTTGGTATGTACCACGACCAAGGATTGATTCCTTTCAAATACATTGCATTTGACTCTGGTGTGAATTTTACAGCCGGATTACCGGTTATCCGTACCTCACCTGATCACGGAACAGCCTATGATATTGCTGGCCAAAACGTAGCCGATCCAGGTTCTTTCCTTCAGGCCTTATTTTTAGCGTTAGATCTCGTAAAAAACCGAATGAATGCGTAAAGTGTTGATCGTCGACGAGGTTCATCCTTCCATGGAAGAAGGGCTATCGAATCTGGGATTCGTGGTGGAGACGCGTACCGATTTATCACTTGATGAGTTTGTGACGATTTTACCTTCTTATGAAGGATTAGTTGTTCGGAGCAAGTTCAAAATCACGGCAGAAATTCTGACTGATACCACATTAACTTTTATCGCTCGAGCGGGCGCTGGGCTTGACTTATTAGATGTCGATGCCTGCCTATCTAGAGGAATCGCCGTTTTTTCCGCCAATGAAGGAAACTCAGACGCAGTGGCAGAACACGTCATTGGACAATTATTATCGCTAGCACACAAACTCCATACGTCGGATACCGAGGTGCGTCACGGATTGTGGGAAAGAGAAGGAAACCGCGGATTTGAACTGAAGGGAAAGACGATCGGTATTATCGGATATGGAAATATGGGCCAAGCAGTCGCTTCGCGCCTTGCTTGTTTCGGGATGAGCATTTTAGCCTATGACAAATATGCACCATCGGCTGATTTTCCAGCGACGATGGAACAGCTTTTTGAACAGGCTGACATCTTGAGTTTACATATTCCCTTGACTTCTGAGACGCGTGGGTTGATTTCCACTGAGTTTTTAGATTCGTTCAAGAAGCCCATTATAGTGATTAATAGTTCCCGTGGCCCCATTGCACCATTAGAGCCTTTATTGCACGGATTACGTTCCGGCCAAATCAAGGGATTAGCTTTAGATGTGCTGCCAAACGAAAAATTGTCTACTTGGTCACCGGTTGAAAAAGAGCTTTTCGCCGAAATCGCCGCTTATCCGGCGACCATTTTCAGCCCACACGTAGCGGGTTGGACGACTGAAAGTTATTATAAAATCAACGAGGTATTACTCGAAAAAATAAAGTTGCACTTTTCTCTATGAATTACCCCGTAAATCTTGCCGAAAAACTGGGTTTCAACCAGGTAAAAGAGGAAATTAAGCAGCTTTGTTTAAGTCAGATGGGGCTGGAATTTGCGGACAAAATGCGCTTTTCGGACCGTTTTCCTTTGGTCAAACAATGGGTAGAACAGGTCGATGAAATGGGTCGTATTTTGGGCGAGCATGGTGGCGAATTTCCACAGACTGATTATTACGATTTACGATCTTATCTAAGTCCGCTGCAGCTGGAGGGCCATTATTTGTCAGCAGATGAATGGAGAGACTGGCAACGTGCGTTGACGGTTTTGTATGAAACCATTCGCTTTTTCGCAGCAATTGACTCAACTGAATTCCCTGAAATACATAAAATCACCCAGCATTTTCTAGCCAAAGGCGCAGAAAGCGATGGGGATTTCAGACAAATCATTCCGATTATTCAGGATTTGGACCGCGTATTTGATGTAAACGGTCAAATCAAGGAAACTGCCTCCCCTGCTTTAGGAGATTTACGACGTAAACGGATCGCGGAGGAACAAGGTTTGCGTAAAAAACTCGATTCCTATTTAAGCCAGGCCTATAAAGAGGGCTGGGTGAGCAAGGATTTCTCTTTGACCTTGCGCAATGGCCGAATGGTGATTCCGCTGGCAGCGGAGCACAAACGGAAGATTAAAGGTTTCGTTCAAGATGAATCGGAAACTGGAAAAACGGTCTTTTTAGAGCCTGCGGATGCGCTAGCGATGAATAATGAGATCAAGTCCTTGGAATCAGCAGAGCGACGAGAGGTTATTCAAATATTATCGAAGCTTTCTGATCGCATTAGACCTTTGACACCATTTTTAGCACACGCTTTTTCTTGGTTAGGTTTAATTGATTTCATTCGGGCCAAAGCCCTTTGGGGAGCTGAACACAAAGCGATCAAACCTACGTTCATTCAAGATAAA
>JAURHT010000086.1 GCA_030833145.1 Aquirufa sp.
CATAGAATCGGCCGTACGGGTCGTGCGGAAGAGATAGGGGAGTCGATCACTTTTATCACTTTAGCGGAGAGTTACCACTGGGCAAAGATCGAGGAGATCATTCAGCAGAAGATCGAAATCGAACAGCTGCCGGAAGGAATCAAGATCGAAGAAACGCCGTTTTTAGAGCAACAAGATATGTTACGCGCGGTCGATGACCAGCGCAAACGCGAGGATCCGGACTTTAAGGGTGCGTTCCACGACAAGAAATGGGTGATTAAGGCCAAAGCAGCAGGTAAGAAAGTGCCTCAGAAAAAAGCCGTTACCAAAGCTGGACCCAAAGGCGGCGCCGTTCAAGGTCCCAAGCCAGTTGTTAGAAATAACCGCCCGGGAAAGAATGCAAAATTCCGTCCTGGCGCAGCGTCCAATAAAAAGAAACGTTAGTTTTGTGATTATGAAGAGAGTTCTGTTATTGTGTTTGATTTCGTTTATGGGGTATTCTCAGACGAAGCCCGCTGCAGGTACCGCCGCGGCCGCACCCGTAAAACCCGTTCGCGCAGCGAAGTACGAAGTTTTGTATGGTTCGAAACCGCTTTCGAAAGCTGATCAAAAAGAGTTAAATGAGTTCGTGGCCAGCTGTGATGCCTCTTTTGGCTCGAGAGCTGAAGCGGTGACTTTCTTTGCGGAACGCGCATGGGAATATGTGGCCTCTGCGCGTTTAGACACCGCGACTTACCGCTTTAATTTGATTAGTGCCTTGGATCCGAATAGCGTGGATGCGTTTTGGGGATTAGGGGTTATTTCGTTCCAAAGAGGGGACAATGATCTCGCTATTCGCCTATTAAACAAAGGTTTAGAGTTAGATTCAACACAGTCGATGATGCGCGTTGATTATGCGATAGTGAAGTTAAGTTGCTATGAGAAAGGGCAAGATTGTGGAACTTTGGACGAAGTAGAAACGGAATTAAAGCATGCCTTGGCGCAGGATCCGAAGAACGCGAATGCGTGGATGAAGCGTTGCCAGGTAGCATATTACAAAGAGAATTATGAGTTAGCGTGGACCTATTTCCACGAGGCTCGCATGGCTGATATTTTGCAATTGGACTTGAATTTTGGGTCGCAGTTAGCGGCCAAAATGCCCGATCCGAAAGGCATATTTAAATAGCGTAGCGATGGGTATTCGTTCCTTTTTTGCCAAACCTCTAGCGGCCCGTGTCGTTAAAAAATACCGCTTAAGCCAACAGCAGGCTTTTGAGCGCCAAGACTTTTGGTTGAAGCAAATGGTGGCGAAGGCGGAGAAAACGCTTTTTGGGCGCGGTCACTCGTTCTCCAAAATCAAGAACTACCTCGACTACCGCTCTAACGTACCCATCTTCGAATACGAAGACATTAAGCCCTATATTGACGAAGTGGTGGCGGGCAAGGAAGACATTCTTTGGCCTGGAAAACCGGCCTATTTTGCCAAAACTTCCGGCACCACCTCCGGCGTCAAATACATTCCCATTTCATCGGATTCGATGCCATTTCACATTACTGCCGCGCGTGATGCCTTGTTGCATTATGTGTATTACAGTGGGAATGCATCGTTTTTAGACCGTAAGCTGATCTTTTTGAGCGGCTCGCCAGAGATGACCGAAACGAATGGAGTGCCCACAGGCCGCCTTTCAGGAATCGTGAACCACCATGTGCCGAGTTATTTGCGCGGAAATCAGATGCCGTCTTATCAGACGAATTGCATCGAAGATTGGGAGCAAAAGCTCGAGGCGATTGTGCAAGAAACGATCTCGAAGCGGATGGGATTGATTTCCGGGATTCCGCCTTGGGTGCAGATGTATTTCGATCGTTTAGAGGAGTTATCAGGCCAAAAAATAGGCGACCTTTTCCCCGATTTCCAGGTCTTTGTGACCGGAGGCGTGAACTTCGAACCTTACCGGGAGAAAATAATGGCCTCGATAGGCCGAGAAATTGACGTGGTGGAGACATATCCTGCTTCGGAGGGGTTCATTGCGTTTGACGACTCTTCGGGCGAACCAGGGCTTTTATTGAACGTTGACGGCGGGATTTTCTTTGAGTTTGTTCCTACGGATACGTATTTCGGCGCGAACCCAGTCCGCTTAAGCCTCACAGAGGTGTCGCTAGACGTTAATTACGCGCTATTGTTAACGACGAATGCCGGCCTTTGGTCCTATTCCATCGGAGATACCGTGAAGTTTGTTTCTTTGAACCCGTACCGCATAGTGGTGACGGGGAGGATTAAGCACTTTATTTCGGCATTTGGTGAACATGTCATAGCCGAAGAAGTCGAGAAAGCATTAGCCGCTGCGCTAGCTGCTTGTCCTGAAGCGCGGGTGGTTGAGTTTACTGTCGCACCGCAGGTTTCCCCTTCTTCGGGTTTGCCCTACCATGAATGGCTGGTGGAGTTTTCATCGCCCCCATCGTCTTTATCTACTTTTCAGGAGGCTTTGGATGCGTCGATGTGCGCGCAAAATATCTATTACCGTGACCTGATCACTGGGTCTATTTTGCGCCCTTTAGTGCTTACTCCGCTTCCTGCAGGTGCTTTTATCTCGTATATGAAGTCGCAGGGTAAATTAGGGGGCCAAAACAAAGTTCCCCGCCTCTCGAATGACCGGGTGCTGGCGGAAGGCGTCCTGCGGACTTAGTCGCCTACGGCTTAGTCGCGGCGGAGCCGCTTAGTCATCGCTTCGCGATTTAGTCAAATATGTCGTTTACTGGGTGTATGAGCAATAATATTTGAAATAATCGTCGCGGTACTCAGAGGGCTTTTCAGGTATTGACACTTTTTGTCAATATTGTTCCATGTTTTTGGGCATAAAAAAAGCCTGAATAACAGATTATACTAAAACACTACCTATTTCAAAAGCAAACTCAGGAGAAATGTCGTAATCCCAACGCTTTCCTGAATCGTCCTTGGGTGATAAAATGATTTTCTCCCATTTTAGTTCTCCCATTTCACCAATGAGCGCTTTTTCAAAGATTGAATGGTCTTTTAATTGATCAATTCCATCTAAATCCTGGTGATTTAAAAGAAGCGGTAGTACTTCAATTCGCTTTAGTTCTCCCGTATTAAAAAGGCAGTCAACATAATAAGGAGCAATTTCGATTATTTTATCTATGCGTATCATTATTGAAGTGGTTTAATACTGTGAAAACTCTTGCTATCCCACATTGTGATTAATTCAAATGTATGAATTTCTGCCTAAACCTATCAGGTTATTGATAATCGAATGGAGGGAATTGACAGAAAGTGTCAATTGTCCAAAAGTAGAATTATTGGATTGCCGCAAATGATAAAGCTTCATCCGGACTAAGTATGGCAAGGTCTTTAACCGCAAAGTCTTTCGGATTACGTGTGACAATGGCATTAATGCCTACTTGTCCTTTGGCAGAATAATATTGTATAGCATCTTCAAAATCTTTGAAGTTAGATCGCATTGCACTTTGCAAAATGGTCTTTGTTGCATCTAAAATTTGGCAATCTTCTGATAGTAATTCTAATAAAGCAATTGTCTTTTTGTGTGATTTGTTTTCCCGTTGTAAAATATAGTAGATGTTGTTATAGGATATGGCTGAAATATAAAGTTTGATTTTCTTCTTAACAGCTAAGTCGAATAACGTTGTTGCCGATTCTGAAAAAGGCTTACGATCAGCCAGAAAGTCGATTAATACGTTCGTATCAATATAAAATTGTGGGATCATTTGGCGTATTTTTCAGCGATGGCATTTCCTAATTCTGATTTGTAATCAAAATCCGCGGGTAATTTGATCGACCCTCTTAGTTGTAACACTTTAGGAGAAAGAGCGTCCTCCATGGGACCTTTAGCGGCTAAAATTTTCAAATAATTTTCCACTACGTCTGAAAGACTTCTGCCTTGGTCTCTTGCATAAGCTTTGGCAGAATCAATTACGGACTCTTCTATGGTAAGTGTGAGCTTAGTTGTCATGATACACGTGTGTTTGTGATTATAATCATACGTGCAATATAGTTATTTCTACTAATATTCATTTATATTTACCTGATAAATAAAAAAAGAAACTATGATAAAAGTACACGGATATGGCGCGGTGAATCCGCAGGCGCCGGTGGTTCCAATTGAATTTGAGAGACGCGATGTAGGTCCTAAAGACGTTAAAATTGACATCCTTTATTGCGGTGTTTGTCACTCCGATATTCACATGGTGCGTTCGGAATGGGGTCCGTCTGTGTATCCGATTGTTCCAGGCCACGAAATTGTGGGTACGATCACGGAAGTGGGTGCCGAAGTAACGAAATTTAAAGTGGGTGATCTTGCTGGTGTGGGTGTTTTTGTGGACTCGTGCCGCGAATGTCCATCGTGTAAAAAGGGCCAGGAGCAATACTGCGACGAGGAGATGACGCCTACCTATAATGGCTATTACCGCGATGGGGTGACGCAGACTTTTGGCGGATATTCCTCGACTTATGTCATCGATGAAGCGTATACGTTGCATATTCCGTTTACCAAAGAGCTAGAGCGCGTTGCTCCCCTTTTGTGCGCCGGCATCACGACTTATTCGCCTTTGCGCTATGCTGGGGTAGGTAAGGGTCACAAAGTGGCCGTTTTAGGTTTAGGTGGTTTGGGCCACATGGCAGTGAAATTTGCGGCTTCTTTTGGCGCGGAAGTGACCATGTTGAGTACTTCTCCATCCAAAGAAGCAGACGCAAAAGCCCTGGGCGCGCACCACTTCGCTTTGTCTACGGATCCTGCGACAATGGATTCTTTGAAAGGATCATTTGACTTTATCTTAAACACGGTGGCGGCGTCACATGATTTGAACAAGTTTTTGGGCTTATTAAAGGTCGAAGGCAAGATGCTTTTAGTGGGAATTCCTCCAGAGGCGGCTCAAGTTTACGCAGCTACGTTGATTTCCAAAAGACGTTCCATCATCGGATCCATGATCGGTGGCATCGAGGAAACACAAGAAATGCTAGACTATTGCGCAGAACATAATATTCTTTCAGATGTCGAAATGATCGACATGAAGGATGTCAATGAGGCTTACGAGCGCGTGATCAAGTCGGATGTGAAGTACCGCTTTGTGATTGATATGAAGACGCTGTAATCGCTGCGGAGCATCGAAGTCAAAGAGTCGCCTGCGGCTTAGTCACGGCGAGGTCGTTTAGTCAGAAATGGCGATTGGAGTTCGTATAGGCACTTTTAGTTGAATTGACGCGTAAAGTATAAAAGTCGATTTTCGCATATTGACACTTTTTGTCAATATGCGAAAATCGACTTTTTTAGTTTAGTCAATTTGTGGTTTTGGGATGCGGTAGAGCGCTTCTGTACAATAAATTTTACCCTAAAAACAAAATCAGGTATTGACAGTTTTTGTCAATACCTGAAAAGTCCTCTGAATACCTCGAGGTTTATTTCACTAGATAGTGCCATTAGAGCCAGCAGATCAACATTCGCCCTCAGTCCTCCGGTCTAAACGACAAAGTCGTGACTAAGCCGTAGGCGACTCTTTGACTGCGCTGCGCAGCAGCGCTTAGCTCTTCTTTCTTGGCTTCATCTTCAAACTATCCGCTGGATAGGTTGCTTTCAACATCGCCATTTGGGACTTAGCCCAGTTGATGATTTTAGCGCGGTCAGCGTCTGTTAATTTGGCATTACTATGTAAACCGAAATACGTGTAAGACGGCATTGGCATTTCGCCCTCTTCTACCTGCTCAATCGTCTCTTCTAATTTGTGGTTTTGCACCGCGATAGGCATCTTCGTAAATGTCGCGAAGTTCAAGTGGCGCTTGCCATCATTTACGTGGTGATCCAGCCAAAACCCAACCGGCTGCACGTTGCTATACCAAGGATAGGTAGATTTGTTCGAGTGGCAATCGTTGCAGGCATTTTCTAACAAGACTTTTACGTCTGCAGGAACCTCGTACTTTGTTTCGATGGCGTATGTGTTATCGTTCGAGAGGTTTTTCTCTGTGGGAACGAATTGGATGGCGATTAATACAACGATTAATCCAACGATGATTTTGTTTTTCATGATTAACAGGGTTTTAAAAATGCAAGGTATTAATTAATTGTCTCGAATTCACCCTTCTCCAAGTTCTTGCGGACGTTATTCGTCGCAAAAATCTTTCCATTCATCGAAATGTAGACTCCGGGTTCTAGAATTTGGAGGAATGCCAAAGCACTACCCAGATTAAACATCCCATCCGAGCTACCAAATTTATAGGGAATCATGGCGCCGGTGAGGACGATGGTTTTGGCCAAATTCTGCGCGGCCAAGTACTGCGCCGTTTGGACCATCGTGTCTGTTCCGTGGGTAATTAAAATGCGATCTGCGGAGGCAGAGGCACACGCAAAGGAAATCAACTGGCGATCGACGTCACTGAACTCTAAGCTATCTTTCATGAGCAAGGTATCGATTGAAACATCGAGTCTGCTCCGGCCCTTTTCGAGCATCTCCGGTAAGTGCGTATCCTTAAAGAATAACGACCCATTTAGTTCGTTGTATTCCTTGTCAAAAGTGCCGCCAGTTACAAAGATTTGGATCATCTTATTTACGTTGATAAGTGCTTGTTGTTTGTGTGCCATTTACGTCTGTAAAGTTAAACGTAAATAATCCAGAAGTGTTCCAGGAATAGTTAACGGTGCCTGTTTTGGTGCCTATTTTATAAGTTAAATTATAGCTAGAGCTTGTGGGAGCGCTAAAATCGGTGATGGTTGCGCCGGTTAATGGGGTTAATGCGGGTCTAACGGAGGACGAAAAGGCTTGGGGTAAAATTTGGTTTTCTGGTGCGGGAGTGGTGGGATCTAGGCTTACTTTTCCGCGCATCGCACCTATCACATACGGGTAATTCGTGGTTCCGTGGTAATGGTAATTTCCTTTCCATTCGTGGCCGTGATTAGCGTCGAGGGTTAGCATGGCGGTTCCGTCCGGTTCTTTGGCCCCATAAACGGCAAAACCATCTAAGGCAAAGGCAATCGCTTTCAAGCCAGAAATAGTGGACAAATGCAAGGGCGCGGCATGGTAATGGTAGTCGTCCCCGCGACCACAGTGACCGCCCCACTGATCGAGCTCGCCTATGGCAAAAGAGTCTTCCCCCCGGTTATTCAGCGCATTAAAAATAGGAACACCATTGACCGCCAAAGCTACCGCCCCTTTCATGAAATTATTCGTTGTGCTCAAGGGTGTAGTCGCATAGACAGGCTGCAACGGAATGGACCAATGGTTCGTGCCCGTATAAGGCTGTGGGATAGGGACTTGCTGTTGCCAAGCCGTGATGCCGATCATCATATTGTGGTTCGGTATTCCATTGGAATTCACATAAAAATAGGTTGCGTCAGATGCGGTACTCAGCGCCGGTTTATAGGGTGCAAAGGCGGAGTCAAGAAAGCTAACCGTTGTTTTGGGAATGGTGGTAACGGGTGTGCTGGGGGTTACCGGAGTGATTTCTGTGGCTGTTTTACAGGCTAAGGCAATAAAAGCAAGCACTAAGCAAGAATAAGCGAGCCTTCTGAAGACTAAACCCACCCGTAATTTTTCGATGAAAAGTAGCGTAAAAAAGCAGACCATCAATAGATAAAAATAGGGCAAATAGGAGACAGGTTTTTCTACTTCTATATCACCATTTATTCGAAAACTACGTTTGATTTTTAAGGCCGCGAATTTCTGATCTGCTATGCTCAATTCCGCAATAGGAACGCGCACTTTTACCCCCTGAAACTGTTCCAAAATCAAATCAGTAGCAGTAGCCGAGGAGAAATTTCCGGAGACAGTTTCACCCGTTTTTAAATGCCAAATCCTTAGCACATCGTGCTGTCCATAATGGCCACCTTCGTGCGCAAAAATCGAAACCGAAATCAGTAAAAAAAGGAGGGTATTTTTCATGGCTAAAGTCGCGTATAGTTGACTAATATTTCGGATTTCGCTAAGAGTTTTCCAGACATCGCTGCTACGACCACGTCCATGGTTGTAGCGCTAGGAGAGGTGCTCACTACGGGAGGAGACGACAAAGCATATACGGTGATTATATAGGTTTTTGCTCCCGGACCCTGCGAGCAGGGAGGCGTGTACATATTTTTACCGTTCACTGTATTAATGCCCCAGCTACCTATGTTTGTTACATTTTCGCCTAATTCTTTCACACTGGAAGCGATATTGTAAACACACATGTAGACGTGTTTATCGCCGCCCGTTGGTGGGAAATGGTGCATGGTGATCGCATAGCTTGTTGTGCCGGCCGGGGCTCCAGACCATTGAATTAATGGAGATGTACTGGAGCCATCGCAGGTATATTTAACCGGAAATGCCCCGCCATTGGTGAATTCCGAACTATAGGCTTTGAAGTCACTGGATGTAGGAGTCGGAGTTAC
>JAURHT010000195.1 GCA_030833145.1 Aquirufa sp.
CTTCATTCAAATCTTTTAAAATTTGATCATAAATCTGCGCTACTGAACTACGAGCTAATGCATTGTTTGCAGAAGAAGTCTCTCCTTTTAACCGCAATGGCAAACCAGCAGAAGCACCCTTATCTAAAATATATGGCTTAGCAAAATACTGAACCAAAGAGAAATAAGTTAACGCACGCAAGAACTTAGCCTCTCCTCTGTAATTGGCAGCTAAAGCAGCTGGAACTACGGTAGAATTTGCAGCTAAACCTTCTAAGAACAAGTTTGCTCTGTTGATCGTCGAATATCCCACCACCCAGAAGTTGCCCAAATAAGAATCCGATGGATCTTGGTTTCCTTGGTAAGTAGAATATCCAGTCACCGAGTTAGTCGTACGGTTAACCCAATCTTCTCCACGGATATCGTTATATATTAAATACCGACCTCCAAATAAACTTCCCGATTTAGCTGAACCATAAAGTCCATTAACCTGGGATAAAACACGAGCCGGCGTATTGAATACCGTCGCATCAGACAAATCTAATTCAGGAACTGCGTTCAAGAATTCCTTATTACAAGAAGAAACCGTCATCGCTAGGGCGATTGACAAGATTCCAATTTTGTTTGCGAATAATTTCATTTCGTATATCCTTTAAAATTATAAACCTATATTAAGACCAATTGTAAATGCTCTTGATTGAGGAATTGAGTTACGCTCAATACCTGAAGCCAAGTTTGTATCTCCATTGGTTGAGATTTCTGGGTCAACACCAGCATATTCTGTCCATAAAAAAGCATTATTAGCTTGTGCATATACACGAAGGTTAGTAATACCCAATTTAGTCAAGTTGGCAGGAATCTTATATCCCAAAGTTGCGGTTTGCAAACGAATAAAATCTCCCTTTTGAATATTGGCGTCAATTAAGAAAGAAGAACCATTCGAAACGTTATCCCCATAAACAGCTCGAGGAATATCTGTTATTTGACCTGGAGTAGTCCAAGAATTTAAAACATCCACAGAATTGTTCCAAACACGTTGGTCACGTAAACCAGCTTGAGATCCATTGTAAATCAAGTTTCCTCCAGAAAATGTAAAGTTTAAACCTAAGTCAAAACCAGCATAACGGAATGTATTATTAAATCCACCGTAATAAGTAGGCATGGTATTTCCTAAGATTTGTTGCTCAGATGAAGGGGAAACAGTAGGAGTTCCATCCAATAAGGTCCAAGCATTAACACCACCTAAGTGCATGTATTGTACTTTAACACCATCTTTTCTGATATAAATACGGCGTCCATTGGCTGGATTAACTCCACCCGTCTTCACCCCGTAAATTTGAGCAGCTGAATAACCTACTTTCGTAATTGAAGTAGTTTCCAAACCAGATGTTGCCGTTAAAATAGGCGTATTTGCATCCACTAAGGAAGTAACCATATTTTCATTGGTTGCAAAGTTGACGTTCGTAGTCCAAGTGAATCCACCATTATTAATTGGCGTAGCCGTAATAGCTAATTCATATCCTCGGTTATACATGGAACCTACGTTGGCCAAAATTGTGTTCCCCGGAATACCTTTAGAAGGTGCTTGTGGAACGTTCAAAATCAAGTTATTGATATCCTTGTTGTAATAGTTGGCCTCCAACGTAATACGGTCATTAAGGAAACTCACATCAATACCATAATTGTACTGCTCACTAGTCTCCCATTTCAAATCCTTGTTTCCTGCTTGGTTAAACGCCAATGTGGGTGCCGCACCATATAAACCAGAACCAAAAGTAGAATAAGAACCATAGGCGTTAGGAACGTTACCATTACCCACTTTTCCCCATGAGGCCTTTAAACGAAGGTTAGAAATTTTATTTCCTAGGCTCATGTTTTTGAAGAATTTCTCTTCAGACACGGTCCAACCGGCTGATACTCCACCAAAATCACCCCAACGATTATCCGCAGAAAGGGCTGAGTTACCATCACGACGGTAATTTCCACTTAAGAAATATTTACCTGCATAGTTATAACTAACACTTCCTAAATAAGCCTCATAAGCCACTTGGTAAATTCCATTACCAGCAGCTAAGTTTGTTCCATAATTTCCTTGGAAATCAGTGAAGAAAAAGTCAGCTAAACCTTGACGTTGAGCACCCCAGTTTAACACACGCGTTTTTTGCGAGTCTGAACCTAATACAGCTGAGATGTTGTGGTTCTCGCCCAACTTCACATTATACTGTAACGTGTTAATCAAGTTCCAGTTGTCAGAACGAGCCGTATTGTTATAAGCATCACCAGCCGCAGACTGACCGTCTCCATTATAAGGATTAAAGAAACGAATATTCTCTGTGTTCCTGCGATCCCATGAATAGCTAATTTTATATGTTAAGCCATCAATGATTTTTACTTCAGCTCCTAAATTTGCGATTAAACGGGTATTTTCAGAAGTAATCTTATCTAAATCACGAACAACCGCTGGATTAGGAAACTGAGCGGGAAGTAAGTTGTTCATACGACCTAATGTATTGTTCTCCAAGTTATAATTGCCATCTGGTAAATACGCTGGTAAATTAGGCACTTGAGCCACCGCAATACGACCTAATCCTGAAGTATTAAATGCTCCACCAGGATTCGATCCTGACATAGGTGCTTTATTATACGTATTTGAGTAATTGAAATTCGTAGTAAACTTCAACCAATTAGTTGCTTGGTGATCCATATTAAAACGACCAGAACGACGTTGGAAGCTATTGCTACGTAAAAAACCATCTTGATCAGAATAACCCGCTGAGAAATAATAAGAAGTCTTATCAGTACCACCGGTAATCGTCATATTATGATTTTGGGAAATGGCTGTTTGATAAACTACCTTAGCCCAATCTGTGTCGATCAAAGATCCATTAGGATTATAATTTGGCAAGAAGGATTGATTCGCCGAATTTCTTTGCGTAGCTGTAACTGCATTTGGGTTTAATAATAAAGCATTCCCAATGGCCATATTTTTATGGTACATATACTGTTCAGCATTCAAAACTTTAGGCAAACGCACTGCGTTACTTACACCAGCCCAAGAATCAATCGTTACTTTCGCTTTTCCTGATTTTCCACGCTTCGTAGTAATCAATAAAACTCCAGCACCAGCACGAGAACCATAAATAGCCGCTGATGCAGCATCTTTCAAGACGTCAATTGACTCAATGTCAGATGGATTAATATCCGCCAAAGGGTTATTGGTCGTCGAGTTAGCTGAAACGTTATCTGTAGAAATAGGTATCCCGTCAATAACGACTAAAGGAAATGAGCTCAGTGACAATGAACTTAAACCACGTACACGAATCACAGGAGGGTTATTCAACAAACCGTTAGGCTGTGTGATGTTCAC
>JAURHT010000071.1 GCA_030833145.1 Aquirufa sp.
CTGGAGACCGATCGAATAGTGACGGTCAATTGAATACCTTTAATACCTTGTTTGCGCGACCGCCTTTTGGCCAAACGGTTGCCTTAAATATTACGAATACAGTGAACCTAAGTCCTTATATTCGCTACCAAGATTACAAGAAATGGATGGTAACGGCGCGTGCTTCTTTTGTGAACCGGGAAAGTCTTACTGAAGGTGTGTATACGCCTAATATGTCGCCATTGCGTCCTTTGAAAACGAAAAATCAAATCAGTTCGGCAGCCGGGGTTTGCGATATTTATGCTTTAGATGCGCAATATTTTCCGACGAAGCATTTCAGCTTTCAGTTAGAAATAGGCTATTGTGCCGCTGGGGACTATTTAAAAGAGACGGGAATAGGTCAAAACGTCCACTATTACGCCTTACGCAACGTGTACCGATTCTAGGTTTTTGTCCCGAATCATCCACAACATAAAAAAGCAAATCGCTCCGTTTAAAATCAACTTAGCGAATCCAAAACCTCCAAATAAGCTTTGCGCCTGCGTCTCTAATATAAAAGTCAGGATAGGTGAAAGTACACAGATAATAGGCACCCATTTATCACGGATGGCATATTTCGTAAACAAACCGAACGAGAATAAGCCTAACAAGGGCCCATAGGTATAACCCGCTAAATTGAATACCGCGGCAATCAATTCAGAGGTATTAAAGATATGAAATAAGCCAATCACGACGAAAAACAGGGCAGAGAAGCCGATGTGTACGAAATGCTTCATCTTCTTTTGCTTGTCCTCCTTGAACTTCTCAATACTCAAGAAATCGATGCAAAACGAGGTAGTTAAGGCAGTTAATGCCGAATCCGAACTCGCATAGGAGGCTGCAATAATGCCTAATAAGAACGTTACAGCTGCTAAGGTTCCAAATTCGCCTCCTAAAGCTAACATAGGATATAATTCATCCGTTTTTGTAGGAACAGTGATTCCTTTTGAAGCGGAATACAGGTACAATAGTGCGCCTAAAGCAAGGAACAAGATATTGATAAAAAGAAGCACCCAGTAGAACCAGAACATGTTTTTCTGCGCTTCTCCAATCGACTTGCAGGTCAAGTTTTTCTGCATCAAATCTTGATCTAAACCGGTCATAACTATCGCTATAAATACGCCTGCTAGGAAGTCTTTCCCGAAGAAATGGGGATTCTTCCAATCCCACTCAAACAGATGAGAATACTTGCTCGCACTCACTTGTTGTATCATGTCCGGGATGCTCATGTCCATTTTTTGGCCTACTAAAACAATCGTAATAAAGAGAGCTACAAGTAAAAACAGGGTCTGCAAGGTATCCGTCCAAATAATCGTTTTAACCCCTCCACGGTGCGTATAAAGCCAAATTAAAAAGATAGAAACGAATACAGTTACGATAAAAGGCACGCCAATAGGGGCGAAGATGGCAATTTGTAACACGTTCACGGCTAAATACAAACGAGCAGCTGAACCGATTGTTCTCGACAATAAAAAGAAGGCAGAACCGGTCTTATAGGACCAAAATCCGAAGCGTTTTTCTAAATAGCCATAAATGGAAATCAAATTTAATCGGTAATACAAGGGCATTAAGACCAATGCAATGGTTAGATAGCCTAGTGAATGGCCTAAAATGACCTGATAATAGGTGAAATAGGTTTTTCCCACTGCACCCGGCACAGAAATAAAGGTTAAGCCCGAAATCGACGTTCCAATCATCCCAAAGGCCACCAGCCACCAAGGGGACTCGCGATTAGCTGTAAAAAATGCGTGGGTATCAGCGCCTCTCGAGGTAAAATAGGAGATCGCTAACAGCAGGCCAAAATAGAGGGCAAGAATTCCTCCAGCTAATTGTACAGACATAAGGTTTAGAACGGATTTTTTTTTAAATTTGATTTCAAATTCATCAAAAATATGGAATTCTGTGTAGATAGTATTTATCGTCTACCTTTTTCTTTTCAAAATCAGGAAAAATGGCAAGAAGACACGTCGACCCTCGTAGAGGAAGAGGTGATCGAGGCCCATCAGCTGATTGTCTACAATGATGAAGTAAATTCCTTTGAATATGTCATTTTAACGCTGATTGAGGTGTGTGAGCACACGCCACAACAAGCGGAACAATGTACTTTGCAGATTCATTTTAGAGGAAAATGCGGCGTGAAAACCGGTGGATTTGACGAATTAGTAGCTATGCGCAATGAGATTTGCCGTAGAGGAATTTCCGCAGAAATAGAAGCCAGCGCCTGATGAATAATTACCCCTCCAAGATGATTGAGCAAGCCGTGGAAGAGATTTCCAAACTGCCCGGCATCGGTAAAAAATCAGCTTTGCGCCTCGCTTTGCACTTATTAAAGCGCCCAGAAGCCCAATCTTTGCAATTAGCCCACGCGGTAGTGCAGCTCAGAACAGAGACGAAATATTGTCCGCAATGCCACATGATTTCGGATGGCGATCTGTGCGGTATTTGTGTGAGTCACAAACGGGATGAGAGTATTATTTGCGTGGTGGAGGATTTGCGCGATGTGTTAGCGATTGAGAATACGGGTCAGTTTATGGGCCTATACCACGTTTTGGGCGGGATTATTTCCCCTTTATCCGGTATTTCTCCAGGTGATTTGACTATCGAAACCTTAGTGGCACGTGTCGCTTCAGGAAAAGTGAGTGAAGTGATTTTAGGCTTGAGTCCGACGATGGAAGGGGATACAACGGCTTTTTATTTGACCAAAAAGCTGAAAGAGTTTCCCGTAAAATTATCCACGATTGCGCGTGGTATTCCAATAGGCGGTGATTTAGAGTATACCGACGAGATTACACTAGGCCGAAGTATAGTAGGTCGAGTTGTGTACGAATAGTATAAACCGAAAAACGATGAAACGTTCCGAATTTCTTAAACAATCATTAGTGCTTGCGGGTGCTAGTGTGGTTTTGCCTTCTTTTGCTGCCCCTGTGGCGGACGCTTTCAGTTTACCTGCTTTGCCTTATGCTTTTGATGCATTAGAGCCTCATATCGATCGTCTGACGATGGAAATCCACCACGATCGCCACCACAAGGCTTATGTGGATAATTTGAACAAGGCTTTGCCGGGTACGACTAAATCGCTTGAAGAGATTTTAGCTACCGTTTCTACTCAGCCAGTTGCCGTTCGTAACAATGGGGGAGGACACTGGAATCACAGTTTTTTCTGGAATGTGTTAGGACCTGCCAAAGTTTCGAAGCCATCTGCCGCTTTAGCGAAGCAAATTGATACTGATTTTGGCTCTTTTGATGCATTCAAGGCTGAATTCACGAAGGCAGCGACGTCTCGTTTTGGATCAGGTTGGGCTTGGTTAATCAAAAAAGAGGGGAAACTGGTGATTTCTTCGACCCCTAATCAAGATAATCCTTTGATGGATGTGGCGGAAGTGAAAGGACAACCAATTTTAGCTTTAGACGTGTGGGAACACGCTTATTATTTAAAATACATGAACAAGCGCGCGGATTATATCGCAGCGTTTTGGAACCTAGTTAACTGGGACTTTGTATCAACAAACTTTAGTAAATAAGATGTTATTAGATGAAATTCCTTCGCTGGATTTAGCAGATTTCCTTTCAGGAGAAGCAGGTCGCAAGGCGAAATTTGTACAAGATTTAGGAGCTGCTTTCAATACGATAGGTTTTGTGGCGATTAAAGGTCACGGATTGTCGAATGACTTCACGAAGAAGCTTTATTCTGATGTGGAGCAATTCTTTCAATCGCCAGATTCGCTGAAGCAAACCTATGAAATTGAAGGAATTGCTGGCCAACGCGGTTATATCGGAAAGCGAAAAGAAACTGCGAAAGGCTTTAAGGTACCTGATTTAAAGGAATTTTACCACGTGGGTCAACCGCACAAGGAAGATGGAGATTCGGTTTGGTCAGAATACCCAGCAAACGTTTTTCCAGCGGAATATCCGGATTTTGAAAAGAATACCGTAGAGGCTTATCAAACCTTAGAAAAAGCTGGAAAGGCTTTATTGCAGGCGATTGCGCTCTATTTAGAGCTTCCCGAAGACTATTTTGAATCCCGGGTTAAAAACGGGAATTCGATTTTACGTGCGATTCACTATTTCCCTATTTTGGATCCTGATTCCTTGCCAGAAGGAGCGGTGAGAGCGGCTGCACACGGCGATATTAACTTGATTACCTTATTGATGGGCGCATCTGCGGAAGGCTTAGAAGTATTGCGCATGGATGGAAAATGGATTCCGATCACGGCTTTACCGGATCAGGTGGTGGTTAATGTGGGTGATATGTTAGATCGGTTGACGAATCATAAATTGAAATCGACAATTCACCGTGTGGTGAATCCACCGCGTGAAAAAATGGGTACATCTCGTTATTCGATCCCTTTCTTTATGCATCCGCGTTCTGAAATGGATTTAACTTGTTTACCTTCTTGCGTTTCGACGGAATATCCCAAAATCTATACGGACATGACAGCAGGGGCATTTTTGAATGAGCGATTGATTGAATTAGGACTTAAAAAGGCATAAATCATGCGGCTAAAACACCTGGATTTCCTGTGGGATGTCTTGCTTTTAGCCTGCACCTCTTTTGGTGGACCTCAAGTGCATTTTGCGCTCTTTTTAGATCGATTAGTGAAGAAAAGAGCCTATTTGACTGAGGAAGAGTTGTTTGAAATTCAGGCGCTTTGTTCCGTATTACCTGGCCCTACCTCTACTCAAATGATCACAGCGATCGGTTTGAAGCGGGGTGGGGCTTCTTTGGCTTACCTCACCTTGTTTATTTGGATTACGCCCGCGGTATTCATCATGACCCTGGCAGCCTATGGAATGACTTTTTTACGGAATAATTCCATTCTTCATTACGTTCTTCCAGTGGGTATTGGTTTGATTTTGCAGGCGGGTTGGTATATGGCCAAAAAGGTCATTACAGGCCCAATGTACGTTATCATTTTGCTCGTGACCTTGTTTTTAGGGATCGCTTTTCACAGTCCTTATATTTTCCCTTTGGTACTCGTTTTAGGGGGTGTAGTGTCCTCTTTTAACTATAAAGATTTTCCTCGCCAAACCAAGCACAAATTCGTCATTCCTTGGGCTAATTTCCATTTGTATTGGGGGTTTTTACTCTTTTTGGCACTTTTAGGCCATTTTACAGATTATTTTCCTATCCGACTTTTTGAGAATTTTTACCGGAATGGTTCCCTCGTTTTTGGGGGTGGTCACATTCTGGCCCCCGTACTTTACACCGAATTTGTGGAGTTTAAACAGTTAATCAGTTCGGACGCCTTTTTGACGGGAATGGCACTTTCGCAGACGCTTCCGGGTCCTGTATTTGCCTTTACGTCTTATTTAGGGGTCTTGTTGATGAAGGATTATGGTCTGCTAGGTGAATTGGCTGGATCGCTGATCGGTGCGCTTGGGATCTTTTTGCCAGGAACCTTTTTGATCTTCTTTGTATTCAGAATTTGGGGACAATTGAAGCAATACCGCTTCATTCGCGCCTCTCTAGCGGGTATTCAGGCTGCTTCAGTGGGATTGACCTTGGTGGCTGTGTTTACCTTTACCAGACCTTTAGTAGTGGATGCAGAATTTATTTCTCTTGGAATCGTGGCGGCGGCTTTTGTGCTAGCGGAGAAAACAAAAATTCCCGCCATCTTGCTGTTTGGATTAGCGTTGATAGCGGGAATTATGGGTATTTAAGCCGTTATTTAGGCTATTAAGTTCAATAGGTATTGTCCATAACCACTTTTCACCAGTGGCTCAGCGATTTTCTTTAATTGCGCTTTGTCGATGTAACCCATACGATAAGCGACCTCTTCGATACAACCTACTTTCATTCCTTGGCGTTCTTCGATCACTTGAACGAATTGGCCTGCTTGCATTAAGGAAGCAAAAGTACCTGTATCTGACCATGCTGTTCCGCGGTTCAAAATACCCACCGAAAGACGACCTTGCTTCAAGTATTCCTTGTTTACGTCCGTGATTTCGTATTCTCCACGAGGGGATGGAGCAATGTTTTTGGCAATCTCAACCACATCATTATCGTAGAAATACAAGCCTGGGACAGCATAATTTGATTTCGGTTTCGCTGGTTTCTCTTCGATCGAGATCACTTTATTGTCTGCATCGAATTACACCACACCATAACGCTCTGGATCATTCACTGAGTAAGCATAAACCACACCACCTGAAGGATCATTATTCGCTTGTAATAACTTACTTAAGCCGGAACCATAGAAGATATTGTCGCCTAAAACCAAGGCAACTTTGTCTTTTCCAATGAATTTCTCGCCAATCACAAACGCTTGCGCTAAACCATTCGGTTCTGGTTGAACAGCATATTCGAAACGACAACCGATTTGGGATCCATCGCCTAATAATTTCTCGAAATGAGGTAAATCGTGCGGTGTAGAGATGATCAAAATCTCTTTTATGCCCGATAACATCAAGATAGACAAGGGATAATAGATCATCGGCTTGTCATAAACCGGCATTAATTGCTTGCTAACCGCTAAAGTCAATGGGTGTAATCTCGTTCCTGATCCACCCGCTAAAATAATTCCTTTCATCTTATCTGCCTGCGTAGTTTTTTTCGTAATATTTCTGATAATCACCTGAAGTGACATCATTTAACCATTTTTCGTTTTCTAAATACCAATTCACGGTCTTCTCTAAACCCTCAGCGAATTGTAAACTTGGCTCCCAACCTAATTCTTTCATTATCTTGTTCGCATCGATCGCATATCGCAAATCGTGACCCGCACGATCCGTTACATACGTGATTAATTGAACCGATGTTCCTGCTGGGCGACCTAATTTCTCATCCATTATTTTACATAATAAATGGACCAAATCGATGTTTTTCCACTCATTAAAGCCACCTATATTATAGGTTTCACCTATTTTTCCATCATGGAATACGGTATCAATCGCACGTGCGTGGTCAATCACAAATAACCAATCACGGACATTTTCTCCTTTTCCGTAAACTGGAAGAGGTTTGTTGTTCATAATATTGTGAATCATCAAAGGAATTAACTTCTCTGGGAAGTGATTAGGCCCATAATTATTCGAACAATTCGTAATAACGGTAGGTAAACCATACGTTTCGTGGTAAGCCCGAACGAAGTGGTCTGAACTTGCTTTCGATGCTGAATAAGGCGAACGAGGATCGTAAGACGTTGTTTCTAGGAAGAATTCCTTTGGATCGTGCAGCTCTCCATATACCTCATCGGTTGAGATGTGGTAGAAGCGCTTGCCTTCCATTTTACCCGCCCAGTGTTTCTTCGCAGCTTGTAATAAATTCACCGTTCCGATAACATTTGTTCTAACGAAGGCCAAAGGATCCGTAATCGAGCGATCTACATGAGATTCAGCCGCTAAGTGCAATACGCCATCAAATTGATGCTCTGCAAAAAGAGCATCGATATGTTCTGCATCTGTGATATCGGCCTTAATGAAGTGGTAATTAGGGGCAGACGCCACATCTTCATTGTTCGCTAAGTTGCCCGCATACGTCAAGGCATCCAAATTATAGATCTGGTAATCTGGGTATTTGTTCACAAACAAACGAACCACGTGAGAACCAATAAATCCGGCACCGCCGGTGATAACTAATTTTTTCATCTTATTGATTGATTGCTTCTTGCCATTTCCAGGCGTCTTGCAAGGCTTTTTCTAAACTAAACTGCGTTTTCCAACCTAAAATCTGATTCGATTTATCGGTTGAGGCATAAACGGCGGTGATATCGCCCGCTCTGCGGTCTCTGATTTCATATGGAACTTTCTTGCCGGTCGCCTTTTCGAAAGCGGTGATAACTTCCATGACAGAGCTCCCTTGGCCTGTTCCTATGTTAAAGAAATCGTAATTCTTGCTTGATTTTCCCTCAATTAAGTGGGCCAAAGCTTTCACGTGCGCCCCCGCTAAATCCACCACATGAATATAATCGCGAATCGCTGTACCATCAGCGGTTGGATAATCCGTTCCCCACACTTGCAATGGTCCGCGTAAACCAGCCACCGACTGAGTCAAGAATGGAATCAAATTAGCTGGTGGTCCGATGGGTAATTCGCCAATTAAGGCCGATTCGTGCGCTCCAATGGGGTTAAAGTAACGTAAGGCAATCGCTTTTAAAGTGGAGGAAGCTGCTACCGTATCGCGAATGATCTCTTCACAAATCTGTTTCGAGTTGCCATAAGGTGAAGTCGCGGGTTGTACTGGCGATTCCTCTGTGGCCGGAAGCGTCTCTGGTTGACCGTATACTGTACAAGATGAAGAAAATACGAGGTTAGAAAGGCTGTATTGAGCCATTTTTTCTAATAGAAGTACCGTCGAAGCTACGTTATTTCGGTAGTATTTAAGGGGGTTCTCCACTGATTCACCTACTGCTTTAGAGGCGGCAAAGTGGATAATTCCTTTGATATCGTATTTCGTGAATAATAAATCGTAGGTCTCTGGATTGTTGACATCGCCTTCTTCGAAAATCACGGGTTCTTTCGTGATGATTTCGAGGTTTTTAATGACCTTTTTCGAAGAATTTGAGAAGTTATCTACGATAATAGGGGTGTAGCCGTGTTCTTTTAAAACCACATAGGTATGTGATCCAATGAATCCAGCTCCTCCCGTAATTAAAATTTGCATACGTAAATGATAAGAATTAAAGACAAATTTAGGGGAAAATAGGCCAAATGTCTTTAATTTTGTGAAAAATATACGTTCTCTATGACGGAAGCTGCCATTAAAGCGATGATTCATTTATTAGACGATTCTGATCAAGAAGTCGTAAGTATGGTCGAGCAGCAAATCCGGACTTTAGGACCATCCATTATTCCCGTTTTAGAGTCAGAATGGGAGAGTGAAAGCTTAAATCCCATTCTACAGTCAAAGATTGAAAACTTAATTCATGATTTTCAATGGCAATCGGTGAAGACGCGTTTACAGCTTTGGAAAGAAGCGGGTGGGATGGATTTATTAGAGGGGATGTGGATTTTAGCCACTTACCGCTATCCAGATTACAGTTTTGAGCAATTGAAAGTGGAAATGGATCAGTTGTATTACGAGGTTTGGCCACAGATGCGCGAGGAATTGCACCCGATGGATCAGGTGAAGGTATTAAATACGGTATTGTTTGAGCAATTAAAGTTTGGGCCTAATTCGAAGAATTTCCACGCGGCGAATAACTCCTTCATTAACAATGTGTTGTCTTCTAAAAAAGGGAATCCCATTAGCCTTTGTGTTATCTATATGTGGATCGCACAAAAACTAGGTTTACCCATTTATGGCGTGAATCTGCCTAATCTCTTCGTGTTAACCTACAAGCAAAATGGCTTGCAGTTTTACATTAATGTGTTCAATAAAGGATTGATATTCAATAAGATAGATATTGATAATTACATCGCTCAGTTGAATTTGACATCGAACGAAATTTATTATAACCCTTGTTCTAATCTAGAAATCATCCGTCGCGTGATTCGCAATTTGATGATGGCTTATGAAAAAGCAGGGGAGCAGGAATACAAAGATGAATTAACAGAGCTGATTGACCTTTTAGATTAAGGCTACAGTTAGGCTAAATTCGGGGAATTCTTCCCAAAAAATTTCGATTTCTTCTCCGGTTGCCAGCTGAGCTTTGCTCGGATTTTGTTCAAAATCGTTTATCTCTATTTCTTTTTGAAACGATAGTCCCGGTTTCCCTACCGCTTTGTAGATAGATTCCTTAGCGGACCAGGCCAAAGTCAACCGATTCGAAGTATCCTTCCATTTTTCTAATTCCGTGGCGCATAAAAAGCGAGGAGCAATTTTTTCGATGTTTCGTCCCGGTTTCTCTACATCTACTCCGATGCGTTTCTTACGAGAGCACGCCGCAGCCACGAATGGATAGGAGTGGGTAAGACTAATGTGCCAGTCCGAATCCTGGAAAAAGGGCCTGTTTCGGTCGTTTTGGACTAGAACAAGGCTGTCGAAATCAGGTGACAGCTGCTGTAAGCAATACCTAACTGCTATCGATTCCAGTTTTTTAATTGGATTTTCGATAGCTGGAGTAGACCAGGATGCCGGAAAGCCTTCAAAAAAAGCGATCGGTTCATTGATTTTCCAAACCAAGATTTGGAAATCGTCCGTGCTAATTTTTGAAAATATTTGGGGCATATATGGGAATAGTTGGACGTAAAATTATCATTTTTGTAGCTAAATCGATGGAAATAATTTGAGTACGCTACAAATCGAACGTATTGATACCTTCTCAGGGCACCGTGGACCGGTTTATGCGCTTGAAAATGGCGTGGATTCCCTGTTTTATTCGTCGGGATCTGATGGATGGGTAGTGCAATGGAATCTGGCAAAACCGGATCTAGGTAAAGTAATAGCTCAAATAGAGGGTTCCGTTTATGCGATGAAGCTTGATGCATTAGGAATCTTATGGATAGGCCATAATTATGAGGGAATCCAAGGAATTCAAGTAGCGGATCAGACCCAGGTATTCGCCATTCCGACGAAAGGTTTATCCATTTTTTCTATTGCTTTTGTAGGTCCTAATGCCTGGATTGGGCATAATGAGGGATTAATTACGGTGGTGGATATGGCCACAAAATCAATTGTAAAACACATCAAAGC
>JAURHT010000068.1 GCA_030833145.1 Aquirufa sp.
CGCCGCGGACATTTTCACCGCAAATGGCATCGAAGTGTACCTATTCCCGGCTTTGCGTCCCACCCCACAACTTTCCTTCACGGTCCGCCATTTAGGCTGCCAAGCAGGATTAGTGATCACGGCGTCGCACAATCCGAAGGAATACAACGGCTACAAGGCCTATTGGTCTGATGGATCACAAGTAGTTGCCCCACACGATAAAAATATCGTAAAAGAGGTGAACGCGATCACGAGTATTACAGACATTAAATTCGAAGGAAACGATGCCTTATTGCACCTATTAGATGGGACTATCGACGAGGCATACCTACAAACTATTTTAGTTAACTGCCGCCAGCCGGAAGTGATTAAGCGCCAAAAAGACCTTAAAATCGTCTTCTCCCCTATCCACGGAACAGGGATTACGTTAGTGCCGCCTGCTTTGGCCCTATTAGGATTCGAAGCGGTGACGGTCGTAGAAGAGCAAGCCATTCCAAACGGAAACTTCCCTACGGTGATTTACCCGAATCCGGAAGAGAAGGAAGCTTTGACTTTGGCATTAAATAAGGCCAAAGAAATCGATGCCGACCTCGTCATCGCCACAGACCCCGACGCTGACCGCGTGGGAGCCGCTGTGAAAAGCCCAGATGGCGAATGGGCCCTATTAAACGGGAACCAAATGGCCAGCCTAATCCTGTATTACTTATTAAAAGTATCCGATTTAAAGGGCAACGAGTTCGCCGCGAAAACCATTGTAACGACCGATTTGATCGACAAAATGTGCGCATCTAAAGGCGTGCCTTGCTATAATACGTTAACCGGATTCAAATACATCGCCCAAGTCATCCGCGAATTAGAAGGAAAAGAAAAGTTCCTAGGCGGCGGAGAAGAGTCATACGGCTATTTAATAGGCGATGCCGTGCGTGATAAGGACGCAGTGGCCTCTTGTGCCATGATCGCAGAATTAACGGCTTACGCGAAAGATCAGGGCAAATCACTCTTCGACTTCCTAGCCGAAATGTACGTAGAAAACAATTTCTACTACGAGGGCCTTATTTCATTGACCAAAAAAGGAAAAGCCGGCGCCGAGGAGATCAAACAAATGATGATCAACTTACGCTCGAACGTTCCAGCTACCGTAGCAGGTTCAAAGCCCGTTCGCGTTTTGGACTACGAGGGATTAATTTCTACCGACTTATTAACGGGTGAAAAAACGCCAATCAAAGTAGGTTTAGGCATCGAAGCTTCTAACGTTATTCAATTAATCCTAGCGGACGGATCGAAGGTATCCGCGCGTCCATCTGGTACGGAGCCTAAAATCAAGTTCTATGTTTCCGTAAACGCTCCTTTAGCTTCTGCGGCAGACTTCTTTACCGTGTATGCAGAATTGCAGAAGAAGGTGGGGGTGATTCAGGAGGATTTAGGGTTAGTTTAATTGAAAGCACAAAGAATAAAGCACAAATAATAGAGTTGGTATCTCTTTCGGAGATGAATTCTTGAAATGTTGCCGAACTCATAAAAAAAGGTCTCTGAATGGAGGCCTTTTTTTATACGAACTTTATTCTTTGTGCTTTATGCTCTATGCTTTTTATTTTTTAAGCTAACTTAAACTCACTCGTAAAGTGGAATTCAATCTCCGGATTGTTGGTTTGATTCATACGTAGAATCCAATCTGATTCAGCTAAGAAGACGTAATTTCCATCTTTATCTTGGGCGATGTTTTGCCCTTTTAGTCGGACAAATTCTTGGAGTTTCTTCGGGTCTTCAGATGTGATCCAGCAGGCTTTGGTCACGGACATGCCGTCGAAGCGACACTTCGCGCCGTATTCGTGTTCAAGGCGGTATTGGATTACCTCGTATTGTAGATCTCCTACGGTTCCTACGATTTTGCGGTTACCTAATTGGGGTTGTAAGAATAATTGGGCTACCCCTTCGTCTGTTAATTGGTCGATCCCTTTTTCGAGCTGTTTGGCCTTCATCGGATCGAGGTTAATTAACTCCTTAAAGATTTCTGGAGAGAAAGAGGGAATGCCTTGGTAGTTCAATACTTCGCCCTCGGTGAGTGTGTCACCGATTTTGAAGTTACCTGTATCATAAAGACCTACTACGTCGCCTGGGAATCCTTCTTCGATGACCTCTTTATCTTGGGCCATAAAGTTGTAGGGGTTCGCGAAACGAACGTTTTTCTTTAAGCGGATGTGTTGGTAGAAAGTATTACGTTTGAATACACCAGAACAAATGCGCAAGAAGGCGATTCTATCGCGGTGTTTCGGGTCTAAGTTTGCGTGTATTTTGAAGATGAATCCAGTGAATTTCTTCTCTTCTGGTTCCACGGTACGCACGTCCGTTCCACGCGCCTGGGTGGAAGGTGCAATGCGGGTGAACGTATCCAATAGTTCTTGAACGCCAAAGTTATTTACAGCAGAGCCAAAGAACACAGGGGCGATATCGCCTGATAAGTAATCGTTGCGATCGAAGGGTTCGTACACACCGTCGATTAGCTCAATGTCCTCGCGTAATTGATTCGCATCGCGGTCACCCACGCGGGCATCAAGATCAGGAGAATCGATGTCGACAGCGACGACTTCTTTTTCAATTTTGGTCTTATTCGCTGAGAATAAATTCAGCGATTTTTCCATGAGGTTATAGACGCCTTTGAAGTTTTGGCCCATATTAATCGGCCAAGTCAACGGGCGTACAGAGATGCCTAATTTTTGTTCTAATTCGTCCAAAAGGTCGAATGGGTTTTGGCCTTCGCGGTCCATCTTGTTAATGAAGATGATCACAGGTGTTTTGCGCATACGGCAAACCTCCATCAGACGCTCCGTTTGTTCCTCTACACCCTTCACACAGTCGATTACCAAAATCACGGAATCGACCGCCGTTAAGGTGCGATAGGTGTCCTCTGCGAAGTCCTTGTGACCCGGTGTATCCAGGATATTGATTTTTAATTGATTGTACTCAAAGGTCATCACGGATGTCGCGACCGAGATCCCACGTTGACGTTCGATCTCCATAAAGTCAGACGTAGCGCCTTTCTTAATCTTGTTCGATTTTACGGCACCGGCTGTTTGGATCGCTCCCCCGAAAAGAAGCAATTTCTCCGTCAATGTGGTTTTACCAGCATCGGGGTGAGAAATAATCCCAAAGGTTCTGCGTTTCGCAATTTCAGTTACAATCTGACTCATTCGTTCTTTATTAAAAAATCAAGGTGCAAAAATACGCCAAAATCGGGGGAATTAAAAGGGCAAAAAAAAGCCGGGGCTTTCGCCCCGGCTCCTTCTCATTGAAAGAATTACTCTCTCGTATTCAGCAATGATCTTGGTCTACCGTATAAGAAGTAAACCACTAATCCGAACAATAACCACACAATAGCAAAGATTTGCGCTGTACGACCTAAGTTCAAGATTAAGAACGTATTCACTAAAATACCTAGTGGAGCAATGATATTTAAGCCAGACACTTTGAATGGACGGTCACGGTTTGGATCTCTGAAACGAAGAATCCATACCGCTAAACAAACCATAGTAAAGGCGAATAAAGTACCGAAGCTAGTCATATCTCCCAATAAAGAGATTGGTGTAAAACCTGCCACTAAAGAAACCACCGCACCTACTAATATCGTTGACTTATATGGTGTTTTGAAGGTAGGGTGAACTTCTGCGAAGAATTTTGGCAATAAACCATCTTTCGCCATACCTAAGAACACGCGTGTTTGACCTAACATCATTACTAGCATAACGGATAATAAACCCGCTGTCGCTGCAGCTGTAATAATAAATACAGCCCAAGGTTGACCTGCTTGATCAAAAGCAAAAGCTACTGGAGCTTTCAAGGCATCGCCCGTGATATCTTTGTAATTCATCATCCCGGTTAACACTAACGAAACCGCGATATACAATACCGTACAAATCAATAAAGACGCGATAATTGCGAAAGGCATATCTTTCTTTGGATTGATTGCCTCGCCTGCTTGTGTAGAAACGGCATCAAAACCAATATAGGCAAAGAAGATCGCTGACGCTCCTGAGATGATACCACCCCAGCCATAAGCAGGAAGCATTTCACCACTTTCGTGTTTCACTAACGTCTCTTCTGGAATGAATGGAGTCCAGTTCGCTACATCGATGTAGAACGCACCCATAATGATCACAAATAAGATCACGGCTACTTTCAATACTACGATTAAGTTGTTCGCGCTAGCTGCTTCTTTGATCCCTTTAACGAGAATCCAAGTCACAAACCAAACGATGATTAAAGCCGGCAAATTCACCGCTGCTCCTCCAAAAGTCACTGGGTCATTCGTCAAATTCGCAGGTAAATGTAGGCCAAAGAGATGGAGGAGTTTATTAAAGTACCCAGACCAACTCACAGCAACTGTCATCGCACCCATCGCATATTCGAGGATCAATCCCCAACCAATAATCCAAGCAAATAATTCACCTACCGTTCCGTAAGCGTACGCATAAGCGCTACCTTCAACTGGTAACATCGCTGCAAACTCTGCATAGCAAAGAGCCGCGAAAATACAGCCAATTCCCGCAATCACGAATGATAAAGCTAAGGCAGGACCCGCGTGATAGTGCGCTGCTGTACCTGTTAATACAAAAACACCACCACCGATAATCGCACCGATACCGATCGCTGTTAAACTCCATTTTCCTAATACACGCTTGAGCTCACTTTTTTGCATGTCTTGCTCAAACATATGCATTGGTTTTTTTCTCCAAATACTGTTATTCATAATTCTAGTTTTTAGGATGAAATACAAAAAAAGGCTGGTCACCCTTTCGAGCAACCAGCTGAATAAACTATTTCTTTTCTTTCTTAGAAGTTCCGAAGTCAATCACAATCGGTGCCGCCACGAAAATAGACGAATAAGCACCGAACACAACCCCGATAAACATAGCGAAAGAGAAACCTCTTAACACGTCGCCACCGAAGATTAATAACACCGTCACTACTAAGAATACCGTAGTCGCCGTCATAACCGTACGAGACATCGTGTGGTTAATCGATTCGTTGATCGTTTTGATCATCAATTCTTTGTTACCTAAGTCAGCATCTAAACCAATCTCCTCACGGATACGGTCAAATACGACCACGGTATCATTAATCGAATAACCGATCACTGTCAAAATCGCCGCAATGAATACTTGATCCACTTCTAATTCAAAGCCGAACAAACGAACGATACCCACCATACCTAATACCACTAAGGTATCGTGAACTAAGGCAACAATACCACCTAATGAATATTGCCATTTACGGAAACGGATCAAGATGTAGATAAAGATCGCAATCAAGGCGTAGAAAATCGACACGAATGATTGTGTCAAAATATCATCGGCAACTGTCGCACCTACTTTGGACTCCGAAACCACTTTAGGACCTTGCGCTGAGAAATCTTTCAACCCTGTTTCTAGAGCCGTACGTACCTTATTGTTAGCCGTAATCGACTCATCTTCTACTAAGTAAGAAGTCGTTACTTTTAATTTCGTAGGACCATTAAAAGTTTTCACCTCCACGCCTTTTCCACCGAAATCATCCGCTAACGCTTCTTTCACTTTGTCAGTCGGTACCGCTTGATTGAACTCAACTACATACGAACGACCACCTTTGAAATCTACCCCTAGGTTAAAACCACCTTGCATAAATAACACGATAGCACCGATCGCAATTAATGACCAAGAGAACCAGTATGAATACTTACGCTTTCCGATGAAATCGAAGTTCATTCCTTTGAATAGATCACGCGAGATGAATGTTTCGAATGTCATTTCTTTCTCCTTACCTGCTTTAATCGCACGTTTCGCCATCCAATCAATTAAGATGTGAGAAATATATACCGCTGTAAATACAGACGTTACAAGACCGATACAAAGTGTTACCCCGAAACCTTTTACAGAACCAGAACCGAAGATAATCAAGATCACACCGATCAATACCGTCGTGATGTTACCATCCAAAATCGCGCTTAATGCTTTCTCGTAACCTACGTTAATCGCATCTAACAAGCCTTTCCCTTTGTGTAATTCCTCGCGAATACGCTCGTTAATCAATACGTTCGCATCGACCGCCATACCTAACGTTAACACGATACCTGCGATACCAGGAAGCGTTAAAGCAGCTTGGATTTGGACTAAAACACCTGCGATAAAGAAGACGTTAAAGAACAAGGCTAAGTTTGCCATCCAACCTGGAGTACCATAGTAACCGATCATAAACACAATCACTAATAATAAACCTAAGGCCATCGACATATACCCTTGGTTGATCGACTCCGCACCTAAAGATGGACCAATAAACGCATCTTCCACGATACGTGTAGGAGCTGGCAATTTACCTGCTTTCAATACGTTCGCTAAATCTTTTGCCTCTTCTACTGTAAAGCTTCCTGAGATCGAAGAGCGACCACCTGGAATTTCACCATTGATTACTGGAGCAGAATACACATAACCATCTAAAACGATCGCGATACGACGTCCGATGTTCGCACCTGTTAAGTTTTTCCAAATACGAGCACCCGTTCCGTTCATCGCCATCGTCACTTCCGCACGACCAGCTTGATCAAAATCTTGTGCTGCATCCGTGATCACATCACCCTCTAATGGAGCTGATTGACCTTCGCCCTTTTTCAAAGCCTCTAATGAAAGAATTTCGTCGCCATTCTTCGCTGGAATTCCTTTCGCTGCCCATGCAAACGTTAAGTTCGCAGGGAACATCGCTTTTACTTCTGCACGAGCGAACAAAGCATTCACACGAGCCGTATCCTTTACATATACACCGATGTTGTTTCCTAAAGGCAAGAATAATTTCGTTAAAGCAGAACCTGCAGACGTATCTGCTTTTGCTTTTCCTGAATCCTTCGTCGCTGGAGCCGCTGCTAATTTGTTTGCCAAAGCATTAGCCGCCGTATCCTTCGTCGCCGGAGCCGCCGCTGTTGCAGCTGCTACTGGAGCTTTCGCTTCTCTATCTAATAAAGCACCTAAAGCATTTAAGCCTCCGCCATATTCGTTCAATTCATAACACTCTACGAATTCTAATTTCGCTGCACCTGATAATAATTTACGGGCACGCTCTGGATTCTCCACACCTGGTAATTCTACCTGAATACGGTTAGTACCTGGAAGACGTTGGATGTTCGGGTTAGCTACACCGAATTTATCAATACGCGCTTGAATAATTTTGTAAACGCGATCTACCGCACCGTCAATTTCCGCATCAATCACCTTCTTCACTTGTGAATCAGTTGAAGTAGAAGAGATTTTTCCGCGGTTCACTGAATTAGCGAATACAGATGCCAAAGTTTGGTTAGGAGCCGCTTTCGCGAATTCTTCGTAGAACAATTCGTTAAACGATTTCGTCGAAGTTGCTTGCGCTGCACCTGCCGCTGCTAATGCTTTCTCGAATGCTGGATCGTTTGACTTACCTGATAAAGCACGTAAGATTTCCGCTGGAGAAACCTCTAAAACCGCGTGCAAACCACCTTCTAAGTCAAGACCTTTTTGCAAAGCATACTGAGTCACTTCTTGTAATGTATATCCGATATATACAGGTTGTTTCCAAAGGGAATCAATGAAATGTAAACGCTTCGCCGCATCTACTTTGCCATCTGCTGTCGTAGCATACTTGATAGCTTGTTCTTTTAATTGATTAGACTTCCACGTAAACGAAAGGAAGAAAATACATAAGGCTGAAATAATCGTAGACAGCCAAATAATGGCACTTTTGTAACGCATAACTTTAAATTAAATGGTAAATGAAAAATGGTAAATTGTGAGTGGATCCCATCGGAATATTTCCCTACGGATTATCGACTAGTGACTATCGACTTTCCCTCACGGCGCCAGAGTGGCTATAAATTGGGTAAATAAAATTCGTAAGAATTGCGTGCGATGAGTAAATGCAGGCAATTTAATAGCTTGCATCGAGCGCGCAACGAAGAATTCGGTAGGGCTAGTGAAGTTCCAATCTTGAGGAAAATCTAATTGCAGATTGGTTGCAGCTTGATAAAAATGCTGTTCGGCCTTTACAATCGTTTGCTTAGAAGTCTTTTCCGTCTTTACTGCACCTGTCTCCACTGCGAACAGGGAGATAGGCTTAGCCACGAGCCAAAAAAGCACTGGGATAAACAGAATAAGATGGGATATTTTAACCTTCTTTTGCATTGTAGGTAGCAAAAATAGGATATTTTTCTTAGAAATCAATTCTCCGGGTAATTTTCGTAATTTTGGGGCGTAAAATAGACGCATGTTCAACTACAAAGACCCTTCTTACGTACAAGCATTCATCCAATCAGCCCTTCGGGAAGATGTGGGTGATGGCGATCATACCTCCCTTTCTACGGTCCCAGTGGATGCGAAAGGAACGGCTGAACTAAAGGTGAAAGATCGGGGAGTTTTGGCAGGAGTAGAACTATCGATGGCTATTTTCAAAGAAGTAGACCCTTTGTTAAAAGTACAGGTCTTTATCCTCGATGGAACCTGGATCGAACCAGGACAAGTGGTTTTAGAGGTAAGTGGATCATCTCAATCGATATTGAAAGCGGAACGTTTAGTGTTGAACTGTATGCAACGCATGTCAGGAATTGCGACCTATACACGATCATTAGTGAACTTATTAGAAGGTACGCGCGCGAAATTGTTAGATACAAGAAAGACAACTCCTAACTTCCGATTAGCTGAAAAATGGGCTTGTCAAATCGGTGGAGCAGTTAATCACCGCTACGGTTTGTTCGACATGATCTTGATAAAGGATAATCACGTGGACTTTGCAGGGGGAATCAAAGCGGCTTTGGACAAAGCATTCAGCTATAATAAGACTTTAGCTAAACCGCTCGATGTGATGATTGAGGTGAGAAATGAAACTGAATTAGATGAAGTGCTGGCGATAGGCGGGGTTAAACGCATTATGTTAGATAATTTTACACCGGATCGCCTCCGCGCTGCGATTCGAAAAATTGACGGTCGATTCCCTACGGAAGCGTCTGGTGGTATCAATGAAAAAACACTCCGCGCCTATGGCGAAACGGGTGTTGATTATATTTCCGTGGGGGCTTTGACCCACCAAGTGAAGAGTTTAGATTTAAGCCTAAAAGCGAAATGAATTTACTAGAAGAAGCAACCTCTGTGGGCTACATTGCCCGTTCTACCCCAAAAGGCGTCGAATTAATTACCGAAATCCAACGCTTAAAGAAGGAGAAAAATGCGGTGATTTTGGCACACTACTACGTAGATGGCGAAATCCAAGAACTGGCGGATTACGTAGGCGACAGCTTAGGTTTATCCCAAGCTGCAGAAAAAACAGAGGCGGATTTAATCGTCTTCTGTGGTGTTCATTTCATGGGCGAAACGGCGAAAATCTTAAATCCCACTAAAAAAGTCGTAGTTCCTGACTTCAATGCAGGTTGTTCATTAGCAGATTCTGTGCCAGTGGCTGAGTTTGCGGCTTTGAAAGCGAAGCACCCAAATGCTGTGGTGGTTTCTTATATCAACTGTTCTGCCGATATCAAGGCGATGACAGACATCATTTGCACCTCGTCGAATGCGGTTCAAATCGTGGAATCTATTCCGGCGGATCGCGAAATCATTTTTGCTCCAGACGCGAACTTAGGTCGCTATGTGGCTCATAAGACGGGACGCGAGTTGATCCTTTGGGAAGGCGCTTGTATGGTGCACATCGACATTTCATTAGAGAAATTAGCCGTGTTAAAGCAAGAATACCCGGAGGCGTTATTAATAGCGCACCCAGAATGCAAAGAAGTGATTTTGAAAGAAGCGGATTATGTAGGATCGACGACGGCCCTGTTGAAATTCGTGGAAACCTCACCTAATTCCACCTTCATCGTGGCAACTGAGGCGGGCATCTTGCACAAGATGAAGCAATCGGTGCCTCACAAGCACTTGATTCCTGCTCCGGCAAACGAACAAAATACCTGCGCTTGCAGCGAGTGTCCGTATATGAAGATGAATACGCTGGAGAAATTGTATAATGCCTTGTATTACGAGTTGCCGGAGATACATTTAGCGGAAGAAACACGCGTTCCGGCCTATAAGGCCTTGAAAGCAATGCTAAACATTTCTGCTTAGTCGTTTAACTCGAAAACGGCTTCGATTTCTACCGGAATATTATCCGGCAAAGTTCCCATTCCCACCGCGGAACGAACGCCTATGCCATTTTCTTCCCCCCACACCTGGGCGAATAATTCGCTACATCCATTGATGACGTACGGATGACGCAAGAAATCGTCTGTTGCATTGACCATGCCTAAGACTTTGATGACACGTTTAATACGATTCAAGGATCCTAACTGCGCTTTTAAGGTTGCCAAAATCGCTAAACCCACCTGCCGCGCCGCCAGTTTACCTTCTTCGATATCCAAGTCTTTTCCGATGCGACCGATGATCAATGATCCATCCGTCTGCACCGTGCCGTGACCCGAAACATAGTAAAAATGATCTACCTGCAAACCTGGTTTGTAAACGCCTAAAGGTTTAGGAGCTGGTGGAAGTGTCAGGCCTAAGGCCGCAAAGTTTTCTTCTGGACTAGTTTTTGCCATGTAATTGTCTGATTATTTCTGAAATTAAGCCCGTCCAACCGGCTTGGTGATTTGCGCCTAATCCTTTTCCGGTATCTCCATCGAAATATTCGAAGAAGAGGTGAGAGTCCTTAAAATGTGGGTCCTGGAACTTCTTGTAGTCACCGTACATCGGCGTTTTACCATCTTTTCCAGGTACGAACATAGCGAGTAAACGCTCAGATACCCCACGAGCGGCG
>JAURHT010000182.1 GCA_030833145.1 Aquirufa sp.
GACATTAACTGCGCCACCGTCTCTAAACAATGGTATAAAGTCTCATAAGCCGCTTGCTTATCCGCGTTGATCGCCTGGTTAGCCGTTTCCGGATTCCAGAAGCGTCGGCGTGACAAGCGAACATACCAGTTAGACAAATGATCACACACAAAATCTTGAATCGCGCGACCTGCTTTTGTAGGCTCGTACGTCTCAAAAGCCTCATCGACCTCCGCGATCAAATTCATTAATTTAGATAGAATCCAACGATCTAATTCCTTTAAATCCTCTTCTTTTATACCCGCCGGAACGAATCCGTCAAGGTTAGCATACATCGCGAAGAAATTATAGGTATTCGTTAGTGTGCCAAAAAACTTGTTGCGCACCTCCGTAATCCCAGCTAAATCGAATTTCAAGTTATCCCAAGGCTGCGCATTGGTTATCATATACCAGCGCGTTGGATCCGCTCCATAGCTCTTCAAAGTCTCGAATGGATCGATGGCGTTGCCTAGGCGTTTGGACATCTTGTTTCCATTTTTGTCTAATACCAACCCCGTCGAAACGACATTCTTGAACGCCACAGAATCTTCCACCATACTCGAAATAGCATGCAGCGTAAAGAACCAGCCACGCGTTTGATCCACCCCTTCAGAGATGAAATCCGCCGGATAACTCTGCTTAAATACATCTTGATTTTCGAATGGATAGTGCCACTGCGCAAACGGCATCGCACCTGAATCGAACCAAACGTCAATCAAATCCAATTCCCTTGTCAACACATTTCCTGTCGCCGAAAGCAAGAACACCTCATCCACGAACGGACGGTGTAAATCTGCCTCGCCAGCGGCTAGAGCCTTTAAAAACGCGGCATTACCATTTGCCTGAACGTCTGTTAGAGTCCCTGAAGCCTGCGCCTTTTCGATCTCTGATTTCAATTGTTCTAATGAACCGATGCAGATTTCCTCTGCACCATCTTCCGTCCGCCAAATAGGCAGCGGCGTTCCCCAATAGCGAGAACGAGACAAATTCCAGTCCACTAAATTCTCCAACCAGTTACCGAAACGACCCGTTCCAGTCGACTCCGGTTTCCACTGAATCGTCTTGTTTAAGGCAATTAATTTATCTTTTACCGCCGTCGTCTTGATGAACCAAGAATCCAATGGATAATACAAAACTGGTTTATCCGTTCTCCAACAATGTGGATACGGGTGATCAAATTTCTGTACGTTAAAGGCTTTATTTTCGGTCTTTAGCTGAATCGCAATACGCTCATCCACAGACAAATACTTGTCACGGCCTTGCTTCACGCGCTCTGCCTCTTTCTCCTCATCCGTTAAATAGGCTTCTTTCACCGGTTCCAAAGCGTAGTCTGTCACTTGTGCCACAAAACGACCTTGACGATTCACTAATGGCACTTCTTTACCGTTTTCATCGGTAATTAATAACGCTGGAATGTTGTTTTGGGCAGCCACTCTAAAGTCATCTGCTCCAAAAGTCGGTGCGGTATGCACCATACCCGTTCCATCTTCTGTCGTCACAAAGTCCCCTAAAATCACGCGGAATGCTGGCGCCGATGGCTGCACATACGGCATCAATTGCTCGTATTCTACTCCCTCTAAATCCGATCCTTTGCAAGTTGCAACGATCTCATAAGGAATCGCTTGTGGTTTTTTCACCGCCGCTTCGTAAGCTGCAAAGTCGCCGTTTTCGGCGGCTGCTTGGAAGTAGTTTTTGACTAAGTCTTTGGCCAACACCACGTAAACCGGCACGTAGGTGTAGGGATTAAAGGTCTTCACTAACACGTAGGAAATATTCTTTCCAGCCGTTAATGCGGTATTCGAAGGCAAAGTCCATGGCGTCGTCGTCCAAGCCAATAAATAGACTGGTGCATCACCCGAGGCCTTGAATAAGAACTCCGATTTCGCGTTCTTGATCGCCTTAAATTGCGCAGTCAAAGAAGTATCCTTCACATCGCGGTAGCAACCCGGCTGGTTCAATTCGTGGGACGAAAGACCCGTTCCTGCGGCTGGCGAATAGGGTTGAATCGTATATCCTTTGTATAATAAACCTTGATCGTATAGGCGTTTTAATAAGTTCCAAACGCTCTCAATATAGTTGGCCTGGTAAGTCACATAGGGATTTTCAAGATCCACCCAGTAACCCATCTTCTCCGTCAAATTATTCCATTGATCGGTGAATTTCATTACCGTCTCGCGGCACTTTTTATTGTATTCTTCGACCGAAATCGTCTTGCCAATATCCTCTTTCGTAATGCCTAATTCCTTTTCTACCTGCAATTCCACTGGCAAACCGTGGGTATCCCAGCCCCCTTTGCGCTTTACCTGCTTCCCTTTTAGGGTTTGATACCGGCAAAAAATATCCTTAATCGCCCGCGCCATCACGTGGTGAATACCCGGCGTTCCGTTCGCAGAAGGAGGTCCTTCAAAAAACGTAAACGTAGGCTGTCCCTCTCTAGTCGAGATGGATTTTTCAAAGATGTTATTCGCGTTCCAGAAATCTAGAATTTCATCTGCCAAAGCGGCGTAATCTAAATTTTTGTATTCCTTAAAGCTCACAGACGTGTGGGGTTAAAATGAAAAAATTGGCAAAATTGAGGCAAAAATACAAAATTATACGGAACATCTCACGTGAAGATTTGTATTCCGAACGCAATTAACTAGGTTTGAATATGAAGAAGGCCGAGATTCGAAAAATAGTGTTGGCGCAGCGCACACAACTAGCGGAAAAAGAATTCCTCGAGCGCTCCCAGCGCGTCATCGAAACCTTGACTCTTTTATTGACTCCCGGCAAAACCATCGCCAGCTTCAAAGCCATCCCTCATCGGAATGAGATTAGTTTAGATTCGCTACTAGGCCACTTCGCTTTCCCGCGCGTGATTTCGGCCGCTGATGGCACGATGGAAATGGCGTTTTCAAAAACGTTCGCTAACTCCGATTGGGGGATTCCAGAACCCATAGGAGGCACCGTGGTAAAACCGACCGATTTAGATATTGTGTTAATCCCACTTTTAGCATTCGACAAAAACGGACATAGAGTAGGCTTTGGCAAAGGCTTTTATGATCGCTACCTTTTGAATTGCAGGCCAGATTGCCTGAAAATAGGCATCAGTCTTTTCGATCCAGTGGACCTGATTGCGGAGGTGGAAAGCCATGATATTCCCTTGGACATCGCGATTTGCCCGGCGAAATTGTACGATTTTCGCTAATTTTCCTTTCGTTTACCCATTTTAAGCCCTAATTTTGTGGGCTAAATTCCAAGCTTTACTTTGAAAATCAGGACTTTAATTTTCTTTTTACTTCTTGCCGCTGGCAGCGCTATGGCGCAGGAAAAGAAATTGCTTCCGATTGAAGAAGTGCAAGGGGTTTGGACGAGGAGATTTATGTATGACCGGCAGTTGGTTGACCATCCTTTGGCCTTACAAATACCTTTAATGGAGGCCAGAGACCCGGAAGTCAACGTCGAATTCTTGAAATTCAAACGACAACGTAAACTTTCTAGCTGGTTAGCCGGTTTCTCTACTGTGTTCGCTTTTTCTACTTATTTGAGTAAAGGAAGCATATCAGA
>JAURHT010000289.1 GCA_030833145.1 Aquirufa sp.
CTCCTCCTTCTAATTAATTTATGTCTACGATTCAAGTGAAAATTACAGCCAGTCCTGAGCTGTCTGATATTTTAGTCGCTGAGCTAGGCGAAATTCAGTTCGATATTTTTGAGGATTCCGATACGGGAGTCATTGCGTATTGCCCGGAGGTAGATTTTTCGGAGGAGGCATTGTCGGAAATTATGTCGCGCTATGGTTTGACGACTTTTGAGACGAATCGCATCGAGAAGCAAAACTGGAATGAGGTTTGGGAGAGTAATTACGATCCTATTCGCATTGATGACTTAGTGTTGATTCGTGCTAGTTTCCATCCTACCGAGCCAGGGTTTCAGATGGAAGTGGTGATTAATCCCAAAATGTCTTTTGGTACTGGCCACCACGAAACTACTTCTCTGATGACCAAGGCATTATTTGATGTGGATTTAACGGGTAAGACGGTTTTAGATGCAGGAACGGGGACAGGTTTGCTAGCTTTTGTAGCGAAGAAACGCGGTGCAAGTTTCGTAAGAGGATTCGATATCGATGAATGGTCGGTGGAGAATTCGATCGAAAATGCCGAGTTGAATGATTGTGCGGAGATCCCTTTTGGTCTAGGTACGATAGCTGAGGAAGATGATACGGCTTATGATGTGCTTTTAGCGAATATTAACCGCAATATATTACTAGCAGAAATGGCCGAATACGCCGCTCGAATTAAGCCCGGAGGACTACTTTTCTTGAGCGGATTCTATACCGAAGATATTCCACTTTTATTGGAATCGGCTGATAAGCAGCAACTTAATTTTATCGCACAAGCATCAAAAAACAACTGGGCTTGCTTGCAATTGAGAAAAAAACCTTAATTTTAAAGGTTTGACTCTTGTAATCCGAGAAATCGGGTGTTTTAAAAATGAAAATCGCTCCTAACAAACCTTTCCAGGTTGTTTACTCTTTGTTGTCACACGAATGCCTTGGATACTTATTCGATGTTTTTGTTGTGCAATTAAATGACAAAGGAGCCTTAACATGGGAGTACCAAACGCTTACCTCCCGAAATTTCCACGAATTTGAACATGCGTTAGATGATCGCGATCGCACGGCAGTAGGTTTAATTGAGAGCATGAAGCCCATAGCCGTTTTCGAGAAATTCAATACCTCGAAGCGTAAGACCATGGAGGAGTTCTATTTGAAGACCTGGGATGCAGAGAAAGGGGAGAAGGATATTCAGGAGGCAGTGATGTCGGTGATCGAGAAAAAGCGAGGCCAGATATTTGGATTAATTTGTCCCGACAAGACACTCTTCATCATGGGGAATGATGGAAATCCAATGCGCCAAGCGGTTCAAATCGAGGCAGAGGCCGTAGATGTGTTGTTCCATTTTATGCGAAATGAGGAGAACACACATTACTTCCCTACTTTAAAACACAAAGGAAATAAGTTAGAGTTCCAGTACAAAGATGCGGTCGTTTTATGCGATGAGCCGGCTTGGATGCTGATGAACCAGAAATTATATCACTTCAATCCAGAATTAGAAGGCAAGAAATTACGTCCTTTTTTAAACAAGAAATTTGTTGCGATTCCGAAGAATATGGAGGAAGATTACTTCCGCAAATTCGTAAAGGCAATGGTAGCTCGATATCCTGTCCATCCGAAAGGATTTGAAATCACCAATACGGAAAAGCCAGTGCAATTTTTGCTTTCCTATGGGCCTACAGCGCCTAAATTAGAGGAAGAAGAGACGTTGAAAAAGAAGGCGGCCCTAGAAGCTGCTGATCGCTGGAACTTCGTTCTTTCCTTTCAATACGGGAATAATCGTTTCCCATGGGACGGCTTATCCTCTGAAGCAAACGTGCTATTCGAGAAGAAGGGTGATAGTTATGCCTTCCAAAAAATCATGCGTTCCCACGTCAAGGAGAAGCGTGCTTTCCAACAGCTAAAGACCTTAGGTCTTAAGATGGAGAATGATGGTCGTGCTTTTATGCAACGCGGGGAGGCCGTTCAGTGGTTAACGGCTAGCAAAGAATCTTTGGATCAAGCGGGCTTTGTTGTGCAGTTCAAAGGCGATGGACAAGCACCGCGTTATTTCTTAGGCAAGCCTGAGATTAAGATTCGTATCGGTGAAAAACTGGATTGGTTTGATATTCAAGCGGTGATTTCGTTTGGGGAATTCC
>JAURHT010000095.1 GCA_030833145.1 Aquirufa sp.
GATAAAATTTGGACCGACTGGGAGGCTTTTGCTCAATATGCCTTTAACAAATCCCACTCCACTTGCTATGGTTTAGTGGCTTACCAAACAGGTTACTTGAAAGCAAACTACCCACCGGAGTTTATGGCGGCCGTACTTTCGAACTCTTTAGGTAACATTGAGAAGATCACCTTCTTCATGGATGAGTGCAAGCGGATGGGCTTGAGTTTATTAGTTCCGGATGTAAATGAATCCTCTCGCTCGTTTGCGGTGAATAAGAAAGGCCAAATCCGATTTGGTCTAGGTGCCATCAAAGGTGTGGGTGATGCGGCGGTCGATGCGATCGTGGAGGAACGTCAAAAAAATGGTGAATATGCGGATATTTTCGATTTCGTTTCCCGGATTAACGTGCGTCAGGTCAACAAGAAGAGTTTAGAATCGCTGGCTTTGGCGGGTGCATTTGACTGCTTCCCTGAGGTAGAGCGCTCACAATATTTCAGCTTAGATCCGCAGGATAACACGAATTTTATTGAAAAAATAGTTCGTTACTCTTCTCGTATGGCGGAATTGAAGGCGGAAGCGACAGCCTCTCTTTTTGGTGAATTAGGTGCCGGAACCGGAAATGATATTGCTAAACCACGAATTCCTACTTCGGAACCTTGGTCTGTGATGGAACAATTGAAGAACGAAAAAGAAGTGGTGGGTGTCTATATTTCTGGCCATCCTTTGGACGAATACAAAACTGAAATTGCGAACTTTTGTAATTCGAATACGGGTCAATTAGAGTCTCGTCCTAACGTAGCCCAGACTTTTGCTGGAATCGTTACGAAAGTCAATGTCAGAACCTCAGCAAACGGAAATCAGTTTATGATATTCACGATAGAGGATTATGCGAGTAATTATGAATTTGCGTTGTTCTCGAAGGATTACATTCAATTTGAACGTTTTATTGCGCTGGATCGCTTATTGTTCATTAATGGATCGTATCAATTAAAGAATCGCCACATGGACCAAATGGTCTTCAAGATTCAGTCGATCGAATTATTGTCTGAAATTTTATCAGATCGAACAAAAGAGATCAAATTACGTTTAGACTTACATCGATTGACTCCTGCTTTATTGGATTTATTGCAGGAAACGTTAGAGCGAAATAAAGGCGATAAAAAATTGACTTTAGAGGTTTATGATGATCAGGAGAAAATCGGGATGGACTTTTTATCTCGGAAAATGCAGGTTAGCATTGGTAAAGGCTTGATATCTGAGCTTAAAGAGCTTGAAAATGTGGGCTTTAAGTTAATTTCGTAAAAATTTTATTCCGGGAACTAATTGTTCTGCTGGTTTTGTTTTAATTTTGAATTTTATAAAATATATCAAACAATGGGAAAATACGTAGAGGCAACAGATGCTAATTTTCAAGAGTTAATCGGCACTGATACACCAGTTTTAGTAGATTTTTGGGCAGAGTGGTGTGGCCCATGTAAAATGATTGGACCAATCGTGGAAGAATTAGCTGGAGATGTAGAAGGTCAAGCGATTGTGGCAAAAATGAATGTAGATCAAAATTCAGCGGTACCTGCTTCTTTAGGCATTCGCTCTATCCCTACTTTAATGGTATTTAAAAAGGGTGAAATGGTAGAACGTTTAGTGGGTGGTAATATCCCTAAGTCCGTTTTAGCTGAAACTTTATTAAAGCACGCTTAATTTTTAAGCGAATAGACTTTATTCATAGCCTGTAACAAGATGTTGCAGGCTATTTTTATTTCCTCTTCTGTGATGGTCAAAGGAGGTGCAATGCGTAGGGAATTATCGCAGAATAAGAACCAATCGGTAATTAAGCCATTCAGGATACATTCGTCAATCACGGCTTTCACCGTCTTGAAATCCTGCATTTCTACCGCTAGCATAAACCCGATTCCTCTCACTTCGTGAATAATGGGATGTTGTAACAGGCTTTTGAATAGATCGCTTTTAGCCGGTATTTGAGCCATCAACTGTTCATCCATGATATAGCGTAAGGTTGCTAATGAAGCCGCGCAAGAAACGGGATGACCACCAAAAGTCGTAATATGGCCTAATACGGGCTCAAAACTCAAGGTTCTCATCAGTGTTTCATTCGCTAAAAAGGCCCCAATCGGCATTCCCCCTCCCATTCCTTTGGCAGTGAGAAGTATATCCGGAACAATATCCATCGGTTGAAAAGCCCAAAAAGTGCCCGTTCTCCCAAAACCTGATTGTATTTCATCAACCATCAGCAGTGTCCCTGTTTTATCACATCGCTTTCGCAAAGCTTGAAAATAGGCTGCTGTTGCCGTTTTAACGCCGGCCTCTCCTGCTACAATCTCAATGATGACAGCGGCTGTTTTTTCGGTTATTTTAGATAGATTAGCTAAACATCCGTGGTGAATATGGCGAATGTCAGGTAACAAAGGACGAAAGGCATTTTTAAAATTCTCATCTCCCGCGATAGATAAGGCCCCTTGACTTGCACCATGGTAAGCGTTAAAACAGGAGATGAATTCAGTTCTGCCAGTATAGCGTTTCGCTAATTTCATGGCTCCTTCGACTGCTTCGGTTCCCGAATTCGTGAAATAGACTTGATTTAAGTGTTCGGATCCGGTGGATTTAACTAATGCTTCAGCGAGTTGTACTTGAGGACTTTGGATATATTCACCATATACCATGAGGTGCATATAGGCATCCACTTGGTCTTTAATGGCTTTAACTACCGCTGGATTTCGGTGTCCTACATTCGAAACAGCAATTCCGGAGATCAAATCCATGTAAGATTTCCCTTGGCTATCGTACATATACACGCCTTCCGCCTTGGTTATTTCTAAGGCCAAAGGTGCGTCCGAGGTGGGCGCCATAAATTTTTGGAAGAGCTGTCGATGCGTGAATCCCATAGCGCACAAAATTACGTTAATTCTTGTTAAGTGCTCGCCGTTCGTCAAATTATTCATTTCAATTAGCCTCTTTCGCTTACTTTTGTTTTATGAAACCACTTTTACTTCTTTTATGTACGTGCATCGGCCTTCAGGCTCAGATACTTAGCGGAACCATTCGGTCAAACAAAGGCGAATTGATGCCGTTTTCATCTATATGGGTGACGGATTTAAATAAAGGTACGCTGGCTAATGAAGAAGGTAAATATGCCATACAACTACCTAAAGGAGAGCATGAGGTGGTTTTTCGCTTTTTGGGGCACACCCCTAAATCACATAAAATTAATTTATCAGGAGATTTTTCGCTTGATGTAGTTCTAGCGGAAGAAACTGTAACTCTTCAAGATGTAAATGTAGGCGGTTTAAAAGAGGATCCAGCCATTGGTATGATGCGCCGGATGATCTCCATGGCTCCTTTTCACTTAAAAGAGATTGATCGATACACGGCTAAAGGCTATGTCAAAGGAGCAGGTAAAATCACCTCCATTTCTAAAGTGATGAATGCCCTTGTGGGTAAGAAAATGGAAAAGGAAGCGGGTATTAAAGTAGGCTCCATGTATGTTTTAGAGGGAATTAATCAGATTACTTACACGCGACCTAACAAGATTGATGAGAAAGTTTTGTCGAATCGGAACAACCTTCCCGCTGTTTTGAAAAACTCTGGTGCGCCTAATTTACGTATTACACAAACGAATTTTTATCAACCTAAGGTGTGGGGATCCTTAATCTCCCCTATCTCACCATCTGCTTTCTCGTTTTATCATTTTGCCTATTTAGGTAGTTTTCAGTTGAATGGCCAAACGGTTTCTAAAATTCAAGTCAAGCCTAAATCAGCCTCTGATGACTTATTTGAAGGTACTCTTTCTATTGTAGAAGACACTTGGAGTATCTATTCCTTCAGTTTAGCTTTTCGTAACTCACAAGGGTATTATACGTTTCAACAGCAAAATGCCCTTTTTCAAGGCGTTTGGATGCCAGTTAATTATGATGTGAATGTGAATTTTGATGCGATGGGATTTGGGGCAACATTCCGCTATATAACCCAGGTGAAAGAGTATTCTATAAAAGTGAATCCTGCTTTTGTGGTGAAGCCTACGATTATAGAGGAGCGATTACATAAAGATTGGGCGAAAGAAATCAATAAGGAAAAGATTACTACTCCTAAACTGGCTTTGGGAAAAGAATTGACGCGTAAAAAGCTGAAAAAGGTGTTAAAAGAAATAGATAAGGAAGAGAAAAAAGAGGAGTTTAGTTCGGATTATACGATTACAGTAGATTCTTCTGCTGCCATAAAAAAGGAGGAATATTGGGAGGCAGAACGCCAAGTTCCATTGACAGAGGCTGAGGTCAAAGGTTATAAGGAAGCAGATAGTCTTTCTGTTCAAGATGAGAAAAAGCGCCTTAAGGACTCGGTGAATGCCTTGCCTCGATTCCGCTATGGTGATATTTGGGCTGGGCGCGTTTATAACTATGGTCAAAAAGGCCTTGGTGCCAGACTAACACTGAGTGGTTTTCAAAATGGATACAATGCCGTAGATGGTTATTCGTTAGGTCGAGGTGTAGACTACCGTCATACCTACAAAATGTCAGATTATTGGGGCACTGGATTTGATGTTCGTTATGCTTTCTCTAGAAAAGCATGGAACGGATCCGCTTACGTGGAACGTAATTGGGATGAGAACCGTCAACGAATACATCTTTCTGGTGGTTCAGCGATTCAACAAATCAATTCAACAGAACCAGTTCCTACCATCGTAAATCTCTATTATGCCTTATTCTTATCACAGAATTATTTGAAGTTGTACCAAAAAGATTTCGTAAAGCTTTCCTATGGTGTGCAAATGAGTTCTAAGTGGAATCTGAATACGACCTTAGAATTTCGATCTCGAACAAGCTTACAGAATCACGAAGAGAATGGGTTTTTCTACAAGGATCGTCGTTTTGAATCTAACGGACTTCCTTTTGCTACTAGTCAGCAATTGTATGGCTCCCTTATTTTTAGATATCAACCTTTCGCCACGTGGAGAAGGTATAATGGTTCTCGAAGATTATCCAATGAGGTAGGCCCTACCATTACAGGTGCATATGAACAAGCTTTTGGGGATGATTCATACAATAAAGTCTCTCTCCAAGTTTCTCAATCGATTTCATTAGCGAATTGGGGTGAACTTAATTACCGAATTACAGCGGCACATTTCGTAAATAAGCCTTCTTTAATTTTAGATTACCAACATTTTAAGGGGAATGAGGTAAATGTTTCCTCAAGCGAATCAAATTTTCTAGCACTACCCTATTATACACTTTCTAACCCTGGTGATCATTTTAAGGCATTTGTTACTTGGGAACCCAGAAAATTCATTTTAACACAAAATGCTTTCCTTTCTCTGTATGGACTTAAGGAAAAAGTGGGTTATTCTTATCTTCAGACTTCGGTAAATGCTCAAGTTATTCATTACCAAGAGTTTAGTTATGGCTTGACGGGTATTGGGAAAATTTTAGGAGTTGATTTAGTCTATCCGGTGGGAAATGTGGTGCCTGAAAAATGGAAAGTTCTGGTCAGATTGCCATTCTAATTGTTTATTTGCACCTTTTTATCTAAATTGTGCTAAATTTTTTTGGAATAATCTAAATCAACCTTTATGAATCAAATTGTTTACTTAGTTCCTGCTTTTGGTTTAGTGGGATTGCTGTACACAGCATGGAAGTTTAACTGGGTATCTAAGCAAGATGCCGGTAATGAAAAAATGCAGGAGTTGGCTGGTTACATCGCAGATGGTGCGATTGCCTTCTTAAAAGCTGAATGGAAAATTTTAACCTATTTCGCGATTCCAACCGCTATTTTATTAGCTTGGTTAGGATCTCAAGAGGGTACACCGGATAATCCAATTCACTCCTCTCCTTTAATTGCAGTAGCTTTTTTAATCGGTGCAGTTTTCTCTGCTACCGCAGGTTATATCGGTATGATCGTAGCTACTAAGGCGAACGTTCGTACGGCAGAAGCAGCAAGAACTTCTTTAGCAAAAGCCTTGAATGTTTCCTTCACAGGTGGATCCGTGATGGGAATGGGAGTAGCTGGTTTAGCTATCTTAGGTCTAGGCGGTTTATTTATTGCTTTCTACCAAATCTTCGCACAAGGTCAAGCATTGACTTCTGTAGAGATGAAAACGGCTATCGAAGTATTAGCTGGTTTCTCTTTAGGAGCTGAGTCTATCGCTTTATTTGCTCGTGTAGGTGGTGGTATCTATACAAAAGCAGCTGACGTAGGAGCTGACTTAGTAGGTAAAGTAGAAGCAGGTATCCCAGAGGATGATGTGCGTAATCCAGCGACTATTGCGGATAACGTAGGAGACAACGTGGGTGATGTGGCAGGTATGGGTGCTGATTTATTCGGTTCCTATGTTGCTACTATTTTGGCAACCATGGTATTAGGTCAAGAGATTTCGGTAACTGATAATTATGGTGGTTTCTCTCCTGTGTTATTGCCTATGTTAATTGCAGGTGTTGGTTTATTAGCTTCGTTAGTATCAACGTTCTTTGTACGTATCTCTAGCGAAACGGCTTCTGTTCAAAATGCATTGAACGTGGGTAACTACACTTCTATTGCGATTACGTTTGTGACTTCTTACTTCTTAGTTAAGAATATCTTGCCAGAATACTTAACGCTTCGTGGTACAACATTCACTTCTATGGATGTGTTTTATGCGATTATCGTAGGTTTAGTGGTAGGTACTTTAATGTCTATCATTACGGAATACTATACGGCTATGGGCAAACGTCCTGTCGATTCAATTGTACAAAAATCAGGTACTGGTCATGCGACTAACATCATTGGTGGTTTAGCAGTAGGTATGGAATCAACGGTTTTACCTATTCTAGTTTTAGCGGCTGGTATCATCGGATCATATCACTTTGCAGGAATTTACGGAGTGTCTATCGCAGCTGCAGGTATGATGGCAACGACAGCGATGCAATTAGCGATCGATGCTTTCGGTCCTATCGCGGATAACGCAGGTGGTATTGCTGAGATGTCTCAATTGCCAAGTGAAGTACGTGATCGTACAGATAACTTAGATGCCGTAGGTAATACAACAGCAGCAACAGGTAAAGGATTTGCCATTGCTTCTGCAGCCTTGACTTCTTTAGCTTTATTTGCTGCCTTTGTAGGTATTGCTGGTATTAGCCACATTGATATCTATAAAGCGGATGTTTTAGCTGGATTATTTGTGGGTGGTATGATTCCATTCATCTTCTCTGCTTTATGTATCTCTGCGGTAGGTAAGGCAGCCATGGAAATGGTGAACGAGGTTCGTCGTCAATTCCGTGAGATTCCAGGTATCATGGAATACAAAGCAAAACCAGAATACGAGAAGTGTGTAGCTATTTCTACAGAAGCTTCTATTCGCCAAATGATCCTTCCAGGTGCGATTGCTTTAACTGTTCCTGTTATTGTTGGTTTCACTATGGGACCAGAAGTATTAGGAGGTCTTTTAGCAGGTGTTACTGTTTCAGGTGTATTGATGGGTATTTTCCAATCAAATGCAGGTGGAGCTTGGGATAATGCTAAGAAATCCTTTGAGAAAGGTGTGTTAATCGACGGTCAAACGTACAAGAAAGGTTCTGAGCCTCACAAAGCGGCTGTTACGGGTGATACCGTAGGTGATCCATTCAAAGATACTTCTGGTCCTTCCATGAAC
>JAURHT010000213.1 GCA_030833145.1 Aquirufa sp.
CACCTATTAATAAACCGAAATGGATACGAAAGAAATACAGCGATTATTAGATTACATCGCAAAATCTCCCCTAGCGGAAGTGAGCATTGAGACAGAAGGACTTAAAGTATCAGTGAAAAAAAATAGCGCGGTTGCACCTGTAGTTACAGTTGCTGCGGCTCCAGCTCCAGTAGCTGCGGCGCCAGCAGCAGCTCCAGTGGCACCAGCAGCACCTGCGGCAGCATCTGTAGCCGACAACCTTTACACGGTCAAATCACCTATGATCGGTACTTTCTACCGCGCAGCTGGTCCAGATAAAGACAATTTTGTGGAAGTTGGCTCAGAAATCGCCCCCGGTAAAACCTTGTGTATGATCGAAGCGATGAAGTTGTTCAACGAAATCGATTCGGAGGTTTCTGGCAAAATCGTTCAAATTTTAGTGGAGAATGCAAGTCCAGTGGAATTTGACCAACCTTTATTTGTAGTAGAAAAAGCTTAATTATGAGCCTGCCGCATACACCGTATGGATTAAGTATGCGAACAGACAAATCAAATTATATGTTTAAAAAAATACTCATTGCAAACCGAGGAGAGATTGCGTTGCGCATCATCCGTACCTGCAAAGAAATGGGCATCAAGACAGTTGCTGTTTATTCAACTGCTGACCGCGAAAGTTTACATGTTCGCTTTGCCGACGAGGCCGTATGTATTGGACCTCCTCCAAGTCGCGATTCTTACCTAAGCATTCCAGCATTAATTTCAGCTGCGGAAGTAACAGGCGCAGATGCGATTCACCCAGGTTATGGTTTCTTATCTGAAAATGCGGAATTTTCACGTATTTGTTCAGAACACAGCATTAAGTTTATTGGTGCTTCTGCTGAGATGATCAACCAAATGGGCGATAAAGCCACTGCCAAAGACACCATGAAGAAAGCAGGCGTACCTGTAATTCCGGGTTCTGATGGCTTAATTGACACCGTTGAAGAGGCTATTGAATTAGCCAAAACAATCGTTTACCCAGTTATCATTAAGGCAACAGCCGGTGGTGGTGGACGTGGTATGCGTATTATTCGTGAAGAATCTGAGTTCCGTAAGCTTTGGGATGATGCCAAAATGGAAGCAGCAGCCGCATTTGGAAACGACGGTATGTACATGGAGAAATTCGTGGAAGAACCTCGTCATATTGAGATTCAGGTAGTAGGCGATAAATTTGGAAAAGTATGTCACCTTTCTGAGCGTGATTGTTCGATCCAACGACGTCATCAAAAACTATGTGAAGAAACTCCTTCTCCAGCGCTAAGTGAAGAATTACGGACCAAAATGGGTAATGCAGCCATCGCGGGTGCAAGTGCCATTGGATACGAAGGTGCCGGTACGATTGAATTTTTAGTGGACAAAAATGGTGATTTCTACTTCATGGAGATGAATACACGTATCCAAGTAGAGCACCCGATTACGGAAGAAGTGACCGATTTCGATTTGATTAAGGAGCAAATTAAAGTAGCTGCTGGCATCCCGATTTCTGGTCAAAATTACTTCCCGAAATTATATGCATTAGAATGCCGGATTAATGCGGAAGATCCAGCGAATGGATTCCGTCCTTCTCCAGGTAAAATCACGAATTTACACTTGCCGGGTGGCCATGGTGTACGGATTGACTCTCATGTTTATTCGGGCTACACGATCCCACCTAATTATGACTCCATGATTGCGAAAGTAATCGTGAGTGGTCAAAGTCGGGAAGAAGTATTGCGCCGCATGAAGCGTGCCTTACAAGAATTTGTGATCGAAGGCATCAAAACAACGATTCCATTCCACATTAAATTGATGGATGACCCTGGTTTTCAATCGGGTAAGTTCACAACAGCGTTTATGGAAACCTTCGATATGAGCGGTATCTAGTGTTTAAAAGCACTTTTAAGGAAGGAGGCCGAGGCCTCCTTTTTTTATTCTTAAATAATTTAGAATCAGGCTTGGATATTAGTTCTTGAATTTCTAAATTTGCACTCCCATTTTTCGATTGAATGCCCGTTTGAAAGATAAAATAGGTCATAATCAAATCCTTAAGGCAAATTCCGTGGTCTTGGTGGAAATGATTCAACAGTTAAACATTATTAATAGTGGATACTTTAAGTTACAAAACGATCTCTGCCAATAAAGCTACAGTTCAAAAGGACTGGGTGGTAGTAGACGCAGAAAACCAAATTTTAGGTCGTCTTTGCTCTGAAATCGCGAAAATCATTCGTGGTAAGCACAAGGCTTCGTACACTCCTCACGTAGATTGTGGAGATCAAGTGATCGTCATCAATGCGGAGAAAATTCGTTTGACAGGTAAAAAAATGACTGACAAGGTTTACATCCGTCACACGGGGTATCCAGGTGGTCAGCGTTTTGCTACACCACGCGAGGTTTTAGTTAAAAACCCAAGAGGTGTTGTCGAGGCAGCCGTAAAAGGTATGTTGCCTAAGAATCGTTTAGGACGTTCTTTGTTCAACAACTTATTTGTGTACGCAGGATCTGAGCATCCACATGCAGCACAGCAACCTAAAGAAATCAAGTTTTAACGGACATTTAAAATGGCAGAAATAACAAGTAAAATCGGTAGAAGAAAGACGGCAGTAGCTCGTATTTCGATGACACCAGGTAAAGGCCAAATCAAAATTAATGGCCGTACATTAACGGATTACTTCCCATCTGAGATTCTTCAGATTGTGGTAAACCAACCGTTCGCTTTAACGAACACAGTAGGTTCATTTGACGTAACTGCTAACATTGATGGTGGTGGTATCAAAGGACAAGCTGAAGCGCTTCGTATGGCGATTTCACGTGCACTTCAAACGCAAGATGCTGAATTACGTTCTCCTTTGAAAAAAGAAGGATTCTTAACGCGTGACCCTCGAATGGTTGAGCGTAAGAAACCAGGACGTGCGAAAGCTCGTAAGAGATTCCAGTTCTCTAAGCGTTAAAAAGGGTTCGTGGGAAAGGCTTGTCTGTTGCCGATGCCTTTTCCACATTTTTATTTTTCACATTCTTAAACAACCAAAATGGCACAATTAAGCTACAACGACTTGCTTGACGCAGGCGTTCACTTCGGTCACTTGACGCGTAAGTGGGATCCAAAAATGGCTCCATACATCTTTATGG
>JAURHT010000146.1 GCA_030833145.1 Aquirufa sp.
CCAGAACCTACTCCGATTGCCATTGCGATACATTTCTCACGCGCTTTTCCTGTTGCATCTTGGTAAACAGCGAACGAAGAGTTCAAACCTTTACCCGCTACGAATAAACGACGTAATGAAGTACCTGAACCTTTAGGTGCAGCTAAGAATACATCCACATCTGCTGGAGGAACGATTCCTGTTTTCTCTTTGTAGGTGATACCAAAACCGTGAGAGAAATAAAGAGACTTTCCAGCCGTTAAATATTTCTTCACTGTAGGCCATAACTCGATTTGAGCGGCATCCGAAAGTAAGTAACAAATGATCGTTCCTTTTTCTAACGCTTCTTCGATTTCAAATAAAGTTACACCTGGAACCCAACCGTCAGCGACAGCTTTGTCATAAGTTTTTCCTTTACGTTGACCTACGATTACATTTAGACCATTGTCTTTCATGTTTAACGCTTGTCCTGGACCTTGAACTCCATATCCTATCACGGCGATCGTTTGGTCTGCTAATACTTGTCTAGCTTTCTCTAATGGAAACTCTTCTCTTGTTACGATGTCTTCAACAACTCCACCGAAATTAATCTTTGCCATTTTTTTGTTATTTAATTTATATTCTTTGTTCGATTATACGATTTCCCAATTGCCTTCTTCCGGCAAAAACTCTACTAAGCCTTTCTCCGTTTTACCTACAGCAACACGTCCTGACTTAACGTACTCTAAAATTTCCCATTTTTTCAAATAGGCATAAAACTCTTGAATTTCTTCTTCTGAGCCATTCTTTTCCACGACTACATAATCTAGACCAAAGTGCACAATCTTCGCATTCCAATCTAAATTAATCGTCTTTACATCCACCGGAGTACCTCCTAGCGGAGTGGCAATCTTAAATAAGCCGATTTCGTTAAACACGATTTCGTCATCTAGGTAACCAAAGACCGCGAGAACGTCGGTTACTTTACGGATTTGACGAACTAATTTCTCAACGAATTCCCGATTTTCGTGCTTAATCACAATCGTAAAACGTGATACGCCTCTACGCTCTGTCTCAGAAACCGTCAAACTCTCGATATTTACTCGACGACGCGTGAAAATAATCGTGATGCGATTTAATAAACCGACCGTATTGGTGGTAAAAACAGAAATAGTGTAATTCGTTAACATAATTATTCTAGCCTCACACTGGTTACACAGCCACCTGCAGGTACCATGGGGAATACATTTTCCTCTTTTTCACAAACGATTTCTAACAGATAAGGCTTATCTGAATTCAATAAAGTATCTAATGAATCGCTCAATTCCGCTCGATCCGAAACAGTATGACCTGCAATGCCAAAACCTTTCGCAATCGTTATGAAATCTGGATTCTGCAATTCTACGAATGAATAACGGTTCTCAAAGAACAATTGCTGCCATTGGCGCACCATGCCTAAGAAGTTGTTATTCAAGATGATTATTTTCACTGGCAAACCGCTCTGAGCGATGGTACCTAGTTCTTGCAAAGTCATTTGGAAGCCACCATCACCGATGACCGCTACTACCTCGCGCTGAGGCACAGCTACCTTTGCACCAAACGCAGCCGGTAATGCAAAGCCCATGGTTCCCGCGCCACCCGATGTGACGATAGAATTGCGCTTTTTAAATCGATAATAACGATTCGTAATCATTTGGTGTTGCCCTACGTCTGTTACGACGACGGCTTCTCCTTTGGTTTTATTCGACAAGAGATTGACGGCCTCACCCATTTTGATCTTATCCCCTTCGTGGAACAAATCTTTCTTCGTGATTTTTTCGTACTCTTCGTCGTCGTATTTCTTGAATTCAGCTCTCCATTCGCTGTGGTCCGCCTTGTTCACTAAAGGCAACAAAGCTTGTAGTGCCGCCTTCGCATCCCCTACTACTGGAGCATCTGCCTTCACATTTTTATCTACTTCACTCGGGTCGATTTCAATGTGTACTACTTTCGCTTGCTTCGCGTAAGTCGCTAAATCCCCCGTAATTCGATCATCAAAACGCATCCCGATCGCGATTAAAACATCGCAAGAGTTCGTTAAAACGTTCGCACCATAATTTCCGTGCATACCCGGCCAGCCCACATAAAGCGGGTGATCAGCATCCATAGAAGACATCCCTAACAAGGTTGTCGCCACGGGAATGCCCGTTTTATCCACGAAATCATTCAATTCTTTTTCAGCGCCAGCAATAATAATACCGTGACCGGCTAAGATATAGGGGCGTTTTGCACCATTGATTAATTTCGCTGCCGCCTCCACGTGCTCTGCCTTAGGCTCTACACGAGGTTTGTAGGAAATAATCGACTTGCAAGGTTTGTATTCGAAAGGCACAGTCATAATATCTGTCTGAGCCGTACGTGTAATATCAATTAAAACGGGACCAGGACGCCCAGTTTCTGCGATGTAGAAGGCTTTCGCCATGATCTCAGGAATCTCATTCGCATCCACAACTTGGTAGTTCCACTTCGTCACAGGCATCGAGATACCAATCAAATCGCATTCTTGGAATGCATCGGTCCCTAATAAATTTCCTTTTACTTGACCTACGATGCACACCAAAGGCGTGGAATCCAGCATCGCATCCGCGATAGGCGTGATTAAGTTCGTAGCCCCAGGACCAGAAGTCACCATGCAGACCCCCGCCTTATTTAGCATGCGAGCATAACCTTGAGCGGCATGGCCAGCACCTTGTTCGTGGCGTACTAAAATATGTTTTAAGCGATCTTGGTAATCGTAAAGTGCATCATATGTAGGCATAATGGCCCCACCAGGGTAACCAAAAATGGTGTCCACACCCTGCTCTACCAATGATTGCATGATAGCTTGGGCGCCTGACAAAAATTTCTTTTGGCCAGGTTGATTAGCTGCTTCGGTTTGAGTTAGGGTTTGTCCCATGGTTAACAATTTTCAAAAATTCTGTCTCAATGTAATAGAAGGCCCAATTTAAGCCTTCTGGATAGATAAAAAAATTATTTTCTTATAAATCCGTCACACATCCCTGACTAGCAGAGGATACGTTTTTAATATATTTGCGAAGAACGCCTTGCTTAAATGGAGACTCAATAGGCTTCCAATTCTTCTTGCGTTCTGCTAATTCTTCGTCAGATACGTGTAATACCAAGGTATTGTTCACCGCATCAATCGTGATTTTATCACCGTCTTTTACCAGGCCGATTGGACCGCCTTCTTGCGCCTCTGGCGTCACGTGACCCACCACAAAACCGTGTGTTCCTCCGGAGAAGCGACCATCGGTGATCATCGCCACCGAGTTCCCTAATCCTGCACCGATTACGGCCGAAGTAGGTTTTAACATTTCTGGCATCCCCGGTCCACCCTTAGGACCTTCGTTGCGAATCACAATGACGTGACCCGGCTTAATCTCTCCTTTCGAAATACATTCGATCACCTCTTCCTCCCGCTCACACACTTTAGCAATACCTTCAAAACGCTCGCCTTCCTTTCCAGTAATCTTTGCTACGGCACCGCCTGGAGCTAAGTTACCGTACAAGATTTGTAAGTGACCTGAAGGTTTCAATGGTTGTGTGATAGGGAAAATGATTTTTTGTGTGTCAAAATTCAAGTCCGGAGCATCCGCAAGGTTCTCCGCCATCGTCTTTCCTGTAACTGTTAAACACTCGCCGTGTAACAATCCGACACTTAATAAGTATTTCAAAATCGCTGGCATTCCACCAATCGCTAAAACGTCTTCCATGTAGTATTTCCCACTTGGCTTCAAGTCTGCAATTAATGGCGTGCGATCAGAAATATCTTGTATATCTTTCAATGTAAACGTGATACCTGCTGCGTGTGCAATCGCTAAATAGTGAAGCACCGCATTGGTTGATCCACCTAAAGCAATCACCACAGTCATGGCATTTTCGAACGCCTTGCGTGTCATAATATCACGCGTACAAATGTTTTTCTCTAATAACACTTTCATCGCCGCACCTATGGCTAAGCACTCCTCTTTCTTGCCTTCGTGTGTGGCTGGATAAGTCGATGAATTAGGTAATACTAAGCCCATTGCTTCCATGGAAGAAGCCATCGTGTTCGCTGTGTACATACCACCACAAGCACCTGCTCCTGGGATCGAATTGCGAATTACGCCTTCATAATCCTCGTCAGAGATAGTTCCTGCATATTTTTTTCCCAAAGCTTCGAATGCCGAAACGATGTCTAATTTTTCTCCTTTGTAAGAACCGCTACGGATTGTTCCACCGTAAACTAGCATCCCTGGGCGATTCAAACGCGCCATTGCCATCATGGCGCCTGGCATATTCTTATCACAACCTACGACCGCGATGACGCCGTCATACCATTGTGCGCCTACTACATTTTCAATCGAATCTGCGATGATATCACGCGATGGCAATGAATAGCTCATCCCGTCATTTCCGTTTGTCATTCCGTCTGAAACCCCGATCGTGTGGAAGATCAAACCGACCATCCCGTTCTCTTGGATCCCTTTCTTCACGTGAACAGACAAGCCATTCAAGTGCATATTACAGGTATTTCCTTCATAACCAGTACTTGCGATACCGATTTGGGCTTTGTTCATATCCTCGCTTGTTAAGCCGATACCGTAGAGCATCGCTTTCGCAGCAGGGTTAGATACTTCCTGAGTTAATGTCCGTGAATACTTATTTAATGACATAGGGTTTAAGAAATTTTTTCAAACAACAAATATAC
>JAURHT010000103.1 GCA_030833145.1 Aquirufa sp.
ATTGGCTGTGCAAATAGGTCTCGTCGACCGTCTTGATCTTCACGTAGGTATTCGCCTCGTTTTTCACCCGAATCGAATCCATCCCGTGACGCCAAAACTGACCGCCCACCATCTTCACAAATTCCTTCGAATTCCGGAAGTTGAACGACGCACAGTGAATCGCCACCAATCCGTGACCCGAAGCCACGTAATTCAATAGCGCTTTCTCCTGCGGTGCCGCGATCGAATCATGGTTCGCATAGATCACTAAGGCATCGAATTTATTCAAATATGCCTCATTCAGATCCTTCAAGGATTCCGTGTAGGTAATATTCATCCCCTTAATCCCCACCGCGGATTGCAGCGCAGGATATCTGTCAAAGGGTTTGTGGTGGCCTTTATCGCCTAAAAACAACAATTCGAGGCGTCTGCCAGGAGCGGCCGAAACCGAAAATTGAAACAAGAATGCCGCAGCAAATAAGAGAAAACGCATGGCTTAGAATTTAGGAATTTCAATGATTTTTCCGCCTTGAAGAGCAGATTCGTGAGCTAATATACCTACCGAAGTCCAGTTAGCAGACTGCGGCGCATTCGGGAATGGATCGCGATCTGCGGCCAAAGCCTGCAAGAATTCGTTCACCAAATGGGGGTGTGACCCACCGTGTCCTCCCCCTTGCGTAAACGAAAGGTGGGTATTATCCTCCTCGTCGTACACCCCTTTCGTGGTGAAACGTTGAATTTCTTCTGGCAAATAATGGGCAAAATCAGGTGTAGGCACTTTGGCTGGAATCTCTGGCTCCGGTTTTTTCGCCGTATGCACCACTAATTCTTCACCCTCAATTAAAGGCCATTCCACCGATTTCTTCGATCCATACACCTCAAAACTCTCGCGGTATTGACGCGCCACATCGAAAAGCGAACGGTAAACCATCGCGCTCAAATCCGAATCACGGAACTTAATGTGCGCTGATTCCACCGCAAATGGCGAGTTATAATGTTGTATTAATTCTTCGCGAATCGTACCCGATCCGAAGCAAGAAACATATTCCGCTTCTAGACGCAATAAACCTGCCACTGGCCCTACGCAGTGCGTCGCATAGTGCATCGGAGGCAAGCCTGGCCAATAATCCGGCCATCCGTCCATATCTTGTTGGTGCGACGCCTTCAAGAATTGAATCTTGCCTAGCTCACCCTTTTCGTATAATTCTTTGATGTACAAAAACTCGCGCGCATACACCACGGTCTCCATCATCATATATTTCTTACCCATGCGCTTGCTCGCCTCCACGATCGCTTTACACTCATCAACTGTCGTCGCCATAGGCACCGTACAAGCCACATGTTTCCCTGCATTTAGCGCTTTTAGCGTTTGTTCTGCGTGCAAGTGAATAGGAGAATTGATGTGAACGACATCTACATTCGGGTCTTGGATTAGCTTCTCAAAATCCGTGTAACGCGTCTCGATCCCATAAGCATCCCCGATGGAGTTGAGTTTTTCTTCATTTCTTTGGCAAATCGCATACATATTCGCCAACGGATGCTTCAAATAAATAGGAATAAATTCTGCGCCGAAACCTAGTCCGACAATCGCAACGTTATATTTTTTCATAGTTAGTAATAAGAAACTGATAAGACTTTTCCACAAGCTCGCGCTCTGAATTAAACATTTTTCGCCAAATATGGGCCGCCGGTAATTTCTCGCTAAAGGCCTCCACCACGAGCCAGCCGGAATAATTTACGTCCTTAATAGACTGCAATACAGACGGCCAGTTCACTTGTCCCTCGCCCAAAATTCCTCGTGTACTCTCCGACAATTGAATGTGCGGAGTCCGCTTCGCAATCCGACGAATCGCGTCTGCCGTACTCACTTCCTCGATATTTGCGTGAAATGTGTCAAACATAATCTCCACATACGGATGATTAATCTGCTCAACCAGGGCATATAATTCGTCCGCACACGAGACCAAATAGCTCTCGAAGCGGTTCAAATATTCTAAACAAAGGGTGATATTTTTCGTGGCTGCGTGATCCGCTACTTCCCGAATGCCGGCGATAGACCAGTCGATTTCTTGTTGGGTGGCTTTGGCCCCTGTAAAAACTCCTAAAGCCGAATGAAATGGCCCAGACAAATAGGGCGATCCTAAATAGGCGGCCACGTCTACAGCCCCTTTCAAATACGCAATTCCCGCCGCTCTCACGGCTGGATCCGGTGAAATCAAATTCTCTGCAGGCCCCGCAATCGCACAAGCGAAAGGTTGTAAACCCAGCCGATCGACCTCCTTTTTCCAAGCAGACCAATGCGCTAAATCAATATTAAATACGGGAATTTCAACGCCTTGATAACCCACCTCTTGGATGAAGGCAAGCTCTGATAATACAGCATCATTCATATCTGGCCCGTAAACGAGCAGATTCATGGCGATTGGGTTCATAGGTTTAGTCATTAGTCGCTGCTTCGCAGCTTAGTCGCCTTCGGCTTAGTCGTCACTGCGTGACTTAGTCCGGAGGAGTCCAAAAAACATCTCAATATAAAAGAAAAAAATGGGTAATTCTACTAGTCTGTCCTGATTAGGGAGGATTTGAAAGCATAGCTTTTTAAAGCATAAAGAATAAAGCACAAAGAGTAAAGATGGAATCCCCTATAGGGATGAGTGTTTGAAATATTTCCTATACGTTTCGCGCAGCGAATCAAACTTTATTCTTTGTGCTTTATGCTTTATTCTTTTTATCTAAGAACGGATGCGCCATCACCGTCAGCACCAGCAGACCAGTTCCCCAATAGAAGGCGGGTTGCATGACTTCTTTTTGGCCAAAAATAAAGACCGCCAGCAAAATCCCATAAACCGGCTCGAGCGTGATCACGAGATTGATCGAAAAAACGGAGAAAACTTTGTACAAATGGATGGTCTCTGTGTACGCATAAACGGTACAAACGACTGCCAAAATACCAATCCAAAGCCAATCCAGGCCAATCGGAACGAAGCCAGGCGAACCGCCTAAAAGACCACTGAGCCAGACCGCGCCTGTGACGAATCCGGCTGCCAGCATCTCGTAAACCGTGATCAATTTAGGATCGTGGGTGTGGGTATAATTTCCGTTAATGACAGAGAATAAGGCTCCGAAAAATCCTGCCCCAATGCCCATTACCAAACCAATCCATTGACCCGATTCGACCGAGAAAATAATCCCCAGGGCAATCATGACTAGGATTCCGAGGAAGACTTCAATCTTCGCAAGGGGTTTTTTCTTCGCGATAGGTTCTAAAATGGAGGTCCAAAAGGTCTGGGTAGAAAGGCCGGCGAGGCACATGGCGACCGTAGAGACTTTGGCAGCTCCAAAAAACAACAGCCAGTGTAGCGAAACAAACACCCCATTCAAAAGCCAAATTTTCAACACTGACGAGGGAACCTGAAAAGGTTGCTTCGAAGCCATTAAAATCAGTCCTAATCCAGCCGCCGCAATCACGCAGCGAAAGAAGACAATCGTCAATGCATTCGCCTCTGTCGCGTTCCCCAGAATGGCGGTAAACGCATACAAAATGACGATAAAATGTATCTTGAAATAGTCGAGAAGCCGAGGAGCCTGTCTCATCGTTAGCGCGGAATAGTGTAATAAAGTCCCACACCCACGGCGGAGAACACGATATTAGGCAGCCAAACCGCTAGCAACGGAGGCATTCCCCCACCTTCCGCAATCCCCTTGCTCATCATAAAGAAGAGGATGTAAATGAAGGCCAAACTAAAGCCCAACGCAATCTGAAATCCAACGCCACCTCGTGCTTTCCGGGCGGAAACCAAGAAGCCGATAATAGTCAAAATCATCACCGAAAATGGATTGGCGAAGCGGAGGTATTTCTCGATTTGGAAAACTTCGATTCCATCCGCACCGCGCGATTGCACTAAGTCAATGTGGCGATTTAGCTCTGGAAGGGTAAATGTTTCGTGTAATAAGTGCTTGTTCTCGAAGTCTTTTGGAAACAAATTAAGCGTCGTATCGATCTTCGCCCCAAACTGTAGCGAAGTCGCCCCAGCGGTCCGAATCCGGTAATCGTGGATGGTCCACTTCTTCGAAGTCGAGTCCCAAGTGATGCGATCCGACATCAATTTCTGCTGAATTTCCGTCCCCACAATTCGTTCCAAACTAAAGCGGTAACCCGTGTTCGTCGTATTATCGTAGGTCTCTAAATACGCATAGGTCTCCGGTCCAATCTTAATATGAACGTCACGTTTGTCGAAATAGTAGGTGTTATTGATGTATTTATGCTCGAAAGGAACGCGAATCTTGTTCGCGTTGGGCACCACCCAACCGATCATAAAAAAGGTGCCCACGGCTAAGATGCCTGAGCCGATTAAATAGGGGCGCATCAGACGCGTGAAACTAACGCCAGAACTAAGGATGGCAATGATTTCGGTTTTGGCAGCCAAGTTTGCCGTAAAGAAAACGGTCGCAATAAAGACCATCAAAGGACTAATATACGAGGCCCAATAGGGGATAAAATTCAGGTAATAATCGAAGAGAATTTCGCGCAATGGAGCTTCCTTGCGAATGAAATCGTCAATTTTCTCCGTGTAGTCGATCACCATCACAATGAGAACGATGATGAAAACGGCGAAAACGTAAGTCTTCAGAAATTTCTTTAAAATGTAATAATCAAGAATTTTCATGCTTAGCAGCAGCGCTTGGGTCGTAATTTAAACCGGAGAACCAATGTATGAATAATACACGAGCTGTCCTAAAATTAGCCGGCACTAACAGCAGGGAAACGGTCGTGATAGGCACCACGTAGCCCTCTGCTGGAGGATCGTTTAGGAAATTAAAGACCAAAATCCCACCCACTAACATGATTCCCACCGTAAACGCATAGGAAATATACATCGCACCATAGAAAAATCCAGGCTCCACTTCGTAACGAACGTCGCAGGATGGACAGTGTTCGTGCATTTGAGCAAAGTTAAGCACATTCCACCATTTATATTTGAACAGACGGCCTTCGTGGCAATGCGGGCAACGGGCGTTGAACATAGCCGTTAGCTTGCTGGGATTTGACATAGAATCGGGTAATTTATCCCCAAAGGTAAAGAAAATTAGACGATTAAACGTAACAAAGGTCACGTTACGGAGGCTTTTTGTATCTTTGCTAAAATTAAACACACTCTTATGTATTCAACTTTCGTTACCATTCACTCGATCTTGTTTCTAGTGGTTTTAGCCCTAGGAATTTTATCTATTTTCAAAGGCTTAACAGGCAAAACTTTCACAGAATCTGATCGCAAAGTAGGCTTGTTTTACATGATCTCCTTGCACACGCAATTATTAGTCGGATTAGTGCTTTATGTAGCGCTTAGCCCAGTAACAACCGCTGCCTTTGCTGATTTTGGAGCTGCGATGAAAGATTCAGCGACTCGCTTGATCTTAGTAGAACACGTTTCAGTTAACATCATCGCGATCATTTTAGCGACGGTAGTGAATGCCAAAAACAAAAAAGCAATTACCGATGCCGCGAAGTTCAAAAACATGTGGTTATTAAACGGAATTGGCCTTTTATTGATTTTAAGCCGTATCCCTTGGAGCCGCTTAGCTGCGTTATTTGCCTAAATAAGCCTTGAATGAATAAGTGTATTTTTTTAGATCGCGATGGCGTTCTAAATGTGGATCGCGTAGATTACGTGTACCATTTAGGCCATTTTGTGATCCCACCCGGCGTGAAAGAAGGCTTACAGGCTTTGAAGGATGCGGGGTATTTGTTGATTATTATTACGAACCAAAGTGGTATCGCAAAAGGGGTCTATAAACGCGAAGACGTGTACTTAATTCACGATGCGATCCAAGAAGGAACGGGCGTGAAATTAGATGACATCTACTTCTGTCCTTACCACGAGAATTTTGATAGCCATTCGCTGACGCGTAAACCGGGATCATTGATGATCGAGAAAGCCGCTGCGAAATACGACATTGATATGGATGCTTCCTGGATGGTGGGCGACCACGAACGCGATATTACGGCGGGAACCCGAGCGGGTTTGCGCACTATTCGCTTAGCGCCAGCAGGAACAGAAACCAAAGCCACGCATTTAGTGGATGATTTATTAGCCGCATCTAAAATTATTGTAGCATGAAAAAAGTATACTTAAGCGACGCCGGCCCCAAAGTTTCGCCAGCCATCTATGGCTTTTGGCGTTGGGAAAAAGAAGACAAGAAAATGGACGAAATCGTACATTTCTGCTTAGACAAGGGCATTAACACCTTTGACCATTCGGATCGTTATGGCGAGTACACGGCGGAGAAGAGTTTTGGAGAGCTTTTGGCGAAAAAATCCATCCAGCGTTCTGATATCGTTTTATTTTCCAAATGTGGAGTTAACATTCCATCCCTAGCCAGACCAGATATCCGCGTGGCACACGTGAATACTTCCGCAGCCCACATCACGGCATCAGTAGAAAACTCGCTTCGCAACTTGCAAACGGACTATTTGGACGTGTTTTTATTAGACCAATTAGATCCGTTATCGGATATTGAAACGACGGCTTTGGCTTTGGAAAAATTAAAGAGCTCCGGAAAAGTGAAAAACATTGGTGTTTCAAACTTCTCGGTTTACCAACACCAATTGTTAGTTTCTTTCTTGAACATTCCAGTTGTTTCTAACCACATCGACTTGAACTTGCTGAACACAAGCGCTTTAGATAATGGAATCGTAGATTACATCAAACAAAAATACATGCGCC
>JAURHT010000055.1 GCA_030833145.1 Aquirufa sp.
AAGCGGCTGAAGTTTTCAAGCGCACGGCCTACAATTACGTGGAATACGCGTCTTGGTTTTCAAATCCTACCACATGAGTAACGACCCACTTCACGGAGTAACCTTAGAGAAAATCTTGACGGATCTAGTCGATTTATTGGGCTGGGAAGAGATGGCTCGCAAAATCCGCATTAACTGCTTTGCAAGTGATCCGAGTATCAAATCTAGCTTGACATTCTTGCGCAAGACGCCTTGGGCGAGAACGAAGGTGGAGACGCTGTATATTTGGAACCTTAAAAAACTAGAGAAGCACAAGCAGGCCCGCAATGCCCAACAGGTAGACGAGTAGAACGGTAAACGAGTCGTAGCCCATGCGCAGGATTTGCTTTTTCGGGTGAATCACCATTCCCACCATATAAATGCCGGTTAAGAAGATGCCCAAAGCCGTAAGGTAGATGTCCGCATGCGAAATACTCGGCAGAATGGCGTCACCACCGATCAGCGAGGCCACTAAAAACAAGACCGGCAGAAAAGCATTTCCGCCAAAAATATCACTCACCGCCATATTATAATCGCGTATTCGAGCTGAGGCGATGCCCGTCGAAATTTCTGGCAAGGCGGTACAAAGAGCGAGAATAGTTCCCCCAAAAAGTACACCATCAATCCCCCAGCGTACCGATAACGTCTCGCCAGAGGCTTCTAAGGCCCATCCTGCACTTAGCGTCAAAACCGCACCCCCCGCTAACACAAAAAAGGCTTGTTGCAAGGTCCCTTTAAAACGGACGTTCGGGTGACGCAGCTGGTAGTTGATGTCTTGTTTACTGCGGTAGTCCGGCTCGGATTTACCTACTTTGGAGATCATATAAATCGATCCTAGCCAAATCAGCGCAATCATCCACTCAAACGGAGTGGAACGCAAAATCAAGAAAGACGACGGAAACGTGGTTCCCATCAGCACCAAAGTCAAGATGAAAATCAGTGCCACTCCTTCCAAAACAAGGACTTTCGAATTCCCTTTCCAGGTCAGCGGGGCCGATCTCCCCACACCAAACACGTCAATCAACACCAGGACCACCGTTTGAATCGCAATTCCCCCTAAAATATTGGAGACCGCAATGTCGTAATCCCGATGGTAGGCTGAAACGACGGTAATAGCGATTTCGGGCAAATTCGTCACAATCGCTAAAAAGACCATCCCCCCAAAAGCCTCACCTAAATCATAATGATCCGTTATGTGATCAATCGCTTTAGTCAAATGAATGCCCGTGATCCAAATGACCGCAGTAGACAATAAAAAAATCGCTAATAAAACTAGGTCAGACATGTTGCGTTCGGTTAACCAACCAGCCAAAAATAGCCGCCGTCATAAACATAATGATACTATAGATGACCGCTGGAATCGTCATCGTCCCATTCCCGATCACATTCAAGGCAATAAAAATGGCCAATGAACCATTGTGAATCCCTATTTCCATCCCTATCGCGATGGCTTGCTTCTTCTCTAGGTTCAGTAAACGCGGAAGGAAATATCCGATCGATAAACAGGCAATATTGAATAATAGACAGGCTAAACCAACAGTTCGAATATCCTGCATCAAGTGATCTCGCTCCTTCCATCCGGCTAAAACGATAATCAAGGCCAGGAAAATCGCTGAGAGAATTTTAACTGGCGACTCTAGTTTTTGCGCGAATTCGGGGACCTTTTTCCTGATCAACATCCCAATCGAAACCGGTAAAATCACGATTAGGCAAACCTCTAAGACTTTCGAAAATTGCAGAGGAACATAGGCGTCTTGCTGCATCAATAATTTCATCGAAAGATTGACGATGAAAGCGATAGAAACTACTGATAAAATACTATTCAGGGCGGTGAGGGTCACATTCAGAGCGACATCACCTTTTGCAATGTGGGAATATAAATTCGCAGAGGGACCGCCGGGTGCAGCAGCTAAGAGCATTAAACCGACGGCTAATTCAGAGGGTAAGTTCAGTCCTTTCGCGATGAAAAAACAAATAATAGGCAGCAAGATCATTTGGGTTCCTAGACCCACGATGACCGCTTTCGGGTATTCGTAAACGCGCTTGAAATCAGCGATTGTTAGCGATAAACCCAGGCCTGTCATGATGATGGCGAGGGCGATAGGCATTAAAACCACAGAAAGAAAGCTTGCTTGCATGCGATATTTTTTAAACCTTGCGGTCGTTAAAATTAAAGAAATACTTGATCTTTCTCCTAAAAATCTTTGTTCGTTTAGCGCTTCGCCTCTTTTGCCCGTCCCTCGTGGTGAAAAATGCGGAACTGATGAAAACCAAAGGCCCCGTTTTATTAGTCGTTAACCACCCGGATTCTTTTTTAGATGCCGTCATCATAGGCGCTTTGTATCCCCGAAATATCAACTATTTAGCGCGGGGTGACGTGTTCAGAAACCCAGTTTTCGGCTTTTTATTGAGGCAATTAAATATGCTTCCCGTCTTTCGCCAACGAGAAGGGAAAGAGCATCTTCACCTGAATGCCAACACCTTTAGTCAAGCGGTGGAGTGTCTCCGCAACGACGGAATTGTATTGATTTTCATCGAAGGGATTTGCCTGAATACACATGAATTACAGCCGTTTAAAAAGGGGGCGAGCCGCATTTTAGAGAGTGCGCACGCGGAAGGAATCTTTCCTACCGTTCAAATTGCGGGAATTGGGTATTCCAGTTTTACGGCATTCGGAAAGGGAATTCACCTCGCATTTGAAAACATGTCCTGGCCTACGCCTATCGTGGACGCGACAGATCGAGTGAAGTTTAATGCGGCAGTTTTTGAGAAGATGGAACGCTTGATTGAGGTACCGCAGCACGTAGGATTTCCACACGGATTACTCTACTATTTTGCGTTGCCTTTGTACATTCCGGTGCGGGCTTTTGCCTATGCGAAAACGAAAGGATCCGTGTTTTATGATTCGGTACTTTTTGCGCTGTTACTATTCACTTTTCCTGTCTACGTCGCGGTCGTGGTGACAATCGTTCTGAAGGTCAAATTGATTCTAGGTTGATGCACTTTTGTAGTAGGTGGCAGACGATGTAGCCAGTGCGTTTGGGTTTCGCCTTTCATCACCAAAAGGCTTCCAGCTTCTAAAAAGACATCTATTTTTTCGCCGGACTGCTTGTGCTTGAAACAGAATTTTCTTTCCGCGCCAAAACTAAGCGAGCCAATCGCCCCATTTTTCAGTAAATCTTTTTCGCCATCGCTATGCCAGGCCATTCCTTCGGAGCCGTCGTGGTATAGGTTCAAAAGGCAGGAATTATAGGTTTCGCCGGAGTGTTTTTCGGCTAGGGATTTTAAGGCTTGCAATTCAGGCGTCCAAGGCAAAGCAGTCTTTGTGGTTTTAGAATAAGTATATGAAAAGGGCTCTTCGCCGTACCAGGCTACTTTGCGTTTCGTAATGATGCGTTTGCCATAAATAACTGCCTCATCATTTCGCCATTCGATGCGCTCTAACAAGGCTTGCGCCATTTCGGCAGCTTCCGTAGAAGACATCAATTTCCCATAATAATGGACGATTCCGTCGCCTGGAAGCAGGTTTACAGAAGGGTCCGCAGGAAAATCGAAAAGTTCCATTTTAGTTTAAGCGTCTAAGGCTGATGGCACAACCGCCTCCGCGTTGCAGGCGGAAAGTCATTTTTGACTTCGCCGTTACGAGGCGTTTTTCCACGACGTAGGCTTCCGGATTCTTCTCAAAATCAGCGTCATCCGCATCACGGTAGAGCAATGCTTCGTAGGTTTTATCTGGATCCAAAAAGTCCAAATCAAAGGACATATTGCGAGCCGTCGCGTTCGTGATCGAACCGATGAACCAGGTGTCTTTGTTTTTTGCCTTACGCGCAATCGTTATGAATTCGCCCGGTTCTGCGGTGATGATTTTCGTATCATCCCAATCCACTGCTACGTCTTTGATGAATTGGAAGGCGTCAAGTTTAGGTTCGTAGTTTTCCGGTAAATCTGCCGCCATTTGTAGAGGGCTGTAGATGGTGACGTAGAGGGCTAATTGTTTGGCCAACGTAGACCGAACCTTCGTCGTCCGCGTCGAATCGAACTGGTTCAAATTCATGTGGAAAAGTCCCGGCGTATAGTCCATTGGGCCTCCCATCAAACGGGTAAAAGGTAAAATAGTCGTATGTTCCGCGTTAATTCCCAACGTAGGCGCGTTGTTAAATTCCGATCCACGGGCGGCTTCTGCGGCCATCCAGTTCGGATAGGTACGGTGCAAGCCTGTCGGGTGTACCGACTCGTGGGAATCGACCATCAGGTGGTAATTCGCGGCTTTCTCAGCGACGCGGTTGTAGTGGTTCACCATCCATTGGCTGTCGTGATGCTCGCCACGTGGGATGATTTTGCCTACATAACCGGTCTTCACGGTGTTGATTCCTTTGTCTACCATAAATTGGTAGGCCGCATCCATTCTGCGCTCGTAATTCGTGACTGAACTCGAGGTTTCGTGGTGCATGATTAGCTTCAAACCTTTAGAAGCGGCATATTTTGTTAGGGTGTCGATTTGGTAATCTGGATATGGTGTCACGAAATCGAACACTTCTTCTTTCCAATTCCCAAACCAATCTTCCCAGCCCGTGTTCCAGCCTTCCACCAAGACGCCGTCGAATCCATGCTTGCCCGCGAAGTCGATGTAGCGTTTCACGTTCTCCGTGTTTGCGCCGTGTTTTCCACCTGCCAAAGACCAGTTCGCTTTTCCCACGTGCATTTCCCACCACATCCCCATAAATTTTTGGGGTTTGATCCAGGTGGAATCCTTAATTTTTGAGGGCTCGTTTAGGTTCAAAATTAATTTAGAGGCCAAAATCTGTTCCGCCTTATTCGAGATCACCACTGTTCTCCACGGGGTGTTGAATGGAGTCTGTGCGTAAGCCTTATTTCCTACCGCATCCGGCACTAAAGCAGACGTAAATTCCAATCCCTCCAGTTTCAAATGCATCGCCGGATAATTCACTAAAGCCGCCTCGTGCACATTCACGTAAATGCCATCCGCAGACTTTAACATTAGGGGTGTCTGAACGAAGTTTTTGCCCATCAAAGACGTCACCGCGATGTCTTTTTCCTTGGCTGCTGCGGCTAGAGCGTCGATTTCGGAAATTTTGGTCCTTTGGTAGGTATACTCGTTTGTATCATAATCTCCTGGAATCCAGAATGCGTTGTGATCGCCCGTCATCGTGAAAGAAGACCACTCGTTATCGACGATAAAATGGTTGAAATTGTCCTGGGTAGGGAAGAAATAACGGAAGCCGATTCCGTCATCAAAAACGCGGAAAATCACGTCCATCAAGACCCCGGATTCCTTCAAATGCAGGGTCAGTTCTTTGTAATTATTTCTAATCTCTTTTACCTCGCCCCACACCGGTTTCCAGGTGCCGTCCACAACGGTGGAATCCACGCCTAGGATTTGGAATTTACGTAATTCTAATGCCGGCTTTTTCAGGGTTAGACCTAGGTCGGAGGCTGCGATTACTTCTTTGGCTTTATAAAAAACCTGGTATTTTAAAGCTCTATCAGTGCCTTGGGACACTTGAATTGAAATTTGATCAGAAGGAGAGGCTATCTTGAACGATTTTTGGGCGAATAAAGAGACGCTCAAAAGCAGGAGAAGAAGGGTTTTGTTCATACCGCAAAATTACTAAAATAATAGATTAAACGGTAAATGAATGCCAAAATTGCCTAGGGTAAAAACTCGATCACTGGCTTATTTCCCGTCTTCACGAAAGCACGCATCGCATCAAACGCCTTCGCGGTCTGTGCATCTGTAAATTGACAATGCGCCTGACCGTTCGTGTATTTAACGGCAAAATATTGATCGCGACCCTGTGCGTGAATCATATTTTCGATGTTCGTCACGGCATAAGTGACCGGAATTAATTGATCGTAGATGGTGTGCATTAATACGACTGGCTTATCGATTTTCCCGGTGCGGTCGTAGCGCGCAAAAAGCTGTGCCTGATCCTTCGTAGCGGATAAGCGTTCCGCTACTGCGTTTACTTTCAAGTTGTCGGGGAAACCGGTGTAAAGCGTTTCGGTATTATCGAATGGGTTACCTTTTAGTTTGAGGGCGATGTCGCGTAACACGTTTTGGTTAAAAAATAAGGCGCCTGGAAGATCATCGAATTTCAAGTCAAAACGCTTCGCAAAAGCCACCGCTAACACGGAGTCTTTCTGCAATAAAGCCTTTTTGATTTCCCCCATACGTTGACCTGCAGTAGCAAAAGACACAAAACCTACGGAGCTATTGACATCAAATATATCTTTTAAAGAGGGTACGATTCCCGGAAACAAGCCGTTCATCGTCGCGTACATATCGTACTCTTTTCTGCACTGTAAATACGGGCGAGAAGAAAGCGGGCACAAGGGTAATCCGCCGTTATAATATTGGCCAAAATTCTCCAAAGTCGCGAACGTAATTCCACCGCCCATCGAGTGACCCATCATAAAGGTCGAGTCCGGCTGGCCCATCTTCTTTACGAAAGCTTGGCGCAATTCTTCGGTCGCATCCACGCCCTCCGGTAAGGCAAATCCTTGGATGGGATAATCAGACGCAGCAACGGCAAAACCGCGATCCAAAATTACCTGTAAGCGCTTATCCAATCCGACATTTGCACTCGCCGCTGGGGTTCCCATAAACTGGTAACCGTGGGCATACATCACGAGTTTTTTGTTCCATTTAGCCGGCATCAAAACCTGATAACCGCCCCCTTTCAGGGTACCTAAATCAATTTTTTCTTGAGCGAAAAGGGTGGTGCTGAGTGCGAGGAAGAGGAATAGTTTTTTCATAGTGCAGGTTAAGAGAAAGCAAAATAGGGAAAAAATGGTAATTTGCAGTATGGAGAAGCCTTATATCGTCGATCAAAAATTCGAGAAAGAAAGCACACTCGCCCTGGGCGAATACGAACATTGCGTTTTCAAAAACTGCCAGTTCGAATCAGCAGATTTCAAAAATTTCCAATTCGTAGACTGCAGCTTTGAATCTTGCAATCTCAGTTTAGTCAAGCTCAGCGGAGCAGCACTCCAAAAAGTTCATTTCAAAGACTGCAAAATGCAGGGTCTTCGCTTCGAAGCTTGCAATCCTTTTTTGTTCGAAGTGAGCTTCGACTCCTGCGTGTTAAACCTGTCTTCTTTCTATCAAATCAAGGGAAAAAAGACCCAGTTCGCAGGCTGTTCTTTGCACGAAGTGGACTTCACGGAAGCGGATTTCTCCGAAGCCGTTTTCGATGATTGCGATTTGGCTGGGGCACTTTTTGACCAGACCAATGTGAGCAAAGCGGACTTCCGCAGCGCCTTTAATTTTGTGATTCATCCGAGCATTAATCAGATCAAGAAAGCAAAATTTTCGCAGGATGGTTTGGCGGGATTATTGCAAGGCTTTGACATCCATATCTCCTAATATGAAAAAACTCTTATTCCTACTCCTGCTGAGCGCGCCACTTTTCGCAAAGCCTCGAACCATTGTCACGACGGACGGCGAAATCGATGACGTGGATACTTTCATCCGGATGCTCCTGTATTCGAATGAATACCAGCTGGAGGGTTTGGTTTATTCGAGTTCGATGTGGCATTACAAAGGCGACGGGAAAGGGACGAAATTCACGTCTGAAATGGAGATGACGCGCAAAATGTACGGCGCGAAAACGGATCTCCGATGGCCTGGCGTTAACTGGATTCAAGATTTATTGAAAGCCTATGCTCAGGTACACCCAAACCTGATTTTGCACGATAAAAACTACCCGGCTCCTGCCTATTTACATAGCTTGGTGAAAGTAGGAAACATCGATTTCGAAGGAGAGATGGAGCAGGTGACTCAGGGTTCGGAATGGATCAAAGCGAAGCTATTAGACAATAATCCGGAGCCCATTTATTTGCAAGCTTGGGGTGGAACGAATACGATTGCTAGAGCTTTGAAATCAATCGAGGAACAATATTCCGGAGAAAAAAACTGGCCCAGCATCAAAGAAAAAATCTCTCGTAAAGCCATCATCTACACCGTGATGGATCAAGATGCGACCTTGAAGAATTACATCGCTAGTCAATGGCCTCAGATTCGGGTGTTTTACAATGCGCAGCAGTTTGCCAGCTTTGCCTACCCGTGGAAACGCGTGATGCCTAAGGCGACCCAACCCTATTTTGAGGGAACCTATATGGGTCCTAAAATTATTCAAAATCACGGTCCTTTATTGAAAATGTATTACTCCTATGGAGATGGCCAAAAGCAGCCCGGCGACGACGAGCACATCCACGGTGATCCTACCAAGTTAAAAAATGCCCAATGGGGTTCTTTCCTTCCCTATGACTTTATTTCCGAAGGAGATTCTCCCGCGTTTTTACACCTGGTGGATGTGGGAATGAATAACTTGAACAACCCGTCTTTTGGCGGCTGGGGTGGTCGATTCGTGGCGGCAGAGGGAAATCCGTATCGTTTCGAAGACAATGAGAAAGCGGCTGATTTCAATCCGGAGACGGGGAAATTAGATATTTCTTATTCCCAAACGCGCTGGTTAATCGCCGCGCAAGAAGACTTCGCAGCAAGGGCGGATTGGTGTGTGAAATCAGTTAAAGAGGCGAATCACGCGCCACAGATTACGGTGAAAGAGGGTTCCTCGATTACCGCAAAGGCTGGAGCTCGAATTGCACTTCATGTCACCACGGGAGATCCGGATGGGAACGAAGTGAAGTTGAGGGTTTGGCCCTATCCAGAAGCGGGATCAGGGAAAGCGGAAGCGACACTAGGTGACGCTATCATCACCGTGAAAATACCTGCCGATGCCAAAAAAGGCGATACTTTTCACGTGGTGGTGGAGGGAACGGATTCGGGTACGCCAGCTTTGACGCGGTATAGGAGAGTGGTGGTGAAGATTCTCTAAAGCCGATGGTAAACCATCAAGCTCAAAATGCTACGGTCGTAATAATTCAAATTAGGGCGTTGCTGAAAAGCGTGCAAATAGCCCACATCAATCGTTAAATTATCCCGCAGCGGAATACTTACACCGGCAAACATCCGGTGTTGATCTAAGACATTCGCTGGATATTCCTGCGCCGCATTCAACAATATTTCCGTATTCACCTTTCCTTGGATTCGCTTGATTAAGGGAAACAAAGCTTGAATTCGGTACCGAAGTCGGTAATTACTGAAATGAACGGCCTCCATCAGTTCTGTTCGGCTCGCATTCGTTTCTCTATTAAAGCGCATCTCCGACCTAAATCGATGATCTAACCGAACCTTGGACCAGCGATGTTTGTAAGCTACATCTACGTGCGGACGGTATTCCGGAATAGCTAATCGATTTGTGGCGAGCGGATCATTAGGCGTGTTTAAAAATAAGGCCGTTCCAGCAGAAAGATCCCAATTCTCCCCTATCGTTCGATGCACATGCGCTCGAAAGGCATTTTGGTGGTGCACTAATGGGTCTATAAAATGACGGGTATGTGCTTCGCCTTGGACATACCATTGCTTAGTTATAGGGTAGGTCAAATAATATCCATACCAAACCTGGGATTGATGCTCAATTTGATGTTGGCTTTGCGCTGCGAAGAGGGGGACCAAAAAGAAAAATACATACTTCATTTGGCAAAGATATTAAATTATTCTATAAAAACGATAGACTAAGTATTCTTTGCTTATATCTCTATGAAAAACTAACTAAACAGCACATAGGCCACCGCCAGCGTCACAAAGACATTAAATAACTGCGCGATTAAGAAGGCATATAAAGGCTTCTTCCCTTCCTTCGAGAATAGGTCTGAGAATTTGGTTTCCAAACCGATACTTGTGAAAGCTAAGGCAAACCAAAGTCCTTGCAAAGCCTTGAAACCTCCCTTAACAGACTCTATCGTTTCCGATGAAATCACGAAAGAGAAAAGCAGCGATGCTGCGATGAAACCCAAAACGAACTTAGGGAAACGCTCCCAAATAATCGCTCCAGTAGGCTTCGCTTCTTGTACAGTAGCAGATTGATTGTTCGTCACTGTCCAGTAAATAGAGATCGCAAAAGCGGCGAAACCCAATAACACGTTTTGGGAGAATTTAACGATGGTCGAAATCTTCAAGGCCTCCTCGCCCACCATCGTTCCAGATGCGATTACCGCGCCGGTCGTATCAATCGTTCCGCCTAACCAAGCGCCGGTTACGGCTTGCGAAAGACCCAAAGCCTGCGCAATGAACGGCAAAAAGATGATCATCGGAATCGCCGTAATCAAGACGATGGAGATGACATAAGAAAGCTTTTTGGAATCCCCTTTAATGGCTCCAGATGTCGCAATTGCTGCTGAAACGCCACAAATCGATACCGCACTTGAAATCATGATGGCGAATTCCTCGTCGATGCCCATTTTTTTGGAGATCCAAAACGCGAAGTACCAAACAGAAATAACCACCACCAAGGCCTGAATCAAACCAAGTGAACCTGCTTTCAAAATATCCCCGAAAATCACACTCGTTCCCAACAAGATCAAACCAATTTTCACGAACAATTCCGTCGAAAGGGATTCGGTCAACCAGGTCGGAAGCGTGAAGAAATTACTCAAAACTAACCCGATCGTCAAGCTGAAAATCACCGCTTCTAAATTCCAATTTTTCAAGAAAGCATTGCCCGCTAAAACCAAGGCAAGTGAAGTAAGCAGGAAGACAATGGGAAATCCTTTAACGTTTCCCGAAACACTTTTCCCTAAGACGCTTGCCGCGAGAATGGCAATCACATACGTGAAAAGGAAGATCTGCCCTAGCTTGATCAAGTTCCCGGCTGTGAGCACTTTTTCACTCAAATCGCTGGTCGATTCCCAACCGAAAGAAGGCGATGGAATCTTCACCCCTAAAAGGGCCACTCCGATAATTAAAAACCCCAAAAGGACTACTGTCCAATCTTCTGTTAAAATGCTCTTCTTCATTATTTTGCTGGAGTCAACACGATGTTTCTATATTCCACTGGACCATGATCGCCCTGAAACATGATGGGACCCGGCGCTGCTTCGTCGCTGTCCATCGCACCGCCGGTGATGCCGGGGATGTTTTGTTCGACGATGACTTTTTGACCATTTAAGGTGACGGACACCTTACGTCCTACTAAAGTGATGTCGTAGGTTTGCCATTCGCCGGATGGTTTTGCTGCTTGGAAAAGCGGATCAATAAATCCATAAATGCCTCCCAAATAGATGCTATAAGGCTCTTTGCCAAAACTGTCTTCCACCTGCACCTCGTAACGGCCGCGCAAGTACACGCCACTATTGCTTCCATGAGGCAAGCGGAATTCGATGTGTAATTTGAAGTCGTTGAACTTTTGTTCAGTACACAAATTTGCACCCGAGGCAGGGCTTTTCAGCACGCCATTCTCCGCGATCCATTGGTTTTTAGGCCCCAAGGCTTTCCAGCCGGTTAAGTCTTTTCCATTAAATAGGGTGATCGGTTTTTGCCAAACAGGTTCCTCAGTTCTCCTTAAAGAAGGAGCGCGAACACCGGTAAAGGCCATCGCTTTGCCGTTTGGTTTTACGATCGTTCCAGACAATTTGCCGTCTTTCAAATCTCCTTCAAATGACATGTATGGATCAAAACGATCCCATTGTGGAGGAATCTTGAAGGAAACGTGTCCGTCTATGTAGAAAACTTCAGAGATAGGACGAGCGGATCCGCCATCTCCTACGAAACGACCGGTCAAGGTTTTAAGCCCTGAGTGACGTACTTCTAACCAAGAGGGTGCCGTAGAAACTCCGCCGTTTCGATTTTCCATGGATACATTTAAATCCCAAGCTCCTTCTAGTGGGTGGTGCTCATCTTGTGCGTATGCACTTGTTGCAAAAGCAAATAAAGCAATGAGTAATTTTTTCATAGTCTTACGATTGAACCGCCTTCATTTTAGGCGAAATAAAATGAATGAGTAACCAGGCAAACAAATACGCGCAGCCACAAGCCACAAATATAACATTATATCCGGCTGACAAAGCCTGGTCTGCCTTGTAGGAATCTAAAATGACCCCAATAATGTAGGGAAAAATCACGCCTCCTAGTGACCCCGCCAAACCACCGATTCCCACGACGGAACTTACCGCATGTTTGGGAAACATATCCGAAACCGTCGTAAAAATATTCGCAGACCAGGCCTGGTGCGCGGATGCCGCGATGGAAATTAAGAATACTGCCTGCCAAATATCCGTCGCCCAGCGCGCCCCAATAATGGGCACCGCACAGAGCGCAAAGAAGAACATCGAATACTTCCGAGCCTTATACACCGGCCAGCCTTTCTTGATGAAATAGCCCGAAATATAGCCGCCGCCAATACTCCCGATCGAAGTACAGGTAAACAAGATGGCTAAATGCAAACTCGGCTTTTTCAGGTCAAGCGCAAAAGTCGTTGAGAAATAAGACGGCAACCAGAACAAGAAAAACCACCAAATGGGATCCGTGAAGAACTTGCCTACGATAAAGACCCAGGTTTGGCGATATCCGAAAAGTTTAGACCAGGCGATGGGTGCGACCTCGGATGTTTCTTCCTCAGACTGTATATGCGCCAGCTCTTCTGATGTAACGGACGTATGTTTCGCCGGTATCTCATAAAAAACCCACCACAAAATCAACCAAATAAATCCAATCGCACCTGTAATAATGAAGGCTTCTTGCCAGCCATAGGCTCCTAAAATCCAAGGAACCATAATGGGTGCGACCATGGCTCCTATGTTTGCTCCGGAATTAAAAATACCCGTCGCTAATGCGCGTTCTCTTTTCGGAAACCACTCTGCGACCGTCTTAATCGCCGCCGGGAAATTCCCCGCCTCACCAGCTCC
>JAURHT010000038.1 GCA_030833145.1 Aquirufa sp.
AGTTGACTGTTTCAGACGAAAAAAGAGGCAAATAAGCCATAGATCTTAGAAAAGAAGATTTCTGGTTTGCTATTGTTGTACACTTAGTATTCCTGCTTTGAAATTTACATTTTCTAAATCGGAGCGTCTAACGCATATTAAGATTATTGATTCCTTATTCGAGAAGGATAGCCGAGTCGTTGAAGAACGATTTGTCTATCCTTTTCGTGTTTTATACATCCGCCAGAATCCCTATGAAGCGGATCAGGCGAATCCACAGATTTTAATTTCGGTGCCAAAGCGCAAATTTTCGAAAGCAGTGGACCGAAATACCCTCAAGCGTCGCATCCGCGAGGCCTACCGTCTGAATAAACCCCATTTTCAAGTAGAAGGAAAAGCAAAACTTCCAGATGTATTGGCTTTTGTCTATATTGGTTCTACGATTGAACCCTCAGATAAAATCCATAAGAAAATGGCCGCCATTTTAGACAAATTCACCCAAGCGAATGAAGCAGCTAGTTAAAATAAGCCTTTTCGTGTTTTTGGGTATGGGCTTGTGGGCTTTTAGCCGGGCGGACCAATTATTTGACCTTGCTAAAAACCTGGATATTTACGCCAGCGTCATCAAAGAACTCAATCAATTCTACGTGGATCCCATCGACCCCAACAAGGTCGTTCAAAACTCCATCGACGGAATGCTGGATCAGTTAGACCCTTACACGGTGTATTATCCAGAAGAAGATTTGGACGAATTCACCACCCTCACCACCGGAAAATACGAAGGAATCGGCATTCGCGCCTCCTGGGTGGACAAAGGCTATTACATTACGTATGTGGACGAATCGAGTCCTGCCTTGCAAGCTGGCTTGCAAGTAGGCGATCAACTACTTTCCATCAATGGAAATAAGATTACAGAAGATTCAGACCCGGGTTTATTAATCAAAGGGCCTAAAGACAGTAAATTAGTCGCAGAAATTAAACGCGGGGATTCGCAGCTGACGTTGAGTGTCAACCGGTCCACCGTTCAAATCAAGAATGTAGGCTATGTGGGCATCATCCGTCCGGGCATCGGCTACATCGAATTAGAAGAATTCAATCAGTCGGCTACCAAAGAAATGAAAGCGGCCCTCGTTCAATTGAAGAAAGAGGGGATGAAGAAATTGATTTTGGATTTGCGCAATAACCCAGGGGGCTTACTAACGCAGGCGGTAGATATTTGCAATCTATTTTTAAATAAAGAAACGCCCATCGTGAGTACGAAAGGTAAATTGCAAGAGTGGAATGCCACCTATAAGGCCTTGAATCCGAGCTGGGATACGTCGATGCCTATCATTGTTTTAATCAATCAAAACTCCGCTTCCGCAGCCGAAATTGTGGCGGGAGTTTTACAAGATTATGATCGGGCGACGATTGTGGGGCAACGGAGTTTTGGGAAAGGTCTCGTTCAGGTGACACGTGATTTACCTTATCGGGCAAAAATCAAGATTACAACGGCAAAATATTACATCCCAAGCGGTCGCTGCATTCAAGCCATCGATTATTCTGGAAACAAAGACACCACCAAACAGGAATTTAAAACACGCAACGGCAGAAAAGTCAATGCGGGGGGAGGAATTGAACCGGATGTATTAGTGGGGCGTCCGCAGGCGAACAGTTTGACGCAGCAACTATTGAAAGAGAGGATCTTCTTCCAATATGCACGACTATTCAAATTAAAGCACGCTTCGATCGCGGCGGCAGCTAACTTCCATTTAACGGAAGCTGAATTCGAGGAATTCGTGCAATGGGTAAAAGCGAGCAAATTCAAATACGAGAGTCCGTTAGAGAAACAGATGCGCGATGTATTGAAGGAAACACAAAAAGATCCTTTGTATGCGAACTTGACGGCCACGCTGGAGAAAATCAAGCCGGAATGGGATTCTTCGGTCGCTAAAGAACTAACAGCGAACAAAAAAGTGATTTCGGCGTTATTAGAACAAGAAATAGTGCACCATTATTACCTGAAAAAAGGGATTAATGAATGGTCTTTTGAACACGATCCGAGCCTTTTGAAAGGTCTGGAATTAATTACCAATTTGAAATGAGTCTGATCCTAAGTCTAGATACATCAACCCAAAACTGTTCCGTTGCCCTCCACGAAAATGGGCAATTGATCACCCAGGAATTAGTGGATGAGGAGGGATCTCATTCCAAATCGCTGACCCTTTTGATTGAAAAAGTGATGAAGACAGCGGGTCGCGCACTAACTGAATTATCCGCCGTGGCCGTTTCAAACGGACCCGGATCTTATACTGGCTTACGCATTGGTTTAGCCACGGCGAAAGGAATTTGCTTTGCTTTGGACAAACCATTAATCTGTTTGCCGACTTTGCAGGTATTGGCCTCTGCAGTCAATGCACCTGCGGGATCGCTGCTGTTACCGATGTTAGATGCGCGCAGAATGGAAGTGTATGCAGCCGTTTATTCGTCAGATCCACTAGAGCTATCTCCACAAGAGGCACATATTCTAAACCACGAGTCTTTTCAGGGTTTTGCCCCCGTGATGGCTTTCGGGAATGGATCTGCGAAATGGCAAGAAAGTTGCACGCATCCTTCTATCACATTTCTCGATGGGCCTTTATTACCTGAGGCTCAATATATGGGAAAATTAGCCCACGAAGCATTTTTGAACCAAACATTCGAGAACCTCGTTACCAAAGAGCCCGATTATTTAAAGGAATATATGGGCACGAAACCAAAACTTAAATCCTTGTAAGATGGCAGAGGAAATCATCAACCGAGTAAACCAAAGTGGACTGACGCAAATCGATCTAGAAGATTTACGCGTTCCGGGTGAGCGTGTTTTCATCGACATCAAGGATCAATTGTTCCAAGGCATCGCCTTGCGCGAGAAGGATTTCAGAGAATTTATCAGTGGCCACGATTGGTCAAGCTATGCGGGTAAACACGTGGCGGTGGGTTGTAGTGAGGATGCGATTATTCCTACCTGGGCTTATATGTTATTGGGCGTACAATTGACTCCATATGCGAAAACACTCGTTTTTGGGAATCTAGCCGATTTGGAAAAGACTTTGTTTGATCAGGCTTTAGTGAAAATAAAGCCGGAAGATTTTCAGGATGCCAAAATCGTTATCAAAGGTTGCTCCAAAGAATCCGTTCCTACTGAGGCCTATTTGAAAATCACGCAATTATTGCAACCGGTGGCGAAGAGCCTATTTTTTGGAGAACCTTGCAGTACGGTTCCGCTTTTTAAAAGAAAATAAGGTAATTTTGTCCTATGTCCACGGAAACGCAAGCACAATACCAGTTTATTGATAAAATTATCCAGCATCATTTAGGGGAGAACACCGAAGTGAAGGACCTCGAATTTTTCTACGGAGGAAATTTTAACTTGGCGGTGCGTGTGCAATTGAAAAATGCGGACGAATACTTCATCAAATGGAACCAAGGAGATCACCAAGGCCTGTTTGACGCTGAAGCAAAAAACTTAGATTTAATCGGAAAAACTTCCTCCATTTCAGTGCCGAGCGTTATGGGTACGGGGACGATGGAAGAGAAAGAATACTTGATGATGGAATGCATTCCATCGGGAGAAAAGGCAGCGAATTACTGGGTGGATTTTGGCGAGAAACTGGCTCGATTGCATAAAAATACCTCCGAAAACGGACACGGACTCGACTATACGAATTACATCGGAGCTGCGCCACAAATCAATACTTGGAATCAGAATGGCATCGCCTTTTTCATCGAAAATCGCTTGCGCAACCAATTAGCGAGAGCGATTTATGATCGTAAAATCGATTCAGATTTAGAGTCCAAATTCGAGAAGCTTTTCGAAAAACTCCCATCACTCCTACCTAACGAAAAGTCAGCCTTAATCCACGGGGATCTTTGGTCAGGTAATGCGATGACCAATCCGCAAGGTTTGATTACGCTAGTGGACCCGGCTTGTTACTTTGGATTTAGAGAAGCAGAACTTGCCTTTACGACGATGTTTGGTGGGTTTGAGGAGGGTTTCTATGAAGCTTATCACGCAAACTTCCCGATTGAAAAAGGTTTCCATGAGCGCATTCCTCTATACAATCTCTACCCGCTTTTAGTACATGTTAATCTTTTCGGAGAAGGTTATTTGCCTGCCGTTAAGAAGATTGTAGATTCGTATTAACCACTTCATCCACGTCTTTCGCTCCTGGGAAAAACGAAACTAGCTTGCGCAAGATTTCTTCCATCACTGCATCTGGGCAAGAAGCCCCGCAGGTTAACAAAACCCGAACCTTTTCTTTTGTAGGGATAAACTCCTGATTAAGCTTTTCTTCTTTGGCCACGTTATCAAAATGCAAAACTTGATCTCCTGAAATCAATTTCTCTGCATTCTTGATGAAATAAGTAGGCAATTTTTGCACACATAAATCGACTAAATGGGCTGTATTAGAGGAATTATAGCCTCCCGCGACGATGGCGAAATCTGCCTCCTCGGCTAATAAACCGTAAGTCGCACTTTGGTTATCATTCGTGGCATAACAAAGCGTATCGCGCGTATCTGCGAAATAATCTTTGATATTTTCAGGGGATAATTGGAAGTGCAGGCGAATGATTTGACGTAAATAATCCACAATTTCTTGCGTATCCGTGGCTAACATGGTCGTCTGATTCACCACGCCAATTCGTTTTAAATCAGTAGAAGGGTCGAAACCCTCTGAATACTGCCCCTCAAATTCTGCATAAAACTCCTCCGCTGATTTTTCCTCTTTAATATAAGCGGCTAATGCGATCGCCTGCTTGATGTCTTTGATAATCAAAGTGGGCGTCACAGATTGAGAATGCGAAAAAGTAGCCTTCGTTTCTTCGTGACTCGGTTTTCCATGCACAATCACGGTATAGTCTTTTTTACCGATCGCATCTGCTCGATTCCACACTTTCTCCACAAACGGACAGGTTGTATCGTATGCGTAGGGATCAATTCCGCGCGATTGCAAAATAGCCTGTGTTTCCAAAGTGGTCCCAAAAGCGGGCACAATCACCACATCGTTCGAACTCAATTCTTCCCAAGCCACTAGCTGATTTCCTGCTGTATCTTGAATAAAACGAACCCCACGATCCAGTAAATCCGCATTAACCGCCGGATTATGAATCATTTCAGATAACAAGAAAATGCGTTTATCTGGATTTTCATCGATAATCTGGTAGGCTGTTTCTACGGCATTTTCTACTCCGTAGCAGAAACCAAAATGACGAGAAAGCAACACTTCCACTGGACCAAAATCCAGATGCGTAGGCGTGAAATCCTTCTTTAATTTATCTTGAACTCGACGAGCCTCTTTAATCCGACCGATCAAATTACTCTTAAATAAAGAGGGGATGGAGAAGGATTTCATTTTTTTAAAGGTTCGTTTTAGAGGGGGATTATTTGTGAATGTACGCTTTTGTGCAATTGAATGCATTTTATAAACTAATTTTTTGGTTATTGGTTTTCAAAATTACGACATCTACGGCAATTAATCATTTTTTGTGGCTAATTTGCACCTCATTAAATTCAACCCCTTTATGGAATTCGAGCCGATAGTAGTGAAAGAAGAATGGGAGATGATTCTCGATTTTTTCGAAAACTCGTTTGGCAAGCGCCCTACCGAAATGGAGCCCATCTTGTTGATGATAGGGGTACAGGAATTAGGTCAGGGTCACGCGCATTTTACCAAAGAACAAAAGCAAGATCTCCTGCACATCGCCACCTGTAAGGTATTGAGCTATAGCGATTTTTACCGTTTGGATGGCTTGGATGAGGAAGGTTGGCCGCATTGGGAAAATGTACAAGGAATTCCGTCTCTGCCCTTAAAAGAGCAAGAAATCCTTTTAAAAGCACACATCATTCATTATTTCAAAACCGAGGTATTCCCGAATGAAGATCATTAGTTATAACGTGAACGGCATTCGTGCCGCAATGACCAAAGGATTTGTTTCTTGGCTTCAAGAAGAAAATCCAGATATCGTCTGCATTCAAGAATTGAAGGCGGAAGTGGAACAAGTAGACTTGAGCGAAATTTTCGCTTTGGGCTACGAGGTCTACTGGCATTCTGCCCAGAAAAAAGGTTATTCTGGTGTAGCGATTTTCAGTAAAATCAGGCCAAATAACGTGTCAGTGGGTTGCGGTATCGATAAGTACGACTCCGAAGGTCGCGTGTTACGTGCTGATTATGACGGATTTTCAGTGATGAGCGTCTACATGCCATCCGGCTCTAGCTGTGATGAAAGACAAGCTTTCAAAATGGATTGGTTAAGCGATTTCCAAAACTACATCAATGCCCTCAAGATTGAATTCCCGAATTTAGTCATTGCCGGCGATTACAATATTTGCCACAAAGCGATTGATATCCATAACCCGAAAGGCAACGCGAACAGCTCGGGTTTCTTGCCCGAGGAACGCGAATGGATGGACGGATTTGTGAGCCGCGGATTTATAGATTCATTTAGAGCGATCAATTCGGAACCTCACCACTACAGCTGGTGGTCCTACCGCGCAGGAGCTCGGGGTAAAAACTTGGGTTGGCGAATTGATTACCAGATGGTGTCTGAGGCTTTGGCAGAAAAAATCCAACATGCCTCTATCCTACCGGATGTTAAACATTCCGATCATTGCCCTATCGTATTACTTTTAAATAGCTAATTATTATGCACTTCGAAAAACACGTATTTATCTGCGCTAACGACAAAGATGCCCCTAAAAAATGTTGCGGTTCTGGCCACGGAATGGAATTAGTAGACGCTTTCCGCGCGAGCTATGCAGCCCAAGGGGGAACGGCTAAAATCCGCGTCCAAAAATCAGGCTGCCTTGATTTCTGTGGAAAAGGACCCACGATGGTCGTTTATCCAGAAGGCGTTTTCTACGGCAATGTACAAGTGGAAGACGTAGCAGAGATCACAAAATCGCATTTAATCGAAGACGAAATTGTGACTCGCCTCCAAATTCAATAAATTGCGACATGATTTACCGCTTATATCCCACGCTTTTAAATTCCTTTAACCTCTATGTGAGCCAATCCCGTGATGGAAATGGCAAAATCATCGTGGATGAAATCGAGCTAATCGATCGCATCAACCGCGTGCGCAAACCGACGACGAATGCGCAACAAAAAGGGATTGATTTTGAACGAGCGGTAACTTTGGGTGAAAACGAAGAGGCATTTGCGGAGGGAATCATCGATCAAGCGCGTGAATTATTGCCTGCCAAATACAAGACCCAGTTTTACGTAGAATCGCGCTACAAGAACGCGCAGATCTACGGATATATCGATGGCGTAGGTGATTCGGTGGCTTTTGACCTAAAAAGCACAGCCTATTACGAGCCGAATCGCTTTTTGACTAACCATCAGAACCTGTATTTATTAGGTCTACAGAAATACGGTATTGAGCGCCTAGACTACGTTATTACGGACTTCAAACAGGTGTATGTGGAATCTTACGATGTAAAAAATATCGATTTCAGTTTCCAATACGACCAGATCGAAAAATTCATCTTGTTCTTAGAGGAGAACAAGAAATTCATTCGAGATAAAAAGATTTTTGACCGCAAATCGAGCGATAATCAATTATCCATTTTTGAGTAAGCTCCTCAATTCGTCTAAATGTTGGATTTCGTGAGGTAAATCCGTTTCTATCGAAAAGGGATTATAGTGAATCGCTGGAATTCCCACGTTTAACGCTCCCCGGACATCAGCCTCTACGTGATCACCTATCATCAAAGCGTCCTCCGCTTGAATTCCAGCACGAGATAAGGCATATTCAAAAAACAGAGGACTCGGTTTCTTAGTCCCCACTTGCTGGGACGTAATGATCTCTTTGAAAAAGGAGCGCATCCCAGCGCCTTCAATCTTCACGTATTGAATATCGTCGAAGCCATTCGTCAAAATATACAAAGGAAAATGGGCCGCTAAATCTTGAATGATTTCAAATGCGCCCGGCATCAAATTCGTCTTCCGAGGTGCACGCTCGAGGTATTTATCGCCAAATTCTCCGGCAGGACCCTCGACGCCCAATTCTTGAAAAAAGCGCACGAAGCGAGTTTCCCTTAGTTCCGCCTGCGATATTTCGCCTGCCGCATATTGGTCCCACAAACTAGTATTGATTTTTTCAAAGGTCGCCCAGTAGCTTAAGGGTTCAATGGCTAGTGCGTATTCGGCGGCTAAATCCAGTAAAACTTCTTTGGCATTTAAGTCGTGATCCCACAGCGTGTGATCCCAGTCAAAAAAAAGTGCTTTCGGGCTAAAATTCATGTAACAAAGGTAATAATAACTTACCTTTGCTTTAGCCCATTTTAAAATATCCTATGGAACATCAATTACAACTAAAGAGACCTCTCGCATTTTTCGATTTAGAGACGACGGGTATACAGATTAACCGCGATCGCATTGTCGAGATTTCGATTGCCAAAGCGAATCTAGACGGAACCGTGGAGGTAAAAACGCGCCGCGTGAATCCAGGTATTCCGATTCCTTTAGAGGCTTCTTTAGTACACGGCATCTACGATGAAGATGTGAAAGATGAACCTACTTTTCGAATGGTGGCTCGCTCGCTTTCCACTTTTTTAGATGGTTGCGATCTTGCGGGATTTAATTCCAATCGTTTCGATGTGCCTATGCTAGTAGAGGAAATGCTACGTGCTGAGGTGGATTTCGATATGAAAAACAGAAAATTAGTGGATGCACAACGCATTTTCCATTTAATGGAGCCGCGTAATTTAACCGCTGCCTACCAATTTTACTGTGGCAAAGAATTAATCGGAGCACACGGAGCTGAAGCAGATGTGTTAGCGACATTAGAAGTATTGAACGCGCAAGTAAAACATTACGCGAACAAGTCGATCAAGGATGCGGAGGGAAATGAGGTATTCCCGATCCAAAACGACATGGATAAGCTGCACGAACTAAGTGCCTCGAATTCAATCGACTACGCGAATAGAATGGCCTACAATAAAGACCGAGTGGCTTGCTTTAATTTTGGCAAACATATAGGCAAACCGGTCATCGAAGTTTTAAAGTCTGACCCGTCTTATTACGACTGGATGATGAAGGGTGATTTCCCCATGGACACGAAGCGCAAACTGACCGAAATAAAATTGCAAGGTTTTCAGCGTTAAGGCATTTTTGATGTCGAGGCTATCAGATATTTTCGTATTTTTGCCTCGCATAAATGCATTTTTTGGACAGGCTTTTGCCTGAAGCCTTTGTTATTATTTAAGACTATGCAATCAATACCAGAAATTATCCGTACGATTCCATTAACCCATTACATTATGCTGAGCTCAGCTTTGTTTTGCATTGGTATTTTGGGCGTATTAACACGTAGAAACGCGATCATCGTATTTATGGCGATCGAATTAATGTTAAATGCCGTTAACTTATTGTTAGCTGCATTCTCCTCCTACTATTCTGACCCAGCTGGTCAAATTTTCGTATTCTTCATCATGGCCGTGGCCGCAGCAGAAGTCGCTGTCGGTTTAGCGATCATTGTGATGATTTACCGAAATATTCAAAGCATCGACATCGGTGTTCTTAACAAATTGAAAAACTAATTAAGCGCAAATTCCGCCCAATTAATATGTCTTTACTATTCCTCATTCCACTATTACCCTTATTAGGCTTTGCTATTAATGGTTTAGCGTACCCGAAATTACCGAAGCAAATCGCGGGCATCATTGGAACTATTCCTCCCTTGGTTGCCTTCGCTTTATCACTTCAGTTATTCTTGAATTTCGACGGTCAGGCACAAATTCTTCCTATCGCGGATTGGATTAAGGTAGGTTCTTTAGAGATCCCATTTGCCTTCCAAATCGATCAATTATCGATCTTGATGCTACTCGTAATCACGGGTGTGGGCACCTTGATTCACGTATATTCGATTGGGTACATGTCCCACGATGCAGGTTTTGGCAAGTTTTTTGCCTTTTTGAACCTGTTCGTCTTCTTTATGTTGATCCTCGTTTTAGGGGCTAACTTCACAGTCTTGTTCATCGGTTGGGAAGGCGTAGGTTTGTGTTCGTACTTGTTGATCGGGTTTTGGAACCAAAAGAATTCTTACGGAGATGCAGCGCGCAAGGCCTTCATTATGAACCGTATTGGTGATTTAGGTTTCTTAGTAGGGATCTTTTTATTGATCCAAGATTTCGGAACGACAGATTACCAAACGATTTTCACGGCTATTCAAAGCGGTGATTACACGACCGATTTAAGCATCATCGCTTTCTGTTTATTCATCGGTGCGATGGGTAAATCAGCTCAAATTCCTTTGTTTACTTGGCTTCCAGATGCGATGGCGGGTCCTACGCCGGTTTCGGCTTTGATTCACGCGGCGACGATGGTGACAGCAGGTATTTACATGGTGATTCGTGCGAATGCATTGTTTTAATTAAGTCCAGAAGTATTGCATTTTGTGGGCTGGATTGGTTTAGCTACAGCCTTGTTAGGCGCTGCGATTGGTCTTTTCCAAAACGATATCAAAAAAGTCCTTGCCTATTCAACGGTATCCCAATTAGGCTACATGTTTATGGGCTTAGGCGCCTCAGCGTATACGGCATCTTTCTTCCACGTGATGACACACGCGTTCTTCAAGGCCCTTCTTTTCTTAGGAGCGGGTTCAGTCATTCACGCGATGTCAGACGAACAAGATATTCGCCGTATGGGTGGACTGAAATCGAAGATGCCTATCACGTTCATCACGTTTATGTTAGGAACGATTGCGATTGCGGGTATTCCTCCATTTGCCGGTTTCTTCTCGAAAGATGAGATCCTAGCGAGCCTTTACCACCACGATCCTATCATGTGGGGTTTAGCGATTGTAGGATCTGCTTTAACTTCTTTCTATATGTTCCGTGTATTCATTTTAACTTTCTACGGAGAGTTCAGAGGAACGGAAAAACAAGCGCATCATTTACATGAATCGCCTATCACGATGACCTTACCGTTGATTATTCTAGCGGTATTCTCTGTGGGTGGAGGTTTAATCAACTTGCCTCACTTCGCGGGAGGAAATGAATTCTTAGCTCATTGGTTAGCACCCTTATTGCCAGAAGCAGGTGAAGCGGGAGAAGTCAACTTCTTAAGTTTAGAAGGTGGCGCACCACTTTTAGCGGCATTCTTGCCAGCCTTCTTAGCCATCTACGTTTTTGGCATGCAGAAATCAGTACCATCAGAAGACGCAGAAATATCAGGTATCCAAAAAGTGATTTACCACAAATTCTACATCGATGAATTATACGATATGCTATTTGTGAAGCCTATCGCTTTCTTATCGAACTTCTTCTTCCAAGTGATCGACTTCTTAGTGATCGACTTATTCGTGGAGGGTTTAGGTCGTTTTGTGAAATATGCTTCGAGCGAGTTCCGCAGAGCCCAAACAGGAAACGTAGGCATCTACCTATTCTGCATGGTCGCGGCCATCGTTGTCATCTTATTTGTTAGTTTAAAAAGTACGATCCTTCAATAATCCGATCGCCACATAGCTATGTATCTACTATTTATACTTTTATTTCCGCTTTTGATTGGGTCAGCTTTGTTGATCTTCAAGCCAAAGAACGCGTTCGCTATTTCCTTAGCGGCATCCATCATTGAATTAGCGGCGACTGCCTTTGTTTTACAAGAAGCCAGCCTAAGCCCAGTTTCCTTCTCTGCCCCTTGGGTAGCGGAAGCAGGTTTATCCTTTTCGCTTTATGTAGATGGAATTAGCGGCGTTTTAATCGGACTTTGTGCCTTGTTAGTTCCGTTCATCGTAGCGACGACGGCGAACACAGATCGCGCAAACAACTCCCAATTCCAGGGTTTGATGTTAGCGATGCAAACGGCTTTAATGGGAGCGTTCTTAGCGAAAGATGCGTTCTTGTTCTATTTCTTCTTCGAAGCGTCCTTATTACCGATCTACTTCTTAGCAGCGATTTACGGCGGCGAGAACAAGAATGCGATTACGTTTAAGTTCTTTGTATACACCTTGTTTGGGTCTTTATTCTTCTTAATCGCCTTAGTATACGTGTATTTACTTACGCCAGGCGAGTTTCACTCAGCAGATATCGACGTATTGTACCAAACCGCGAAAGGCTTAAGCGCTGATCAACAAGGGTATTTATTTGCGGCCTTCTTTTTGGCATTCGCCATTAAGATGCCAGTTTTCCCGTTCCACACGTGGCAACCGGATACCTACACCGTGGCTCCTGCGCAAGGAACGATGTTATTATCGGGAATCATGTTGAAAATGGGTACGTATGGCGTGATTCGTTTGGTCTTACCTATGTTCCCTTTGGGCGTAGCGACTTGGGGCTTAACGGCATCGATCTTATCGGTGATTGGCGTGATTTACGGTTCGATAATCGCCATTCAACAAAAAGACGCGAAACGCTTATTAGCCTATTCTTCCTTTGCTCACGTGGGCTTGATGTCTGCGGGTATTTTATCTGGAAGCATCGAAGGTATTCAAGGCGCCTTGTACCAAATGTTATCACACGGTATCAACATCATCGGTTTATTCTTCGTGATTGAAATCATCGAGCGTAGAACAAAATCGAGAGAGATTGCTCAATTAGGAGGTATCACCCAATTCTCTTATCCATTGACGGTCACTTTTGTGATCTTGAGTTTAGGTTCGGTGGCGTTACCATTAACGAATGGTTTCATCGGGGAGTTCTTGTTATTGAAAAGTGTATTCGACCAAAATCTAGTTCTAGGCATCATCGCTGGGATCACCATCATCTTAGGTGCGGTGTATACATTGCGTTTGATTCAGAAATCGATGTTCGGAAATGTGTCACGTATCACGACTGATTTTGCAGACTTAACGTTTGCAGAGAAAGCGGTCTTAATTCCCTTGAGTGCCTTGGTTATTCTTGGTGGAATTTTCCCATCGACAGTTTTAGGTTTTAGTGAGCCAGCGGTTCAGCAATTAATCCAATGGTTCAAATAAAATAGTATTTAAAAGCATTATGACGGCTATCATTGCATTATCACTTCTAGGTATTTTAAATTTATTCTTAGGCTTTTGGCTTTCGAGAAAAACCATCCAAGCGGCGACCCTATTGTTCTTAGCGGGCAGTATGGCTTTGACGGCTATGGATTGGAACCACGAAATGTTATGGTATGGACATATGTTCCACACCACCAATACCTCCATCAGCTTCAGCTTAATCATTCAATTAGCGGCCTTTATGGTGGTTAGTTTTTCCAAAGGCTTTGGCATCGACGAAGAGCATACCCATCCAGCTGAATACTACGCGATTCTATTGTTCTCGGTTGTAGGGGCTATTTTAATGGTTTCATTCGACCACTTGATCATGTTCTTTGTAGGCTTAGAAATCCTTTCCGTAGCGATGTATGTGTTAACGGGTTCAGACAAACGTAATTTACGCTCGAACGAGGCAGCCTTGAAATACTTCTTAATGGGCTCCTTCGCGACTGGTATTTTGCTTTTCGGAATCACTTTAGTATACGGCGCAACACGCTCTTTCTACCTGGTTAATATAGCTCAAGCTATCGCAAATACACCACCAGAATCAACTCCAGTCTTTTTATCGATCGGGGTATTATTGATTTTAGTCGGATTCTTATTTAAAATTTCAGCGGCACCTTTCCACTTCTGGACTCCAGATGTATACGAAGGAGCACCTACGATCTTCACGATGTTTATGTCGACGGTGGTGAAAGCGGCGAGTTTTGCAGCCTTGTTCCAATTGCTTTCGGGTCCTTTCGGTACAATGTACGGAACGTGGGTATATCCTATCTATTATGTGAGTATGTTGACGCTTTTAGTCGGAAATGTCACGGCGGCTTACCAACAATCGGCGAAACGCATGTTAGCTTATTCGAGTATTTCGCACGCGGGTTATATGTTGTTAACAGTGAGTGCAAATCAAGCGAGCACGCAGTCTACCATCTTGTATTATTCATTATCCTATACTTTAGCGACTATCGTTGCTTTTGGTGTGGTGATGTTAGTAGCGGAGTACCAAACAGGGCGCACCGAGAAACCAGAGAACTTCAGTTCTTTCGAAGGTTTAGCGAAGCAAAATCCGGGTTTAGCTTTCTGCTTTACCATCGCCTTATTGTCATTAGCGGGGATTCCGTTGACGGCAGGATTTTGGGGTAAATTCTTCGTCTTCTCTGACATCTTTAATCGCCACGTTTACTACCCAGTGATCTTAGCGATTGTCATGTCTGCGGTAGGTGTATATTATTACTTCAAAGGAATTATCGCGATCTACTTCAAAGAAGGAGATATCGAACGCATCGAATTACCGGGATTAGTGAAGTTCGCGATGTGGGCTTGCACCCTAGGTACCTTGTTATTAGGTGTGTATCCAAGCATCGTTAAAAATCTCTTTTAATCCTGGCCTTTGAGCGACAAGAAAGCCCCCCTCTTTAATCAGAAAGACTTATTCGCCTACTTCGTGGTGGCTGGATTAGGGGCTTGTGTTCAACTGCTCGCTGGCGGATTAATCAAGGATTGGTTCCGCGTCTCGTATGAGGATTCCATTCTCCCTGCTTATTTCATTGCCTTAGTAGTGGGTTTTTTCCTAACCAAACTGTTTGCTTTTAACGCACGCCAAAGCCAGCAAACCAGACGCGAGATGTTCAAGTATGTCCTGGTCGCCAGCTTTTCAGGCATCATTACCTGGCTTTTCAGTACGATTCCTTACGAATTCATTCACGCGCATCATCCTGATCTCTTTTTTGCCATTCCATATTCGGTCAAAAAATTAAATATTACCCAAATAGGCACAACCCTTCACGGTATGGGTTACAGCTTTGTCTCAAATTACATCTTGCACAAGACCTTTACCTTCAAATCAAGCGGCTTTTACGATCGCTTCAAAGACCTAATAAAATAGGACTTATCTAATTTAGACCTTTTCTAAGGTCGCAATTCTTAAGAATTCCTAAGCCGATTAAAGCCTCCAGGAGCCGTTTTTCAAAAAAAATAAACCATTCCTTAAAAAAATCTTAAAAAATTATTTGCATTTATTTGTACTTATAAAATAATGCCGTAGATTTGTAGCTCAAACCTTAAACAAAATAAGAAATGAAAAAAGTATTCGCTCTAGCTCTCGTTGCTGCAGTGGTAACTTTAGCATCTTGTGGTGAGAAGAAAGCAGAAGCTTCTGCTGACACTGTTGCTGTTGATTCTGCTGCTGCTGCTGCTCCAGCTGATTCTGCTGCTGCTGACACTGCTGCTGCTGACACTGCTGCTGCTAAATAAT
>JAURHT010000135.1 GCA_030833145.1 Aquirufa sp.
AAACACGTGAAACAGGCCCGTTTTGACGCACCTTATCATTTTCATCCGGAATTAGAATTAACCTTGATTATCGCTGGAGAGGGAAAACGCTTTATTGGAAATCAAATCACCGATTTTAGACCTGGAGATCTCGTTTTACTTGGAGAAAACCTACCCCATTGTTGGCAAAACCACCGCAAAGATTGGCTTTTAGAAGATCCTGATCCAGAAGGAGCGCAAGCCTTAGTCATTCACTTTCGAAAGGATTTTCTAGGAGAGGAATTCTTGTCAAATGAGGCCTGCATTGGATTGAAGAATCTGTTCGAGAAAGCAAAAACCGGATTCTCCATTGTGGGACCCACACAAGATAAAATCGCCCGTGAAATGTTAGCGCTAAGCGAGATGGCGCCCTTCCCTCGGCTTTTGGCCTTCTTACAAATCCTGCACACCATCGGAATTTCTACCGCGGACGTACAGGCCATCGATACGACCGAAGGGAATTATGCGATCGCAGAAGGGGATTTAGAGCGCATCAATCGCGTGTATGCTTACGTCATTGCGAATTACACACAAGAGGTGCATTTAGACGAGGTAGCTCATTTAGCTAATATGACGGAAACGGCTTTCTGTCGGTATTTCAAGAAAGTGACGAATAAAACCTTTGTGGAGTTAGTGACGGAATTCCGAGTAAAACACGCCTGTACCTTATTGCGCACCACGAATAAACCGATGATCGAAGTGTGTTTTGAGAGCGGTTTTGGCAACATTTCCCACTTCAATAAGCAATTCAAAGCCTGGATGAATACGCCGCCTTTGCAATACCGCAAAATGGTAAATGAATGGCGCTAGGCCTCTTTCTTCTCTGGAAATAAAACGCTTAACAAGATACTGATCGTCAAAATTCCGATGATTACGCCTAAAGAAGAAAGCGTCCCAAAACCCCATTCTTCTAACTTCGAATGTGCCAGCATTTTTCCTCCCACAAAGCTTAATAAAACGCCCAAGCCCATAGGCAAGAAACGGAACAAGCCCATCAAACTAGAGAGAAAGAAGAAGAGTGACCGAAGTCCCATCACGGCAAAAACGTTCGAAAAGAAGACGATATAAGGGTCTTTCGAGATGGAGAAAATGGCCGGAATCGAATCCACGGCAAACAAAATATCGGTAAACGCAATCACCACAACGATCACAAACAAGGGCGTCATATACAGTTTGCCCGTCTTCAGACGCACAAAGAAACGCCCGATCACATTGCGTTTGTAGACATTAAAATACTTTGATAAAATCTTAACCACCGGATGTTCGCCCGGCTCGATGTGCTCCTCCTCGCCAGAAGAAAACAAAATCTTCACCCCGGTGTAGACTAGGAAAGCGCCAAAAACATAGATTATCCAATCAAATTTCTGCAACAAGGCCGCGCCCAAGAAGATAAAAATCAAGCGCAAGACGATGGCGCCTAAGATTCCCCAAACGAGGATTTTTTTGTAATAACGCTTTTGGACCCCAAAAGAATTAAAGATCAAAATGAACACAAAAACATTATCCGCAGACAAGGAATATTCGACTAGATAACCCGTAATGAACTCTAACGATAGGTTATTTTGAAAAACCGACAATGCCTCCGCATACGAACCCGATCCTAAATCGATGTGCGCCGCATACGCTTGCTGCACCACTTTCAGACTTGCCATATCCGTAATCCCGTGGACCATCGCCCCGTTATACCCTAAGAAAATATAGAACGCAATCGCTAACAACACCCACATTCCCGTCCAAAATACCGCTTCTTTAAACGTCACTTCTGCTGCGGTATCCTTCTTAAATACGCCTAGGTCGATTAACATCACGGCTATCACACCCACTGAAAAAAGAAGAAAAAATAGCGATTCGCTCATAAATATTTAATTTTACACTTTGGCCGCACAAAGGTCGCAAAAATAGCTTAGAAAAAATATGTACGAAGGTAAAAAGGTCATCGTCGTTATGCCCGCTTACAAGGCCGCTCTAACCCTAGAGAAAACATACCACGAAATCCCGCACGACTGGGTGGACGAGGTGATTTTAGTCGATGACCACAGCCCAGACAATACGGTAGAAGTGGCGAAAGCCGTGGGTATACAACACGTAATCAGACACGATAAAAATCTGGGTTACGGGGGAAATCAGAAGACTTGTTATACGAAGGCTTTGGAGCTGGGTGGTGACATCGTCATCATGTTACACCCGGATTACCAATACACACCGATGTTATTGAAAGCAATGATTTCGATCATCGGGAATGGCTTGTATCCGGTCGTTTTTGCTTCTCGTATCTTAGGAAAAGGTGCGTTAAAAGGAGGTATGCCGATTTACAAATACATTGCGAATCGCTTGTTGACCTTGTTTCAGAACATCATGATTGACCAAAAGCTCTCCGAATACCACACCGGTTACCGGGCATTCTCGCGTGAGGCTTTGGAAGCCGTGAAATTCACAAAATGCGACGATGATTTCATCTTCGATAACCAAATGGTCTTACAGCTTTTCTGGAAAGGTTTCGAGGTAGGCGAGGTGACTTGCCCTACGAAGTATTTTGACGAAGCCTCTTCGATTAATTTCAAGCGTAGCTCCATCTATGGATTAGGCGTACTTTGGTATTCTGTCCGTTACCGCCTCGCGAAGTGGGGATGGAAATGGGATTTAATGAACTAATTAAAAAAGCCTCAGATTTTACGGTCTGAGGCTTTTTTGTCTCTATTAGAATCGAATACTTGCTCCCAGCAAGAAATTAAATCCGGCTTGCGGATAGTAGAAATTCTCCGAGATCATATTCCCTGCATATCGATACGAATAGGTATAGCCATTCGAAGAATACATTTCGTTCAGCACATTATTCAATAATAGCGTAAAGGCCGGGCCTTTCTTCATCGAATATTTCAAACGAATGTCTTGAGTCGTGTAGGCTTTTAAGGAGCGCCCTTCATTCGATGTATTATCCAAGTATTGTTTCCCCACATATTTGCTCAACAAACTCGCTTCGAAAGCGCCTACCATATAGGTCAGCGTATTTCCTGCGATAAAAGATGGCGAATAGGCGATATCTGTATTTTCGTGATGTATGACAGGCATATCATAGGTATCATAATCGATTATTTCCTCTTTGAAATGGCGGATGCGGTTTTGGCTTAGCGTCACATTTCCATTCCAAAGCAGGCGCTTCGAGATTTGATAATTCAGGGATGCCTCAACCCCTAAACGATAACTATCATCCACGTTCTTGCGGATGGCATCTCCCGTGGAATTGACTGCTCCCGTCAAAACAAGCTGATCTTGGTAGTTCATGAAATAGCCATTCAATTGAAACGCATATTTCGTGCCTGAACGCTGGTACCCTAGTTCATAGTCTTGCAAATATTCTGCGCGGGGTGCAGCTCCTGGATTGTCCACAAAATCTTGTCGACTCGGCTCCTTACTTCCAGCAGAAACAGAGGCAAACACTTTAGCTTGTTCTGAAATTTGATGTGTTAATCCAAATTTAGGATTGAAGAACGCATAGGTATTGTCCGCATCCAAGGCCAAAAACTTATCAGCGGTTCCCTTCATCACATGTCCCACGGTACGGTATTGTAAATCTAGGTAGGCATTCCAAGCAGCAGATAAATTAAAGTTCGCTTTCGCATACAAGTTTAAATCCGTTTTTTGCGAACGGCTTCGGTACCATTCAAATCCAGGCAATGGATCTACTAATATGCCAAAATGACGCCCAATGTAGCGATTCCATGCGCCACCGAAAGTAAACTTGAACTTTTGAGATCCAGTATAATTCAAGGCAAAAGTCGAGCCATAGAAGTCATTATCTAGCCATTTGCGGCGAATGACATCTGCTGCGATAATCGAAGTTACTCCATAATTCAACATCGCCGCATCGGGCTTGAACTCTTCATAATACCCGCGACCATACGTATAATGCGCATTCAAATCTAAGTTCCAAGCCTCCGTCAATCGGTGGTTAGTAATTAACTGAAAGTGATCCTGTGCGTAGTTATCTGTCTGGTTATCGTAGGTATAATAGTTGTAAGTTCGACCGCTATTCAACAAATTATTGGCATCAGCTGTAGACAAATAATTGCGATCGATAAAGGCTTTCATCTCCGCTTCCGACCCATTAACCCTACTTTCGGGGGTACCATACCAAGATTGATATGTTTTTTCGTTCCCTGTGAAATAATTAAAACGGGCGAAACTCTTCTTTCCAAAGTAGCCCGCAGAGAAATAAGCAGAAAGCAAATTAGAGGAGGCGCGATCAATATATCCATCCGAAACGATACGCGATAAACGGCCATCAATCGTAAATTTTCCTCCTAACAAACCTGAACCTGCTTTAATTGTCGTTTTTAGTGTTCCAAAAGATCCGCCAGACGCATTCACTTCGCCATAAGCCTTAGGCTCAAACGTATTCGTCTGCATATTCACAGAACCTCCAAAAGCCCCTGCCCCGTTCGTGGAAGTTCCTACCCCGCGCTGGATTTGAACCGAGTTCACTGAACTCGCAAAGTCCGGCATATTCACCCAAAATGTACCTTGCGATTCCGAATCATTAATCGGAATACCATTCACCGTTACGTTCACCCGTGTCGCATCGGAACCACGAATTCGAATACCCGTATAGCCTATACCCGCTCCGGCATCGGAAGTGGTAACAATTGAAGGCGTAAAATTGAGTAAAAGTGGCATATCCTGGCCCAGATTGCTTTTTCCTAGTTCGGCAGCCGATACATTCGAATAGGCCATCGCTGAATTTTCATCCGCACGAGTGGCGCGAACTACGACTTCATCTTGCAAGAAATTAGACTTTTTCAATCCAATTTTATTCGCTTGATCTGCCGAAACTTCCACAGGTTCATAGCCCACAAAGCGTACGACTAAAACGGCCTTGGACGAGACCGTTAAATTAAAATGCCCTTTAGCATCTGTCACGTTTCCTTTCTGACTTCCTTTCACAGAAACGGAAGCACCCCATAAAGGGGCTTTGGTCTCCAAATCGAAAACGATTCCCTGTACTTTTTGTGCAAATACACTATGCACACACAAAATAAGCGTAATAATAAGCGTTGTTGCCTTTTTCATTTTTTTGAA
>JAURHT010000246.1 GCA_030833145.1 Aquirufa sp.
CGAAATGGTAGATATCGGAGTCTTAAATTCGTGCGTCATGTTATTGATGAAATCATTTTTGATTTCAGCCAATTTCTTTTGTTTGATGATGGTCATCATCGCGATGTAAAAACAACCGATCATGATGAGTAGTAAAATGCCAGACCCGAGTAAACTAAGGCCCATGGTTTGCCAAATAAATCCATCCGCATCCGCAAAATTGACATGCAAAAATTGACCCGAGGCATGAAGGTCATTCGGAAAAAGAGCAGCCATATAAAGTGGAGGTTGCTTTTTAATTCCAACATTAGAAGCAAATATCCAATCCTTGGCTCGCTTAGGTGCCGCAGGTGCAATCCCAAAATGATAGGCTAAATCAATGTGTTTCGCAGCTAATTCCTTGCGCAATAAGCTATCGATGTAATGCGGCTCCACGCGTTGCGGAATCGGACGTTCTTTGAAAAGGTAGTCGGCAAAAACCTCCTTCGCCAAAGCGGTTTTTTGGATGACTTTATCTACTTCCCTTTTTTCAAATTGATTGATTGCGTTACCTATCTCACGCATTTGCTTTTTAGTCAAATCCCCCTTCCGCGGGTTGCGCGGCCGACGCATCCGATTTTTGCGTATGGGATTCATTTTACGTGCAGGCATCTCCCCCAGCATATCACTCAATTGCTGGTCCTCCTGCATGCGGCGTTGTAAATCTTCTTCAGGGTCCACATCGACGCGATATTCCTCAGTTATTTCCGCAATTTGTCCGTTAGGAAGAACGAATGATTTCCGCACATACATGATGTCGGATCGCACCTCATTGTGAATAGGACCTAAATTGCTTTTCGGTGCGGCTTCTGGACCAATAAAATTTTCGGCGATGTTACGCTCAGGTGGTGGTGGCGGAGGAATGAATACATTATTTTTACTCGCCGCCAGTTTGGATGATAATGCCTTTAATTTTTGCTGCTGGGTCTCAAAGGAAGAATGTCGTTGTGCGAGCATCACCAATTCCTGTTTTTCTAATTTCCGTACGACTTGCGCTAATCCATCTGCTACATCCGCAGAAAATTGTTCTTTTTTGGTTTCCAACATAAACCCAAGCCAATAGGCCTGAAAAGCAATCAGCCCTAGCAATGCGAGGGTCATGAAGCCAATAATCCACCTGATTTTCGATTGGGTCATGTATGACAGAAATTAGAAAGCACAAATTTATCAAAATGCGCCGAGCAAAAAAGTGGCCTTAACACTTCTTAACAATCAACATTACATAGCATTTTGTAAGTTTGCACCGGATCAAAAACCAAATCAACATGAAATATCTATTCATCACTGCCTTAGCCGCTTGCATTTCAACTGCTGCTTTTGCACAAGACAAAAAAGAAGCCACTGTTAAAATCGTTATCAACGAAAATGGCAAAGAGCGAATTATCGAGAAAAAATTCAGCGACTTAGATCAAGCCGATGCTGAAATCAAAAAATTAAGCGATTCATTAGATATTAATATTTCTGCTTCAGGTGGAAAGAAAAAAATTGTTCGCGTTGACGTGAACAAGAGTCATTCTCGCATGTCAGATCAACCAGGCAAAATCATCATCGAAAATATCGAGGGTAGCCCAGAGGGCGGTCCCGATAAGCGTGTGATTATTCGCCGCGGTGGCCCAGGAATGGCTCCTCCAGCACCAGGTGCCCCTGAAGCTCCAGGTTTTCATGGTAAAGAGTCTGATGTATTTATCTTCCGAGGAGAAGGAGGCCCTGAAGGAATAAACAAAGATTTCGATATTCAATTGGATGGTCCTGGCATGAGACTACGTAAATTAAATCGTATCCATAAAGGAATGTTAGCCAAAGATCAAGGCTCAAAAACAATTCAAGGCTTAAAAGCAACCCCAAACAAACCATTCAACGGTAAAATCAGTGTTAAGTTCAATGCCACTGAAAAAGGAAATGTGAACATCTCCATTTTAGATGTTAATGGTAAGGAGTTAGCCAATGAGCAGATTAAAGATTTTCAAGGTGACTACTTGGGACAAGTTGACATCAAGAAAGCAGGGACTGGCGTCTACTTCATTCGCGTCAGCCAAGGTGCTGATGGTGCGGTACGTAGAATTAAGGTTGATTAGTATAATTCCCCAGGCCTAAGGCCTGGGGCTATTTTAAAATCCGTCTAAGATCAAACCCTGAGCTAACGCTCGGGGTTTTTATTTACCCATATTTGCCCAAGCAAAAGCATACATGTCGGCAGTCAATTCGATCAACTTAGCCGTATTACTTGAACCATGGCCACTATTGGTATCAATCCGAATGATGGTAGGCTTTTTACCCGTATTTTTTTCTTGTAAGGTTGCCGCATATTTAAAGGAGTGAGCAGGCACGACGCGATCATCATGATCCGCTGTTGTAATCAACGTTGCCGGATAGGCTTTTGCTTCAATGTTATGTAAGGGTGAATAGCTGTAAAGCACCTTGAATTCTTCCGTATTGTCGCTAGAACCATAATCTGCGATCCAGTTCCAGCCGATCGTAAATTTCTGAAAACGTAACATATCCATGACACCTACACCCGGCAATGCAACCCCAAATAATTCAGGGTGTTGATTAATGGC
>JAURHT010000018.1 GCA_030833145.1 Aquirufa sp.
GATTTTGCCTGTGTAGCAGAACCTCCTTGAATCATAATTTTTATAGATTTAGATATGTTACAAAAATAGAGCAAAATTTGGTTTTCTAGCCTCTAAATCGCTCTTTTTTTGAGATAATTGTAAAAATAATTGCCTCCAGATGCCATTATCCGAAAAACTTTTTGTTTTTTTGTTACGATTTTTCCAATGAAGAATTTAATTTTTTAAAGATTAACCAATCTAAACTTATTAACTAAACCTCAAACAATTATGAATCAAACGGTTAATGCCAATCGATTATTTTTGGCGTCATGTTTTGCCCTCATTACCACTTCCATGGCCTTCGGGATTCGTGCTGGTGTTTTAACTCAATTAGGTGTTAGTTTCCAATTGGACAACGAGCAATTAGGTTACGTAAATCAAATGGCCTTCCTAGGTTTTCCTATCGCGATGATTATCGGAGGACCTTTATACAATGTATTAGGACCTAAAAAAATCATTTGGGTAGCGTTCTTTACGCACGTAATTGGTTTGATTATGACGATTTTCTCTGGCGGTTTTTGGACTTTATTATTATCTACCTTCTTCGTAGGATTCGGTAATGGTACAGTAGAAGCTGCTTGTAACCCGATGATTTCGGATATGTTCGAAGGAAAGGATAAAACAAAAATGTTAAACCGTTTCCACATGTGGTTCCCAGGCGGTATCGTTATCGCGACTTTATTGTCACAATTTATGACGGACAACAACATGGGATGGCAATTGCAAATCGCCGCTATTTTAGTTCCTGCGGTTATTTATGCGTATTTATTCTATGGTCAAGCATTCCCAGTAGCGAAAGTAGAGGGTGGTGCTTCGACAGGTGAAAACTTCAAAGCGATGTTATCTCCTATCTACTTGTTTATGTTAGCTTGTATGGCTTTAACAGCGATCTCGGAATTCGGTCCAGAGCAATGGATTGGGCCTATCATGGGTCAAGCGGGTGCAAGTCCAATGATCATTTTAGCGATTGTAACTGGTTTAATGGCGGTAGGTCGTTATTTCGCTGGCCCAATTGTTCATAAATTAGATGCAGGTGGCGTGTTATTAGTTTCGGCTATTTTAACTGCTTTAGGTGTGTATTTAATGAGCGGTGCAACGGGTAGCATGGTATACGTTTCAGCGATTATTTTCGCGTTAGGTGTATGCTATTTCTGGCCTACGATGATCGGTTATGTGGCAGAAAACATTCCATTAACGGGTGCTTTTGGTCTTTCGATCATGGGTGGTATGGGTATGTTTGCTACGTCAATCTTCCAACCTATCATCGGTTCTTGGTTAGATGCAAATACAGCTGAGGCTGCTAAGACAATGACAGGTGATGCCGTAGCATTAGCCGCAGGTCAAGCAACAATGGCCCAAATGGTATTGTTCCCATCGATCTTAATCGTGGCTTTTGCGGGTCTTTATTTCTTCGGAAAGAAAACATCAAACGCTTAGTCTAGAATTTTATTTAATTTAGGGGGCTCGAAAGGCCCCCTTTTTTTATGCGTTATTTGATCTTTTTCACTTTCTTGATTTTTGCGTGCAAGCCTAATTGGCGGATTGATCCTGCCAAAGTGAAGGAGGAATTACAATCCCAAGCAGCGCAGAACACAGAGCGCAAGATTAAGGTGGAAACCCGATTAGGAGAATTTGAACTCGAATTAGATGATCGGACGCCCTTGCATTCCGTGAACTTTATTCGCCTGGTAAAGATGGGCTATTTTAAAGACCGCTATTTCTACCGCAATGTATACGAGATTGGAATTCAGGGAGGTGGCGAATATTTTGATCGTTTGAATTACCTGGTTCCGGCAGAGTATTTAGACGATCTGCGTCCTGTACGTGGCACGATTGCGATGGCTCGATATGATGAGGGAAATCCACTTCAATCCTCGTCACCCACCGAGTTTTTTATTGTGACTGACTCAGAACAAGCCCGTCGTTTTTATCGAAAATACGTGGTTTTTGGCAAAGTTACTAAAGGGATGGCTGTGGTTGATTCTATCAAAAAGGAGCGTTCTTTTGACGAAAAGCCCGTTATTCCGGTGAAGTTTTCGATGTCTGTTTTGGACCCGAAATAAGACTTAAAAGAAAGGCAATCGCCATCACTAATAGGCAGCCTAACACATTTAGCCAAAGAAAGGCCATCCATTCCACCTTCCAAGCATAAATCACAAAGGCTTCTGCAATCAATGCGGCGATGAAAACCTGCGTTCCAGTAGTTCTAGGGATATAAAAGGCACATAAGAATATGCCTAAAATAGTTCCGTAGAACCAAGAACCTAGAATATTCACGACCTCGATTAGGCTTCCCATATTCACCGCAAAAGTCGCGACGACTAAACAAAGTACCCCCCATCCCAAAGTGATAAGTTTCGATATCCACCAATAATGCTGGTTTCCTCGGTCTGGTGCAATAAAGCGTTCATAAATATCGACCATCGAAGTAGAAGTCAAGGACCCAAAAGCCGAGGCCATCGATCCCATCGATGAGAGTAAAATCATCGCAATGAGGAAACCTACAATCCCGATAGGTAATTGATTGATAATATAATGTAGGAAGATATAATTTGTGTCTTGGGCCTCCGTCTCTGGTTTTGCTGTTTTTAAAAGAGCCACGGCTTTTTCCTGAGTGGCCGCTGCCTGCTTATTTAAGTCATTTAACCGGGAATAATCCTTTCGTAGAATGGCTGATTTCTTAGCTTCGAAAATTGCCCCTTTCTCTTGATCAATGGCTTGATGTCCTGGAACGCTAGCCCAAACCTCCTCCGTATTCTTGTTGAAAAACGTAGGAGGGGCGTTAAATTGGTAATAGGTAAATACTAAAATACCCACTAATAAAATGAAGAACTGCATCGGAATCTTGAGGAAACCGTTCATCAATAAACCTTTTTTGATCTCGCCAGCAGAAACACCGGATAAGTAGCGTCCTACTTGACTTTGATCCGTTCCAAAATACGACAGCTGTAAAAAGAAGCCACCAATGATTCCAGACCAAATGTTATAGCGATTATTCAAGTCAAATTTCCAATCGATTAAATTTACTTTGCCCATCTTGCCTGCAATCTGTAGAGATTCTTTTACGCCGATTTCTTGCGGAAGTTGAGCAACGATATAAACCCCTACGAAAACCATCCCGACGAGAACAACGGCCATCTGCAACATTTGAGTGTAGGAAATGGCTTTAGATCCGCCCAGCATACAATAGGCGGTTACGATGGCGGCGGTCACCGCATTGGTCCAGGTTAAATCCCAGCCTAAAAGGGTAGAAAGTATGATGGAAGGGGCGGCGATAGTCACACCGGTGGATAAGGCACGCGGAATTAAGAAGAGGAGGGAGGTGAGCACCCGGGTTTTGGCGTCAAAACGATTCTCTAAAAATTCGTAGGCCGTGTATACTTTTAAGGAGAAATAATGCGGAATGAAGGTCACGGACAGGATGATCATCGCGATGGGTAATCCTAAATAGAACTGCACGAAACGCATTCCATCGTGGTATGCCTGGCCTGGAACGGATAAGAAGGTAATCGCGGAAGCTTGAGTGGCCATCACCGAAAGTAAAATGTGGTACCACGGAAGTTCCCGATCCGCTAACAGAAATCCCTGCAAGGAATGCTTGGTTTGATTCCCTTTCCAGCTGCCATACGCCACAATTCCACCAATCGTAGCCAATAAAACAATCCAATCGAGTGCTTGCATAGCTACTTAAAGGTTTCAGTTAAGTAGATGAATGTCGCAATGATTCCTAAAAGGAATACAATTAATGTAACATACCAACGACTGAATTTCATAACAGGTTTATTTTTGCCCAAAGTTAATCCAATATTTATATTTAAAAGCTTTTGAATTTTTAAAATTGCTGACTACCTTTGCACTCCAAATTCGCGGGTGTGGTGGAATTGGTAGACATACCAGACTTAGGATCTGGCGCCGCGAGGCATGGGGGTTCGAGTCCCTTCACCCGTACCAATGGCAAGCCCTCAACACCAAAAAGGTTTTGAGGGTTTTATTTTAAAGGCTAATTATAAATAAGAACAAATGAACATTTCACTTAACAAGGCAGGAGATTTAGAAGGTCGTTTGACTGTAGTTGTTTCTCCAGCAGATTACGCGGAAAAAGTAGAGGCAAAATTGAAAGATTATCGCAAGAAAGCATCCATCAAAGGATTCCGTCCGGGTATGGTCCCAGCGGCGCTTGTGAAGAAATTATACGGTCAATCTGCTCTAGTAGACGAAATCAATCACTTGTTAGGTCATGAAGTTTCTGATTATATCAAAGAAAATAAATTGAACCTAGTAGGTGAGCCTTTGCCAGCTGTAGAAGAGGCAGATGCGATCGATTGGGAAAAAGATACGGAATTTACGTTCCACTATGATTTAGGTTTCCACGGAGATTTTACGGTGGATTTGGCCAAAATCAAAGCTATCAACTCCTACGAAATTAAAGCTGACAAGAAAGAAATCGAAGAAACGATTGAAAACTTGAAGAAGCAATTTGGCGATCAAACTCATCCAGATGCTGTTGAAGACCGTGATTTAGTTTTCGGAACCTTCACTCAAGGGGAGTGGGTAGAGAAATCTGCGATCCCTATGCACGCAATCAACGATAAGTCGAAGAAAGTGTTCATCGGTGCGAAAAAAGACGATACGTTGAAGTTTGCGATTGATAAAGTTTTCGTAGATGCGAAGGCATTAGCTTTAGCAACTGGAAAGAAAGAAGACGAGGTAGCTGATTTGAAAGGAGAGGTTTCATTCGTAGTGGAAGATATCACGCGTCAAGTTCCTTCTGAATTAAACGTAGCGTTTTTTGACAAAGTATTAGGTGCTGGAAAAGCGACAGATGAGAAGTCATTCCGCGAGCAAGTAGAAACAATCGTTACAGAGAACTACAAGCGTGAGGCTGAATACTTATTGCGTATTGACGCTGAGAAAGCTATTTTAGACGCAGTTAAAATTGACTTACCAGAGAAATTCTTACGCACTTGGTTAATCCGTATCAACGAAGGAAAATTCACTCCAGAGCAAATCGATCAAGATTTTGATAACGTGAAGAAAGATATGCGTTGGAACTTAATCAAGAACGAAATCGCTGAGAAATTCGACGTAAAAGTAGAATATCCAGAGGTAGTGGAGAAAGCGAAAGATATGGTACGTGCGCAGTTTGGCGGTTATTTATCGTCTAACGAGCCAGGTATCGAAGAAATGATTGAGAAAATCGCGATGGGTTACTTGAGCGATAAGTCGAAGTCAGATAACTTCATGAACTTATACAACCAAGCTTTCGCGGACAAAGTATCTGCTGCGATCGTGGCGAACGTTCCTCACAAAGTGACGAAAATCGACGTAGACAAGTTTAAAGAAATCGCTGCGGCGCTTTAATTAAATCATTGTCCTGATATTTTTTGGAAGCCCCGCAAATTGCGGGGTTTTCTGTGAACAAAGGTTCTTATATTTGTGTTGTAGGTAGTATAAATTCTAAAAAAGTCTAAATTTGATTTTTAAACATTGAAATCTATGTATCCAAAGGAGTTATCATCAGAAGAGTTTCGTAAGTACGCGGTTCACCACAGAGGTTTGAACGGTCTTGCGGTTGATCAATATATGAATAACATCGGCAGTCGTCCGATGCACCAAATCGAAGATATGACACAATACATCATTGAGGAACGCCCGATGCGTTTTGCTCAAATCGATGTATTCTCTCGTCTAATCATGGACCGTATCATCTTTATGGGTGTTCCGGTGGATGATTATATGGCCAATATCATTGTGGCACAATTGTTGTTCATGGAGTCTACGGATGCAAAGAAAGACATTGTGATGTACATCAATAGCCCTGGTGGATCAGTTTACGCTGGCTTAGGTATCTACGATACGATGAACTACATCCGTCCAGAAGTGGCTACGGTTTGTACTTCACTTGCAGCTTCGATGGGCGCCGTTTTATTAGCGGGTGGTGCAGCCGGAAAGCGTTCTGCTTTAGAGCATGCACGTGTGATGATTCACCAACCATCAGGTGGTGCGCAAGGTCAATCACGTGACATTGAAATTACAGCGCGTGAAATCGTAAAAATTCGCCAAGAATTATATGAAATCTTAGCAAAACACTCAGGTAAATCATTCGAAGACATTGAGCGTGATTCAGATCGCGATTATTGGATGAAAGCGGCTGAGGCGAAGGAATATGGTTTAATTGATGAGATTTTAACGAGAACTGTCTAGTGGCTAGTAAAAAAACGAGTTGTTCTTTCTGCGGTCGTCCTAAAAACGAGGTGGGTTTGTTGCTTTCTGGTATCGATGGCCATATTTGTAATAATTGCTTAACGCAAGGATACGAGGTGGTGAAAGAGGAGATGGGTGTGGCGGCTGCAGCGAAAGCGGGCACAAAACATTCCTTCGAATTAGTGAAACCGAAGGATTTAAAAGAATACCTTGATGGCTACATCATCGGTCAAGAAGAGGCTAAAAAGCATTTATCGGTAGCGGTTTACAATCACTACAAGCGTTTGATGCAGGCTCCTTCGAATGACGAGGTGAAGATCGAAAAGTCCAATATCTTGATGGTAGGGGAGACCGGTACGGGAAAAACGTATTTGGCTAGGACTCTAGCACAAAAATTACAAGTTCCTTTCTGTATCGCCGATGCAACCGTGATTACGGAAGCGGGTTATGTGGGTGAGGACGTGGAAACGATATTGACGCGGCTTTTACAAGCAGCCAATTATGACGTGGAGAAGGCCGAGTGTGGCATCGTTTTCATCGATGAAATAGATAAGATTGCGCGTAAATCAGATAATCCGTCCATCACACGCGATGTTTCGGGTGAAGGGGTTCAACAAGCGCTCTTGAAATTATTAGAAGGATCTATTGTGAATGTGCCGCCGCAAGGGGGGCGTAAGCATCCAGACCAAAAAATGATCGCCGTCAACACCGAGAACATCTTGTTCATTTGCGGTGGTGCTTTTGATGGCATTGATCGCCATATCGCTAAGCGTTTGAACTCTCGCCCAATCGGTTTCTCTGGCGATGATACCTTCCACGAATCGTTCGAGAAGGACCAAATCATGAAGTATGTGACGGCCCAAGATTTGAAATCGTTTGGATTAATTCCTGAATTATTAGGTCGTCTTCCAGTGGTTACTTATTTGAATCCATTAGATACAACAGCCTTATTGTCGATCTTAACGGAGCCTAAAAATGCGCTTGTGAAGCAATACGAGAAGCTTTTCGAGATGGAAGGGGTTAAATTATCCTTCCAGCCTGATGCGCTCGTGTATATGGTGGAGCAAGCGATGCAGTACAAATTAGGGGCTCGTGGTTTGCGTTCCATTATGGAGGCGGTTATGACGGATGCGATGTATGAAATTCCATCGCAGACAGAAATGAAGACTTTTGAGGTGGATTTGAATTATGCGAAATCGAAGTTCGAAAGAACAGTATTCCATCAAATGAAAGTGGTCGCTTAATATGCCAGCTACTCAGCTTGTATTTTTGCACGGTTTTGGAGAAGATGAAAGAGTATGGGAAGACTTTTTGCCTTTTCATACTTTTTCATTTCCTGTTATTTGTCCCGCTTATGCGGAATGGACGGATTGTGCCACGTTAGCAGATTATGCACGTAAAATTGTTTCATCCCTGCCCCTTGATAGTCATTTTATACTTGTGGGCCATTCGATGGGCGGTTATATCGCCTTAGAAATGGCGTCTCAATTTCCAGAGCGAATCCAGCAAGTGGTCATGTTGCATTCCACTTTTGTGGCAGACACGGAGGAGAAGAAAATCAACCGAGATAGAACAGCTGATTTGCTCGAAAAAAAGGGGACGGCGTTTTTTATCGGGCCGTTCTTACCTAATTTATTTGCTACCGTATCTCAGGAGCTGATAGCTACTTTAGCAGAACGATACCGAAATTTGCCCGCTGCCGGATTAATTGCAGCTACCCAAGCGATGAGGTATCGAAGCGATTTTACGGCTTTTGTTCAAACAACAGATATCCCATTCCTTTTTATCTTGGGAGAAAAAGACGCTTTGATTTCTCCAGAGTCCATTACTCGTTTTGTAACGAAATCGGTTGTAATTTTGCCAAACGTAGGTCATCAAGGGACTTACGAAGCGCCAAAAGCTGTTGCCGAGGCCATTAATCAATTTGTGAATGTCTGATATTATCATTGCCTTAGATGGCTTCTCTTCTTGTGGAAAAAGTACGACAGCACGCCACGTCGCTGCTTCTTTGCATTATGCTTTCTTAGATACAGGAGCGATGTACCGCGCAGTGGCCCTATATTTCTATCGCCAGCAAGTAGATTTAGCCGATTTACAAGCCGTAAAAGAAGCGTTGAAACACGTTGAGATCACCTTTCAATTCAATCCTTCGAAACAAGCTTCAGATACGATTTTGAATGGAGAGAACGTAGAAGCGGAGATTCGCAAAATGTACATTTCTGATTTAGTGAGCCAAGTGGCCGCTATACCAGATGTGAGACACGCGATGGTTGCTCAACAACAGCGAATGGGAGAGAAGAAAGGCATTGTGATGGATGGTCGTGACATAGGAACGGTTGTATTTCCGCAAGCAGAATTGAAGATATTTATGACGGCTGAGCCCCATATTAGAGCGCAGCGCCGCAAATTAGAGCTTTTGCAAAAAGGAGAAGATTTACCTATTGAAGAAATTATAGAGAACTTGCGTAAAAGAGATGAGATCGACTCGAATCGCTCAGAAGGTCCTTTGAAGCGTGCGGCAGATGCGATTGATTTAGATACATCCTACCGAACACTGGATGAGCAAGTTGAGTTTGTATTAGATCACGTTCGTCGCGTGCAAGGTGAAAAACGATAAATCCTTCCTCATTGTAGGCCAGGGTTTAGCTGGCACTATTTTAGCACACCATTTTCTGGAGGCAGAAATCCCATTTGAGATTTGGGATTCCCCTGCCACCCATTTTAATTCCTCTCAAGCAGCCGGTGGAATTTTCAACCCAGTAACGGGTCGTAAATTAGAACAAACCTGGTTAGCTGACGAATTATTCCCTTATCTATTTGATTTTTACCCACGATTAGAATCTTTGCTAGGGACTAGGTTTTTCTTTCCGATGCCTCTTTTTCGACCATTTGCCAATGAGGAAATGAAGAGCTGGCTGGTTGAAAGAAAAGAACAAATTCACCACGATTATTTGCGATGGGAGTCAACAGGAGTTTGGGTGGAACAAGCTGGTTGGGTCGATGTTCTAACACTTTTACGCACCTCTCGCGACTATTTTGCTGCTAAAGGCTTGCTGAAGGAGGCACAATATACGGGTCGTCAAGCGATTTTTTGTGAAGGATTTCACGGGCAGCAAAATCCGCTTTGGTCGCGTTTACCATTCTTGCCTGCTAAAGGGGAATTGATGGAGATTTGCACCGATGAGCCATCGGAGGAGTATATTTTAAATAAGAACGGATTCATAGTACCGCTGGGTTCTCGGCTTTTTAAGGTGGGGGCAACCTATGGTTGGAAGGAGTTTACGAACCAGACGACTCCGGAGGCATTGGAGGAATTGACAAAGAAATTAGCCTCAATGGGTGTTGAAAATTTCGAATTGGTTCAGCAAAAAACGGGTATTAGGCCCGCCACACAGGATCGAAGACCTTTTGTGGGATTTCATTCGCAGGAGGCTGCCGGAATTTTTAATGGATTTGGGTCGAAAGGGGTTTCTTTAAGCCCTTATTTTGCCAAACAATGGACTGATGAAATCCTCGGAAAATCTGTTGTGCCTCCGGAAGCATCAATTCGTCGATTTTATCATTTATTTTCCGTTTAAATCTGTAAATTTGGTTTTAAAGTCTTTTGACCTAATGCGCAATTTTACCTCTTTTATCGCGGTAGTGTTTGTCTTGATCTTTGGCAATATACAGCTCAAAGCACAAGGGTCGCAATGGATTTCAGAAAATCACCGCATTCAATACCAGAAATTTGCTTGGAAATACGTAGGCAGCTCTAATTTCGAGGTCTATTATTTAGATAAAAATGAGGCGTTGGCTAAATCAACTTTGGCCTATTTAGAATCCGATTTTGTTCGCGTTACAGAACTAATTTCCTATTCGCCTGTTCAAAAAATCAAGTTATTTATTTACCCGAATCACGAAACCTGGTTGCAAAGCAATGGTGGAATTTCCTTAGCAAATGCAAAAGAGGTGGAACAGGAGAATCTGTCTAAGTTTCGCATTGAAATTGCGTTTAAAGAAAATTTAGCCTCCTTTAAGCAAGAATTAACGAAGCAAGTTGCCTCTATTTATTTACACGATTTATTGTACGGAGGCTCGGTGAAAGATGTTTTACAAAGTTCCTTATTGCTGAATGTATCCGACTGGTATGTGCAAGGGATGGCTGCCTATATCGCCAAAGGTGATTCCCCTGAAATGCGCCGCTTTACCTACCAAATCATCAGCGAAAACAAGATCCGAAAACTTCCTTTAGCAAAAGGCAAAGAAGCAGAATTGCTTGGGCAATCGATTTGGGCTTACATCGCTACGACCTATGGGAAACAATCGATTGGCAATATTCTGAATTTAACGCGTATCATTCGCAGTGAGCAATCGAGTATTTCCAGTACCATTCGCAAGCCCTTTTCGAAGTTCTTAAAGGATTGGTTTGACTATTATTTGAACGATGCGAAGCAGCTAGAGGTGAATTCTCAGAAGGTATTTTCAACGGAAGAATATGCCACCTCTTCGCCTACGATGAATTCCTATCGATTAAGCCCGGATGGATTACACGAGGTGTGGGTGAGTGATGAGTCTGGTCGTTACAGTGTTCATTTTCACACGCTGGGCGCTAAAAAATCCCAAATTATCCTTCAGTCAGGTTTGAAGGATGTGAATCGTATTTCCGAAGGCAAGGGTCCACTCGTTTCTTGGTATGGTAAAAATTCGCTTGCGGTCTTATTCTCTGATCAAGGCTATACCTGGTACCAGTCCTTCACGATGGAAAAGTCAGGGAAGCTAAAGGGAGACGATAAAAAGAAGATTGCTAATCTGTCCTATTTGGACATGAAGATGGCTGCGAATGGAACTAAAATGCTTGTTCGCGTGATAGAAAAAGGCCAGGTGGATGTGGGGATTTATGATTTAAAACGGAATCGATTAAATCCGGTGACGAAAGACGCATTTGATGAAACAGAAGCTCACTGGTTACCTGATAACCGTATTTTGTATTTGACAGATCGCTATATTGATTCTTTGCCAACTCCTGCAGCTCCTTTTACCTCCGCGTTTATTTGGAATCCAGATGAACCGGAGAATCCATCTCGCTTATTTTCTACCTCCGGTAAAGTCTTTAATTTTCAATCCCGTTCGGACTCGGTGGCCTATTTTTTACAAGCCCAAAACAACGGAAACCGACTCATTCGCTTCCAATGGAGTGACTCCACCTTTCAACAAATGGCCGTTCGTTCCGTGGCTTGGGAAAATTTTGAAATTGGGTCAGCTGGAATTTCAAGTAAAGAGAGGAATATTTTAACGGATAAAATTGCTCGATACACTTGGTCAAGTTTGGATGAATTAACCAATTCTTCTTGGATACCGACCATCATAGATCCTGTCAACCTACATGCGGTAGAACCTGTAAACGCTGAATCAACGGATCTAGCAAAGAAAACGAGACGTGCTCGATTAGAGCGTCAACAAAGTATTCGCTTAAAAAGGGAGCCTGGTAAATTAGTAGGGCCATTAGATTATGAGAATACCTTTGTGATGAACAGTTCTGAAGGACAGTTCAGATCTGATGCCATTCGAGGCTTGGGTTATGGGTATGAATTAAAGGCCAATGATTTGCTAGAGAATCACCTGTTTAAAGCGGGTGCTTTTTTAACCGCTAATTTGCGCAACACGGATATTTGGGGTGAATATAGTTATTTAGCCAATAAGTTAGATTGGACCTTCCGTTATGATCGTAAGGTCCTAGGGCAAGATACCGAATCTGAATCCCAAAAGATTCGATTTAATCGATTTGCCCTAACGGCGACGTATCCTTTTAATTTATTGAGCCGTTTGTCCGTTACGGGGATGTATTCGACAAACCGTTTATTTTCTCAGCTTTCTTTGACTAATCCAGAAGATTATTCTGGCTATGCGGGGACTTCGGTCAATTATGTGTTTGATAATACGGTATCTGCTGGAGAAAATCTGCGGACAGGTTTCCGGATCAGTTTGCTCGCAGAAGCGCATAAAGAGGTGGTTAATACGGGTGATTTTGTGCGATTAGGCTTGGATGCACGCTATTATAAAAAACTGTCTAATTCCTTTTATTTTGCCTCTCGTTTGTCTGCCTCCCATCAAATGGGTTCTCAGACGCAAGCCTCCATGCTAGGTGGGATGGAGAATTGGTTATTTAATAAGCAAGAAACGCGTACGCAGGAATCCCCTTTAGGATTAGCTAATTTAGCCCATCGGGATGTCTTCATGAGTAATTTCGTAGCTCCGTTGCGTGGCTTTGCCTTGAATAAATTGAGCGGTAATAGTCATTTGCTCTTGAATATGGAGCTGAGATTGCCCGTTAAATCGTTGATGGCCATCGAATCATCTTCGGTGCTTAATTCTGTCCAGTTAGTGGGTTTTACGGACATAGGAACCGCTTGGTCTGGCTCTAGTCCATTTGCAAAAACGAATGGCTTTAATACGAATGTGTATGGAGGTAAGACCAATCCATTTCAAGCAACGGTTACTGATTTTCGTAATCCATTCTTAGTGGGCTATGGTTTTGGGGCTCGAGCGACGATTTTTGGCTATTTTGTTAAATTCGATTATGCCTTTGGTTTAGAAAATAAGGAAGTGAAATCTCCAGTTACCTACTTAACCTTGGGATACGATTTTTAGATGAAAAGACTCCTGATTTTCTTCTTGCTATTGTTGCCCTCTCTTTTTTATGGCCAAAGTCTAAGCGTCTCTAATCTCCCCATCGTTCGATTTAATACGAAAACGCGTGTTATCCAGGATGAGCCTAAAATCCCGGTTCAAATGGAGATTTTTGACAATGGTCCGGGCCAATTAAATCAAGTATCTAGTACGCCTACCATTTCGACGGTTGCTGGAGTCGAATACCGTGGTTCTACCTCTCAAGCTGATTTTTATTTCCTGCCGGGATATGTAAAAAAGCCCTATGGTATTGAATTGTGGACTGATTCAACAGGCTTAAAAGCAAAGAAATTATCGCTCGTGCAAATGCCGGAAGAAACGGATTGGGTATTGAATGCCTCTTACAATGACCGCTCTTTTATGCGCGATTTTATAGCCCAAAGTTTAGCAGGCCGTTTAGGTTTATTAAATAGTAAGGCGAAATTCGTAGAGCTCATCATTAACGATGAATACCGCGGGGTTTATATCTTAATGGAGAAAGTGAAGCAAGGAAAGAATCGGGTTCCTATCTCGGATTTATATCCCACCGAAAATGCGGGGGATGATGTAACGGGTGGTTATTTGCTTAAAATTGATAAAACCAGCGGTTCCCCGTCTACCACTTGGAAAAGTAATTATACTTCTGGTATAACGGCCACGCAAAAATGTGAATTCCAAATTGAATATCCCCAATACGGCATCATTACACAGCAACAATTGATTTATATCCGTGATTATATCAATAATTGGGAAAAGAAATTGATGACGGAGGATATGAATGACCCGAAGGCGAGCTTCCGAGATTATATGGACGTGTCCTCCTTCGTGAATTATTTTATTTTAAATGAAGCCACTAGAAACGTAGATGGATATCGCTTGAGTACCTATCTGTACAAAGACAAAGAATCTTTAGGCGGAAAAATCAAGATGGGGCCAGCCTGGGATTTTAACATTGCCTTAGGAAATGCAGATTATTTGAATGGCTGGAAGACCGATGGCTTTGTGTACAAGGCGATGGAGAATGATGGGGGTAAAAACGATTATTGGCAAGTGCCTTTTTGGTGGAATAAATTGATTCAAGATGCGAGTTTCCGCAAAGCTTTAGCTACACGCTGGAAGTCAGTTCGCTCTAGTTTTTTGAATACGAATACTCTTTTTGCTACGATTGATTCGGCGCAGGTTGCATTAAAGGACCCACTGACAAGGAATTTCCAAAAATACCCTCTAATGGGTAAAAAGATTTGGCCTAATTACTATGTAGGGGCAACCTTAAGTGATGAAGTGAATTGGTTGAAAAATTGGATACAGGGACGACTTGTTTGGTTAGATGCCCAAATGGCTGTCTTTGATAGTCCTATTTTGGCCATAAGCGAAGAAACGACCTCATCTATCGTGTATCCTAATCCCTCCACGATAGGAATATTTCAATGGAAATTTAGTTTAGACAAACCTTCTTTAGTGACCTATTTTATTTCGGATGCGATGGGACGGATGATTATGTCGCCTAAAAACGCTAATTTTGGGTCAGGAGAGCAGATTCATCCGTTGGATTTGTCTGCGTTTCCTGCCGGAACCTACCTGTTATCTTGGAAAACAGAAGACGGTGCCGTCCAGCAAATTAAAATTATACGTTAATGTCATCCATTCTAGCTCAATTTCAACGCACCCGTTTCGCCGCATCTACATTAGCGATGGCTAGTGGAGAATTGCGTAATGGGGTTTTGGCTAGTATAGCGGAGTTGATTCGGGTGAATTCTTCGGAAATCCTGAAAGAAAATCAACAGGATGTAGATCAAATAGCTTTTGATCATCCCATGCGAGATCGACTTCTTTTAACCCAAGATCGACTTGATGCATTAGCCTCAAGTGTTCTTTCTGTGATGCAATTACCAGATCCAACAGGTCAAGTATTATCGAAGAAAACACTTCCGAATGGATTAGAGTTATCTAAAATTACCGTACCGCTTGGTGTGGTGGGTGTTATATTTGAGTCGCGGCCGAATGTCACCATCGACGTGGCCGCGCTTTGCATCCGCTCAGGAAATGCCGTAGTTTTGCGCGGAGGTTCGGATGCCTTTCATACGAATACCATTTTAGTTAAATTGATTCATCAGGCACTTGCTCAAAATGGCTTTTCGACGGATCTAGTTTACTTAATGCCCACGGATCGTGCACATGTAACAACTCTTTTGACAGCGATTAAGTACATTGATGTGATTATCCCACGAGGTTCTGAGGCCTTGATTCAGCGGGTTCGAAAAGAATCTTTAGTTCCTACGATTGAAACAGGCGCTGGCGTTTGCCATACGTATGTGGCCGCCTCGGCTGATCTTTCTATGGCAGTGGCTATCGTGGTGAATGCCAAAGTTTCTCGTCCCTCCGTATGTAATTCATTAGATACCATTATTGTACATCAATCAATAGCAGCGGAATTTCTTCCATTAGTGGCTGAACCTCTAAAGACCTATTCGGTTAAGATTTATGCAGATGATGTAGCTCATAACACGTTAGAGAAAGTAGGGTATCCTTATTTAGAAAAAGCAGTCGACTCGGATTTTGGTCGTGAATTCTTAGACTTTGCTTGCTCTATTAAGGTGGTGCAGGATTTGCCTGAAGCCATTGAACATATTTCGACTTATTCATCTAGACACTCAGAGGCAATCGTTTCAAGTGATGAAAAAGAAGCGCAGTTTTTCTTATCAACCGTGGATGCTGCGGCCGTTTATTGGAACGCCTCGACGCGTTTTACGGATGGAGGAGAATTTGGATTAGGAGCTGAAATAGGTATTTCTACTCAAAAATTACATGCGCGTGGCCCCTTCGCTTTAGAGAAATTAGTGACCGAAAAATGGATTGGAATCGGTCAGGGCCAAATCCGCTAAAACTCGTGATCTAAACCCATTCGTTGCTTCATCTCGACAAGAATAGGGTGCTTTTTAGATAAGAAATCGTATTTATCTGATTGCGTATAAATCATCTTTTTGTCAGAAACTTCACCTGCTATCAAATCCAAGCTGATATCTATAGTATCATTCTTCAGTTTTTCACGCAAAGTGCCTACTAATTCTAGCTTCAGCGAGTCATTAAACTGTTGCATTTGGACTTCTCCTTCTACCTTGATATGGATGATAGAATCGATGAGACTAATCTCACGGTTCATCATCACATATTTGTTGATGAAATTACCCTGTTTGAATCCTTGTGCGATTTGAGTCCACACAAAATGAAGTTCTTCGTAGGTGAACGGCTCATTTTGAATTTTTCCCTGCGCAATTACCTCAGCCGCATGTTCGGCTTGACCAGTACTAACTACTTTTTTGGCGCTACGTAATCCGTGACTCGTAGGTCTAGGGGTTGTTTCAGCAGAGACAACTTGAACGGGAGCTGATTGAACTGGAGCTGATTGAACGGGAGCTGATTGAACGGGAGCGATCTCCTGAACTGGAGTCTCCTGAACTGGTGTCGAAGCCACTGGCGCCGCTTCGGTAGAAATTGCTTGAATAACGGGTTCAGCCGGAGCTACTGGAGCAGCCGAAACCGCAGCCGCAGCTATCGGTTTAGGCTCAGACTTTTTTCCGGCGCCACCCTCCACCGCAGGTTGAGATGCGGTAGGTTGGTAAACCGACGGCAAATAGTTGATTTTCAAAAGAGTCAATTCGACGTGTAAACGGGCGTTCTTCGCTGCTTTGTAATGAATCTCGCATTGAGAGCATAAGTTCATAGCAGATAATAAGAAGGAGGCTGACGTTTTCGCGGACTGCGAATGAAATTTCGCCCGATTCTCTTCGCTTAATTCCATTAAGGCAAGCGTCTTCGGATCTTTGGCAAATAACAAATTACGGAAATGCTCCGATAGGCCGGCGATAAATTGCTGACCATCAAAACCTTTACGCATAATCTCATCTAATAAAACGAGTGCGTCTGTGTGGTTTTGATTCACAAAGAAATCTGTTAATTGGAAGTAATAATCACTATCTAGTATGTGTAAATTCTCCAACACATCCGCGTGTCTCAGCGCATTGTCCGTGGAGAAAGTCACATTTAAGTCAAACATCGACAGGGCATCGCGCAGACCACCATCGGCTTTGATGGAAATCAATTCCAAAGCTGCCGGTTCTGCTGTAATCCCTTCTTTTTCCGCGATCGAAGAAAGGTGAGACGCCATATCTTTCCATTGAATGCGGTTGAAATCAAAGATTTGGCAACGTGATAGAATCGTAGGCAAAATCTTGTGCTTTTCCGTCGTCGCTAGAATGAAAATAGCGTAGGAAGGCGGCTCTTCCAAGGTCTTTAAAAAAGCATTGAAGGCCGCAGCTGAAAGCATATGGACCTCATCAATAATATATATTTTGTATTTTCCGTTTTGAGGAGGATAGCGAACTTGATCGATTAGGTTACGAATATCCTCTACCGAGTTATTCGAAGCTGCATCTAATTCGTGAATCGTTAAAGAGGTATTTTCCTGGAAAGAATGGCAAGAAGTACATTTACCGCACGCTTCACCATCCGCACCTAAATCTTGGCAATTAATTGTCTTGGCTAAAATACGGGCACAAGTCGTTTTACCTACCCCTCTCGGGCCACAAAAAAGGAATGCTTGAGCCAAGTGATTGGACTTAATGGCATTTTTTAAGGTGGTAGTAATGTGACTTTGGCCTACCACAGAATCGAAAAGGGTAGGGCGGTATTTACGCGCTGAAACAATAAAATTTTCCATAATCAAATTTACCTTTTTAAGGGATAATTCCCAAATGCTTTAGGGGATTCTAATGACAGCGCTTACGGGAAAATGATCCGTCGGATATTTATTTTCCCAGGTCTCACTATGGGTGGTATGTTGCAATACGGAAGGGCCATTTTTGACGAAAATATAATCAATATGTCTTCCTTCTTGTTCTTTCGCGAAGCCATTAAAGGAGCTGTATGGGCCATAATGTCCATTTTGGCTAATTTTCTCCGTATCGATGACACGCGCCGGATTTTTTGCATCCACTAAAATTTGAATCGGTTCATCATCTGGGGTAGCATTAAAATCGCCCGTTAAAATCACCGGAGATTTACCCGCGATTTCAGCGATTTTACGCAAAACGAGCTTCGCACTTTCTCTGCGTGCTACCTTGCCTAAATGGTCGAAATGAGTATTGAAAACAAAGAATTTTTTCCCTGTTTTAATTTCTTGAAATTGTCCCCAAGTCACGACACGACGGCAAGCGGCATCCCAGCCAAAACCTACCTTATCGCATGAATCAGATAACCAAAATGTTTTCTCTTGTAACAATTTAAATTTCGATTTGCGGTACATTAAGGCCGAAAATTCTCCTTCTGCTTTCCCATCATCCCGGCCTTTGCCAAACCAACCAAAACCCGGCAATTCCTTTTCTAACTCTGTAATTTGATGCAAGAATGCTTCTTGTAGTCCAATTATATCTGCCTGATGGTAGCGAATCAATTCCCCACAATGTTTTGCGCGGTATTTCCATTGGTTTGTGCCATCTGATTCGGTGTCTAATCGCACATTGAAAGTCATCGCCTTGATTTGTTCAGAGGCGGTAGAAAATTGAGCAGAGGCCGCTGGTCCTGCTAATAACAAGACGAAACAAGTAAAGGCTTTCAAGATATTCATGACCTGTGGAAATACGCGGTCGTTCTTCCCATTTTGAATGACAAAATCAGCTCCCCAAAGGTAGTTTTTAGGTTGCGGTTGCAAATCGATTATTTGCATGGTTTCCATATAACTCATACGACTTCTTTTTTGGACGTTTTGAATGCGTTCAGGTAAGGGGCAATCCACCGTGATTATCTGTGAGATGTGTTCCGGTTTTGTACGGGGTGTGATGAGGGCGGATTCGTATAGACAAAAAGGGGCTTCTGGCGTATTTAAAATCCATTCAGCTGCCTTTGAACGAACGGCGGGATGGATAATGGCATTAAGATGAGCCACATCTCCGGGGTATTTTTGTAACAAGCCTTTTATCCAAGCCCGGTTATAGGATCCATCTGGAAGATAGGATTTAGGGCCAAATTCCGCCATAATAGCCTCCTTCACCGCCGCATCTTTCTCACAGATTTCGCGTGCGACTTTATCTGCTTCGAAATTGGGAATCCCCAGACATGAAAAAATCCGGCAAATGGTCGATTTGCCGGATCCTATTCCGCCTGTAATTCCGATGAAAGGTTTCAGGCCTGTATGCATTCAATTACTCTTCTAAGCGAGATGAAGCATCTTTAGAGATCGCCGTTTTCTCGAAAACCATACGAACACCTTTGCTTGAATCCACTTCGACTACGATGGTCTTTTCGCGAATCGTAACAACCGTTCCGTGTGCACCACCGATGGTTACCACTTTGTCACCTGTCTTCAATTCTTCAATAAATTTCTTCGCTTCTTTCGCCTTTGTTTGTTGTGGACGAATCATGAAGAAATAAAATACGACGAAAATACCTCCGAAAAGGATGATTTGCATGTACGCTGGACTCTGTGCTTGTAATAATAACATGTGTTTATTTTTTAGGTAATACTTCTACTTTAAATGCCATTCTGTTTTCCGCGGGTAGCGTATTACAATAGGCGGTAATGGTTTTTTGCAATTTGCCTTCTTTTCCTTTCGAATCAAATTTTACTCGAATGAATCCCTTTTTACCGGGTTGAATCACATCGGTGCTCCATTTAGGCGTGGTGCATCCGCAAGACGCATTCACGGAGATTATTTTCAAAGGTAAATTCCCCGTATTCTTAAAATTGAAGGTGTGAAAAACGCTATCTCCCTCCGCTAAGCGTCCTAAGGAAACATAGGGATTGTCCACTTTCAAGATCGGGTGTTTTTCTGCACTCGGTTTTAAGGCTGCCGGGATGGCATTTTCGGTGGCATTGTTCGCCTCTTTTTGCTGGTTCGTGCAGGACAAAATCCCAAGGAAACAGCATAAAAGGAGAGTAGTACGCATCTTATTTGGCCTTAATCTGAGTCATCATTTTTTCCACGTCTTCTAGCAATTTCTCTGCTTTGATTTTCGCGTCTTGAACCACTTTTTTACCTTCTGATTTCGCAGAAGTCTCGATAACTTCTTTCCCGTCTACGATATCGTTAATCAATTGCTTTAATTGATCACGGTATTTGTTCAATTGGAAATACAATTTACTGCGGGTATTTTCTCCTTTATCTGGAGCGTATAAGATACCTACCACAGCTCCTGCAGCAGCACCTACTACGAAGGCCCAAAAAGATCTAGATGATTTGCTCATTTTATTTGTTAGCTATGTCGATTAATCCTCGACCTGATTTAGTAATCACTTTTTCGTGAACTAGGCGATTCGAAACTACGTCTAAAATACCGTTTATAAACTGGCCAGACTTAGGTGTCGAATAGTTTTTTGCTAGTTCGATGTACTCGTTAATGCTCACTTTTACTGGAATACTAGAGAATTTCACCATCTCGGCCAAAGCCATTTTAAGAATGATAAAATCGGCCACCGCTAGGCGATCTGATTCCCAGTTTTTCGTTTGGTCCCCAATCCAAGCACTTAATTGCTTGTCTTCCGAAACGCTATAATCGAATAATTCCTCAAAGAATAACTTGTCGTCTTCCCATTGGATGGCGAGTGGTTGTAAACTTAGGTCTTCCAAAGCCTCTATCTTAAAGGTCTTGTTCGCCATACTCTTCACCACGTCCTTATTCAAAGACCAATTTAAATCATTTTCCTCAAAATACTCCGTCATTGACTCGTGTTTTAAAAGGAAATTTTTCAATACATAAACGACGAAGGCTAAATCGTCTTCAAACTTTTTGCCCGCCGTAGGAAGGTAAGTTAAGAAGGTTTCATCCGTCAAGATGTTCTCAATAAATAATTTCTTGATTAAATTTTCTTCATCTTCAGACCAGCCGATGTGATTCTTTTCGAAGGCGCGTTGTAAATCACCCCATTTGGAAAGAATATACAAGACCTTGTTTTTTGCCAAAAGTGACGTCTTCGTGTTGTTCTCTAACAAACGTCTATTCTCATCCCAAAGCGCGATTAAAGGCAATTGCTGCAAATAATACAAGATTTTTAGGTATTGCTTGTTGATGGATTCAACCTCGCTCACCATATCTTGTTTCAATTTCTTCGCGATTTGCTTCACGTTCGATTGATACAATTTATAGACAGATTGAGCCGCATCTTGCGCTTCTGCAGGAATTGTCTCTTCGGAAGTAATCTCCTGGAAATACTCTTTTAATTGAATTTCGGCAAGTTGTCGCAGGCCCTCTAAACGAGGCATTTGGTCTTCTTTCGCGACCATTAAAGATAAATCAGGCTGAAAAATGGTCGCTAAACCATCAAAAGCTAATTGATATTGGGCACGTTCTTGTGTATAAAAAGCATACAATTGTTGAAATGCTTTGACACGTAGTAATCTCCTGTTAACCATCCGAAATAAAAGAGCGTCTTGTTTTGAATCCCAAAATTAAGAATTTTAATTGATAAAGGTCCTATCTTTGTGGTCAATTAATCTATACATGGGCGCGCTAAGTCATATCAATCAGTATTTTTGGAAGTACAAATGGCTTTTGCTGCTAGGGATAATTTTCACACTTTTGTCTAATTTTTTTGGTGTATTCCCTGCGCAATTAGTACGATATGCGCTCGACTTAGTGACAGAAACTATTGACATTTATTTCCTATTTAAAGGATTTAGTCTTCAAAAAGCCTTTTATGAAATTTTTGGTTTTACCTTATTCTTTTACGGTGGTTTAATCATTTTGATGGCAATTATGAAGGGAGTATTTCTTTTTTTAGTTCGTCAAACCCTCATTGTGATGTCTCGTCATATCGAGTACGAGTTAAAAAATGAGATTTATACCCATTATCAAACTTTGCCTCTATCCTTTTATCGCCAACAAAATACGGGAGATTTGATGGCGCGTATTTCTGAGGATGTAGGAAAAGTACGGATGTATGTAGGTCCCAGCATGATGTATGGATTGAATTTGATTACGGTTTTTATACTTGTGATCTATTCGATGTGGCAAGTGAATCAAAAATTGATGTGGTATGTGTTAATGCCATTACCTGTTTTGTCGTTGAGTATTTATTACGTCAACTCCCTTATTATTCGTAAATCTGAAGAGATTCAAGCTGCTTTATCGCAGATTTCGACCTTTGCACAGGAAGCCTTTTCTGGGATTCGAGTGTTAAAGTCTTTTGTTCGAGAGAAGAAATCATTGGAATCTTTTTCAGAAGCATCTTCAGCCTACCGTAGTAAATCACTAGGTTTAGTAAAAGTGGATTCGCTTTTTACACCCTTAATTGCGTTGTTGGTTGGTTTTTCGACCATTTTAGTGGTTTATATTGGATCACAGGAAGTAATCGCTGGCCGAATGACAGTGGGAAATATTAC
>JAURHT010000034.1 GCA_030833145.1 Aquirufa sp.
AGAATTAGGCAGAAAATGATAGATTTGCTACAACCTATTTAATAATAATGACAACCAAAAAACAAAGCCTCGCCTATATCATTAGTGCGTCGTCTGTCGGTACCTTAATTGAGTGGTATGATTTCTATATTTTTGGCAGCCTAGCTACGGTTTTATCGACCAAATTCTTTCCAACTGACAATCCAACTGCCGCCTTTTTAAACACCTTAGCGACTTTTGCCGCCGGTTTTGTGGTGAGACCTTTTGGAGCCTTAGTATTCGGTCGATTGGGCGATTTGATAGGTCGCAAATACACCTTTATGGTCACCCTGATGTTGATGGGTGGTGCCACTTTTGCGATTGGTTTAATCCCCTCTTATGCCACTATTGGAGCTTGGGCCCCTATTTTAGTCTTAACATTACGTCTTTTACAAGGACTTGCTTTAGGCGGTGAATATGGTGGAGCCGCAACTTATGTAGCGGAACATGCGCCCGCTGAAAGACGTGGATTTTTTACCTCTTGGATTCAAACAACTGCCACTTTAGGTCTAGTTATCTCCTTAGCCGTTATTATGGCTACCAGAGCATCCTTAAGCAAGGAAGCATTTGATGACTATGGCTGGAGGATTCCGTTTCTGGTTTCTATTTTGATGGTGCTCGTTTCTCTATTAATCCGTAAAAACATGGAGGAATCACCCATGTTTGAAAAGGCCAAAGCGGAAGGAAATATCAGCAAGAACCCGTTGAAAGAATCATTTGGCAATAAGCTAAACCTTAAATATGTACTCTTAGCGCTTTTCGGGGCTACGATGGGTCAAGGTTTGGTTTGGTATACAGGTCAGTTTTATGCCCAAACTTTCCTCCTAAAAATCTGTAATCTGGATGATATTCAAACGAATACCATTTTAGTCATCGGTCTTTTGTTAGGAACACCCTTATTCGTGATTTTTGGCGCATTATCCGACAAAATAGGTCGCAAAGGCATTATGATGGCGGGGATGATTATAGCCGTTTTCTCCTATCGCCCCATTTTTGATCAGATGTACAAAACAGTGGATGTGACGAATAAAACGGTAGTTCCGGGTTCAGAAAAGATGATTCTACAAGGTAAAACAACTACCGTGACTAAGGAATTTACAGATGGCAGTTCCTATAAAAATGTCATTACGGAAGTTTCTCCAGATAAAACGGAATCTAAGATTAGCATTAAAATAAACGAGAAAGACCAGTGGACTTTAGTCGGTTATGTGTTTTTCTTGATCTCTTTCGTGACGATGGCCTATGGCCCTATCGCCGCCTTTTTAGTAGAAATGTTTCCCACGAAGATTCGATATACCTCAATGTCCTTGCCCTATCACATTGGAAATGGTGTTTTTGGTGGATTAATGCCAGCGATTGCGACCTTTTTAGTTTCGAATGCGCAAACGGCTGGAGTTGTTCAAAAACCTTATTTGGAGGGATTAAACTACCCTATCGCTTTAATCAGCGTATGCGTAGTCATTGGAATTATATATATCAAATCAGCTAAAGAAGCAGCCTAATGAACCTTATCAAACGCATTTTAGGGATAGTTTGGATCGGTCTAGGAATCGGTGCAGGCATTTATTTGATTTATTTTCAAGCGGTTCCTTTATGGGCCAAAGGTGGGAACGACCTCGTCCCTGCCATTATTTACACCTTTGTATTAGCACCCCTTATTTCAATTGGGATGAGCCTTTTTGGCTTTTATTCCCTTCAGGGAGAATTTGATAACATTTAATTATGAGAATTACGAGCCTAGCAGATTACCAAAAAACGTATGAATTAAGCGTGCGAGAACCAGAAAAATTCTGGGCTAGCATAGCCAATGAATTTGAATGGTCTAAACCATTTACGAAAGTTTTAGACTGGAGTTTTGATGATTATTCCGTCAAATGGTTTGAAGATGGCCAATTAAATATCACAACTAACTGTCTAGATCGCCACTTAAAAACCATTCCAGATCAAGCAGCCATCATTTACGAACCAAACGAACCCGGCGATGAGGCCATCACCTTAACCTACCGCGAACTACACGCACGCGTGTGTAAGTTTAGTAATGTGCTGAAAAACCAAGGCGTGGTGAAAGGGGATCGTGTTTGCATTTATATGCCCATGATACCGGAACTAGCCATCGCTGTTTTAGCTTGTGCCCGAATCGGAGCTATCCATTCGGTGGTTTTTGGTGGATTTTCAGCCCAATCTATTGCAGATCGCATCAATGATTCGGAATGTAAAGTAGTCCTCACAACCGATGGAGCTGTTCGGGGTAACAAAACCATTCCGATGAAAGAAACGGTGGACGATGCCTTAGTCACCTGTCCATCCGTAGAAAAGGTTATTGTTAAAACACGCACGAAAACGCCCGTTTCCATGATAGGTGGACGTGACCTTTGGTGGGAACAAGAAGAAAATGAAGCGGCAGCGGATTGTCCGGCTGAAGCGATGAATTCAGAAGACCCCTTGTTCATTTTATACACTTCTGGTTCCACTGGAAAGCCCAAAGGCGTCGTACACACCTGTGGTGGCTATATGGTATACACGGCCTACACTTTCGCGAATGTCTTTCAATACAATCCAGGCGAAGTTTTCTTCTGTACGGCGGATATTGGTTGGATTACGGGTCACTCCTACTTAGTGTATGGTCCTTTATTAAATGGCGCAAAATCCGTTTTATTTGAAGGAATTCCTACTTATCCGGACGCTGGACGCTTCTGGGATATTATCAAAAGACACTCCGTTAACATCTTCTATACGGCCCCTACGGCGATTCGTTCGTTAATGGGTTTTGGCGATGAACACATCGAAGGCAAGGACTTAAGTTCACTACGTGTTTTAGGGTCTGTGGGCGAACCATTGAATGAAGAAGCGTGGCACTGGTATAATGACAAAGTAGGTCATGGCAACTGCCCTATCGTTGATACTTGGTGGCAAACAGAAACGGGTGGACTCATGATCTCTCCTATTGCTGGAATTACCCCACTAAAACCAGCCTTTGCCACTTTACCGCTACCTGGAGTTCAACCAATGTTGGTGGATGAAAATGGAAAAGAGATCACCGGAAATGGCGTAAATGGAAATTTATGTATCAAATACCCGTGGCCATCGATTATTCGCACGACCTATGGTGATCACGAGCGTTGCAAATCCACGTACTTCTCTACTTATCCTGGCTTATACTTCACCGGAGATGGTTGTATGCGTGATGAAGATGGTTACTACCGCATTACGGGACGCGTAGATGATGTCATGAACATCTCTGGTCACCGAATCGGAACAGCAGAGGTAGAAAATGCCATCAATATGCACACGGGTGTCATTGAATCCGCTGTGGTAGGTTATCCACACGATATCAAAGGCCAAGGAATTTATGCCTATGTCATTTGCGAACACCCTACCATCAATGATGATTTAACTCGCAAAGATATATTAGCGACGGTCACTCGCGTCATTGGACCCATTGCAAAGCCAGACAAAATTCAATTCGTCACTGGCCTTCCCAAAACGCGTTCCGGCAAAATCATGCGCCGTATTCTACGCAAAGTGGCGGAGGGCGACACTTCTAACTTGGGAGATACGTCTACGTTGTTAGATCCGGGCGTGGTGGATTCGATTATTTCTGGAGCATTGTAATTTGCGCGGAGCGCAAAAGATTATAGAGTAGAGAGTATAGATTTAATGCATAAAGAATAGAGCACAAAGCATAAAGGGGGAATCGCCTGGGGCGATGAATTCAGCGTTTTTTTTCCTTCGGACTCATTTCCTTCGGACTGAAAACTGTCTACTGATTACTGTCTATTGATTACTGTATTATATGCTTCTCTAATTTGGCCAAAACATCAAATGCCGTTTCTGCCATTTTATTCCCTTTATTATCAAGCAATGGGTTAATTTCAGCCAGCTCTAAACAAACTACTTTCTTAGTAGCAATAAACAGTTTAATAATAGCCAATACCTCATCCGAGTTAAACCCGGACTTTACAGGTGTTCCAGTTCCATAGGATATTTGATCACAATCTAGGGAATCTACATCGAAGGATAAAAAAATCATATCTACTTCGTCCAGTTTTTGGATAGCTTTTTCAACACAATTTTTTAGACCAGAGGAGCGTATTTCTTCTACTTTGTAATGCAGAATCCCATTTTGATCAATAATACGCTGCTCGGCTGATTCGAAATCCCTAAGACCAAAAAACACTAAATGATCACTCGAGAATTTAGGCTCAGATAAACCTATATTTTTTAACGCATTCCAAGATTCAATGGTATTTATTGATACATCATTAACCGCACAATCCATATTATCCAGCTGCATTGCAGCAGCCAATGGCATCCCGTGAATATTTCCAGAAGGAGATGTATAAGGGGAATGTAAATCAGCATGCGCATCGATCCAAACCACTCCTAGCTTTTTCTGAGGATAGGCTTTTTTTATTCCACTAATGACCCCCAATGCAGAGGAATGATCTCCTGATAAAACAATCGGAAAAAACTTGTTTTCAAGGGTCGAAGCAACATAATTACAAACACGTATACATTGTTGTAATACATGATCAATCCGTTTAGCGTAACTATTGGAATTCTTTTGGTAGATACTTTCGTTATGGGTAGGAATATCTTCAAAAAGATGGCGATGGAAAAAATCGTTATCTGCATTGATAGCAGCGATTTCAAGGGCATCAATACCCATATCTGATCCTCTAGTACTGGCTCCTATATCCGATCTATTCTTCAGAAGTTTGATAATCATGGTTCTGTTGATAAAGTCGCTGCTTCGCAGCTTAGTATAATTGAGGCAACTAGTAACTTAATCGCCTACGGCTTAATCATCACTTCGCGATTTAGTCAAAAAGCCAATAGAAATTAATTGGGGTAAGCGTTTACAAAATTAATGCAAAGCACAATTTTAAAACGCTTACCCCAAATAATTACCAAAAATAAGTGTACAAGGCTATAATCCCCATCACAACCACAACCGTTCCTAAAATAAAGGAAGGCTCGAGTTTGAACATTTTGGCATCGATCTCCAAACCTTTAGGGTTGTTCTTGCTTTCTGGATCTGCTAACGAAATAACAACCATTGAAACCACACAGAAGATGAATACCCATCCCATACGGTCCATAAATGGAATCATATATACATCGCCATCTAAGAATGCCGTGTAGAACATACAATCGTTAACACCCGTCCAAGTAGGAATGTATTTAGATAAAATCGAGAACGTTACACCACCAATTAATGCAAATAAAGCGGCATTTGAAGTCGTTCTTTTCCAGAAGAAACCTAGGATGAATAAGGCAAAAATACCTGGAGAAACATATCCCGTGTACTCTTGAATGAATTCAAAACCACCTTTTTTGTCGATACCCATAAATGGAGCAATCGCAATCGCTAACACCATGGCAGCTACTACCGCAATACGACCGATGGAAACTAATTGTTTCTCTGTCGCATTCGTATTGATGTATTTCTTGTAGATATCTAACGTAAATATCGTTGAAATTGAGTTCGCTTTACCTGCCATCGAGGCTACAACGGCTGCTGTTAAAGCCGCGAAAGAAAGACCTTTCAATCCAGCTGGTAACAAGTTCAATAAGACCGGATAAGCGCTATCTTGGTTGATAACACCATCTTTCATCATTTCTTGTTGGAACATACCATCCTTGTGTAATAGATACGCTGCGATACCAGGTAAAACCACGATGATAGGCATTAACATTTTCAAGAAGGCAGCGAACAAGATACCGTTACGCGCTGTAGGAAGATCTGCACCTAAGGCACGTTGTGTGATGTATTGGTTACAACCCCAGTAGTTCAAGTTGATAATCCACATACCACCGATTAACACGGTAAGGCCTGGAAGAGACGGGTAATTCGCGTTATCCTTGTTTAAAATCATGTGGAAATGTTCTGGCGCTTTGGTCATCAAATGATTTAAACCGCTCATCACACCTTCACCACCGAAGTGATCTGACACCATTTGTAGGGCCAAATACGTCGTAGCCAATCCCCCTAAAATCAAGAAGAATACTTGAATAACGTCCGTAAATCCAATTACTTTCATACCACCTAAGGTAATAATCACCGCAAAAACGGACATTCCGATCATACAAACCGTGAAGTCGATACCCGAAATAGTCGTTACAGCTAAGGCTCCTAAATATAAAATAGACGTCAAATTCACCGCTACGTATAACATTAACCAGAAAACGGCCATGATTAAACTCACCGTAGGCGAGTAACGTTGCGATAAGAATTGAGGCATCGTGAAGATTTTATTCTTCAAATAGATCGGCATAAAGAAAATCGCCACAATTAAGAGGGTGGCAGCTGCCATCCATTCGTAGGTAGCGATGGCTAGACCCAGTCTGAAACCATTGCCTGACATACCGATAAATTGCTCTGCGGAGATATTGGATGCGATTAATGACGCACCTATCGCCCACCAGGTTAAAGAACCTTCTGCTAAAAAGAAGTCATTCGAGTCAGATAATTCGGATTTTTTCTTGTTGTAAATCCAATAGCCGTAACCAGCTACTACCACGAAATAAAAGAGAAATACGAGGTAGTCGAGTGTTTGTAAACCGTTTGATTGCATAGAGTTTTATTGTTAATTAAGGTCTTGAATTGCCTAAATTAACCTTTTTATCGGAATTGTACTAATTCCAAAGCTCTGGTTTTACTAAAACCACTTCTTCCTCCCGATCCACGATGACCATACCGGGCAGTAAATCCTTTGTTTTGCGCACGTATTTTTTAGAGGTAACAATCACGGGACAAAGGGATTCCGTCTGTCTTTTGGAGAAATAAGCCGCTAAACTCGCCGCCTTTTCGATGACGAAGGCAGGCACCGTTTTATTTTGAGGATTTCGCACAATCACATGTGAACCGGAAACGTCGCGGGCGTGCAACCAGATATCCTGTTTCTTCGCATATTTCAGCGTCAAGAGGTCATTGTTCTTCGCATTCTTTCCTACCCAAATCACCCATCCCTCGATCTCAAACTGCTTGAAAGGTAATTCTTCGGCGGATTTTTTATCGGTGGCTAAGGCTAAAAAGGGTTTCAGACCTTTTCTAGTTTCAACTAATTCTAATGCTTTCAATTTCTCCGAAATTTCAGCGATTTCCTGCTGCTTGCGTGCAATGTTTTCTTCCCAGTGCGCGAGTTCTTTGGAGAAGTTCTTCGCCTTTCGGTAGTAATTTTCGGCATTGGCTGCCGCGCTGTGCGTCGAATTTAACTTAATCGTGATGGGTTGATTTCGGTAAAAATCTTCTAACACCACCTTGTTTTCACCTTCTCGAACTAGATGTAAAAAGGCCATCAATATATTACCAATCTCTTCGAAAGGCACATTCGTTTCCCTAATCACCTTTTGTTTTTCTAATTCTTGTAAATAGAGTTGAGATTTTGCCAAATTCCGTTCTAATCCCTCCTGAATCTGTCTTTTCTCCCTCGTGAACTCACCTACCGAATAATGCAGTACATAAAATTGATTCAAGGCAGCAATGGGATCCGTTGTTTGGAAAAGCGGTTCAGCAGACGGAGGGAACAAGGTAAAACCAATGCCTTTCGGCGTTGTTACCACGTAAAATATGCCTGCATCTAAAATTTGAAGCATTTTTTGCAACAAAGCCCAGCGGTCTTTCAGATTCAGATTTTCATATCCTTGGCTAGCAAGCCAAGCTTGCCCTTCTTTTCCCAAGGTCGGGAAGAGCGGGAAATACTCCCCATCGGCCGCCTGTAAGGCTGCGAAACTTTGATCCAAAGTACGAGAAATGGAATGTAAAGCCAGCTCATCGTCTTTTTTGAGGCGTTTTTGGAACTGCGAATCATACTCGCCATCGCGATACAAAATCAAATTTGCCCGATTCCCAAAAAGCTTAAAAACGAGAACGTAGTTTCCCAAAAAATGTATCCCGAAGGCTCGTTCATTTTCGTACATCTCCACTTCCTGCACTTCGGCTAACAGTAAATCAGAGAACAGGTCGATGGAATTTCGACCGGCACGGTGGAAAGAATCTGGGAATTGTAAGCTAGAAAACTGGGGACCGAGGGAGCATTTGATGTAGAAATCGTCGCCGTTTTGGCGTTCAAAACCTAATACTAACTCATCCTTCTCCTGCGAAAAACACTGTTTCAAGCGTGCATACATCAATATCTGACGTAATTGACCTGATAAAATCCGCAGAAAATAATAGTTATTGTGCATCGCTTAGCCTAAATTTATCCTTATGTCATTGATACCCGACTCCTATCTCACGATCGCAAAACCAGCTGAAGGACTTTACAAAGATAAAGGAAGTAAATTCATCAGTTGGGCATATCCCGTGAAAGATTTGGAAGAAATCAAAAGCCATCTAGCTTCTTTGAAAGAAGCACACCCGAAAGCACGCCACATTTGTTATGCCTATCGACTCGGATTTACCCCAGAAGAAGCGCGATCAAACGATGATGGAGAACCGTCCGGAAGTGCAGGAAAACCCATTTTGAATACGATTCTCTCTCAAAATTTGCATTATGTATTGGTAGCAGTTGTTCGTTATTTTGGCGGTACCCTTTTAGGCGTTCCCGGACTCATTCAAGCTTATAAAGAAGGGGCGGTGGATGCGCTAGAACAGGCAGAAATTTATGAGAAAGAACCGATGAAAATCCGCAGTATACAGTTCACGTATGCACAGATGAATGAAGTGATGAAAATTTGTAAAAAACACCCGATTACGATAGTAAATCAGGTAATTGATAACCTTTGTACCTATGAATTGACGTATGCATCTCGCCACGCGGCAGAGATTGATGCCTCACTTGACAACCTATGAAAACGTATAAAATTTATTTAACCTCGGCTGGAATCCAGGTGCAGGATCAGCAAGGCCTGGTTTGCTCGGTTTCGGAAAATTGGGATGAGTTTATAAATCAGTCCCAGCTATTTCAACATTGCGCTTCTCTGTCTTTTCAGGAGGCCAAAATTGAAACTCCCCTCTGCCCTATTGATTCGCAAGAAATTTGGGCGGCTGGCGTGACCTATTTGCGTAGCAAAGTGGCGCGCATGGAAGAGTCGAAAGAATCCGGTGGAGACACTTTTTACGACAAAGTATATGATGCCGAACGTCCTGAGATTTTCTACAAAGGAAATCGCTTGCGTTCTGTAGGGCCAGGCGGAAAGGTGAGGATTCGAAAGGATTCTTTTTGGAATGTACCAGAACCAGAATTGACACTTTTTGTCAACAAGCACGGCGAATTAGCAGGCTACAGCATAGGAAACGATATGAGTTCTAGAGACATCGAGGGCGAAAATCCCTTGTATTTACCTCAGGCCAAAGTCTATGACGCAGCCGCCGGTCTAGGACCTTGTTTATTGGTGACGGAAAAACCGTTGGAACCCACCACCATCATCTCTATGAAAATCATCCGAAACGGAGAAAGCGTTTTCCAAGGCGACACCGAAATCTCCCAAATGAAGCGCTCACACGCCGAATTAGTCGATTATTTAACCCGCGAAATGTCCTTTCCATCAGGCGTTTATTTGATGACAGGCACTTGCATTGTCCCAGATCCACCCTTCACGCTACAATCCGGAGATAGCATCCACATTACCATTGAACCGATTGGAACCCTTATTCAAACCGTCGCCTAATGAATTATAAAGACGCCTCGATTGCAGAAATCGACACAGCCGTTGCTGCCGCGAAAGCAGCATTCCCTATTTATCGCCGCGTTTCGGATTCCGATCGCGCTGCATTTCTGGTTGCCATTTCCCGCGAAATAATGGCCTTAGGCGATGAATTAATCCAAAGCGCCTGCACAGAATCAAACCTCCCAGAAGCACGTATTACGGGAGAACGAGGTCGCACAACGGGCCAAATTCAAGCCTTTGCAGACTTCATCTCCAATCCTGCATGGAAAAGAGAAATCCACGATCCCGCTCAGCCGGACCGTGCACCGCTACCTAAACCCGATTTATTTCAAACCCAAATCCCACTAGGTCCTGTGGCCGTTTTTGGGGCAAGCAACTTCCCTTTAGCCTTTTCTGTGGCAGGTGGCGATACGATTTCTGCCTTAGCTGCGGGTTGCCCTGTCGTTTTTAAAGCGCATCCAGCACATCCTAAAACGGGAGAATTAGTAGGATCAGCGATATCTAAAGCGGTCGCTTCTTGCGGTTTACCTGCCGGCGTTTTCGCCATGATTCACGGTTCTTCGAACGAAGTAGGATCTCATTTGGTGCAGCACCCAGACATTCAGGCAGTGGGTTTCACAGGATCGTACCGAGGGGGTAAAGCCTTGTATGACTTAGCTGTTCGTAGAACTCACCCGATTCCCGTTTATGCGGAAATGGGCAGTGTGAACCCCGTGATTTTATTATCTCAGAAAATTGCAGAAAACCCGGCTGCATTAGCCGCAGGACTAGCTGGTTCAGTTTGCTTAGGCGTGGGACAGTTCTGTACGAATCCAGGTTTACTCATCTTGCAGAAGCAAGATGCTGCTTTTCTTGATTTGCTAGCAGCGGAATTAGATAAATTACCGCTAGGGACTTTTTTAACGCCTGGAATCGCTGCGGCTTATGCTTCCGGCGTTGCTAACCTAGCTAAACTTTCTACAAAATTAACATCGCGCGAGCTACCATCCCCTGCCCTATTTGTGGCAGATGCGGCCACCGCAAACCACCAGATTTTAGAAGAAGTTTTCGGCCCTTGTACAGTGGCTATTTTAGTCGAAGATGATGCTGAAATGCTTTCCTTTATCGAATCATTAGACGGTCAACTTACCGGAACCATTCACGGAACCAAGACGGAAATTTCAGAAGAATTAATCGATACCTTATTACAAAAAGTAGGCCGTCTATTATTCAACGGTTTCCCTACGGGCGTGGAAGTTTCAGGTGCTATGGTGCATGGTGGGCCATTCCCTGCTACTACAGATTCTCGCAGTACGAGTGTGGGGACGCAAGCGATTTATCGGTTTATGAGGATGGTATGCCTGCAGAATAGAATTTAGATTATAGATAATAGAGTAGAGAGTAGAGATAAAACAGGTGAATTATCTCTACTCTATTATCTATAATCTATCATCTACTATCTCCTCTCTCTACTCTTATACCTCCACAATAATATTCTCAAAAGTCAACTCCCCCTTCTCATCCAACTCCATCATCACCGCTGAATCCTTTTGGATTTTACCAGATAAAATGGCCTTAGACAATTCGTTCAAAACCGCTTTTTGAAGTACTCGTTTCATCGGACGACCACCGTAATTCGGATCATATCCATCAGTTGCGAGTTTGTTCAAAGCTTCTTCGGAGGCTTCTAAAGTAATGTTTTGTTCTGCTAATCGCTTCTGAACTTCTTTGAACTGGATTGCCAAAATTTTGCGGGCATGTTCTAAGGTCAATGGCTCGAACAAAACAACCTCATCGACGCGGTTCAAGAATTCTGGACGGACTACTTGTTTCAGTAAAGTCATCACCTCTTCTTTGGTCTCTTCCATCACAATCGCGTTATTCCAGCCCTCCATCTGCGCCATTTTCTCTTGAATCAAGTGGCTACCAATGTTAGACGTCATAATGATGATCGTGTTCTTGAAGTTCGCTGTGCGACCCTTGTTATCGGTTAATCGGCCTTCGTCTAAAACCTGCAATAAGATGTTCCATACGTCTGGATGTGCCTTTTCAATCTCATCTAACAATACCACCGAGTAAGGCTTGCGACGAACAGCTTCCGTTAATTGACCGCCTTCATCGTATCCCACGTATCCCGGAGGCGCTCCCACTAAGCGGCTTACCGCGTGGCGTTCTTGGTATTCTGACATGTCGATTCGGATCATCGCGTTTTCGTCGTTGAATAAGTAGGAGGCCAAAGTCTTGGCTAATTCCGTCTTACCCACACCCGTCGTACCCAAGAAGATGAACGAACCGATCGGACGCTTCGGATCTTGCAATCCCGCACGGGAACGACGCACCGCATCTGAAACCATTTCGATCGCTTGGTCCTGTCCTGCGACACGTTTGTGCAATTCATCTTCCAAATGCAACAATTTCTCCACCTCCGTTTGCAACATACGGCTCACGGGGATTCCAGTCCATTTTGCTACGACTTCGGCTACGTTTTCGGCCGTCACTTCTTCTTGTAACATCGAGTTCTCCCCTGCCGGCTGCGCCTGCATATCTTTCAACTTCTGCTCTGATTCGACTAAACGACCGTAGCGAATTTCGGCTACCTTGCCGTAATCGCCTTGGCGTTCCGCTTGTTCTGCCTCTAGTTTCAAGCGATCGATCGTTTCTTTTTCGGCACGAACGGCATCCAGGACGGATTTCTCTGACTGCCATTTGGCCTTCAACGCATCTCTTTTCTCCGATAAATCCGCTAAATCACGGGATAATATCGTCTCTTTCTCTTTGTTATTCTCTCTGCGAATTGCCTCGCGCTCGATCTCTAGTTGCATAATCTTGCGTTGAATATCATCGATTTCTTCTGGAACCGAGTCGATTTCAAGTCGCATTTTGGCAGCCGCCTCATCCATTAAATCAATGGCTTTATCTGGCAAGAAACGATCCGAAATGTAGCGATTCGACAATTCTACCGCCGCGATCACCGCGTCATCCTGAATACGAACTCCGTGGTGCAATTCGTATTTATCCTTGATCCCGCGAAGAATGGAGATCGCATCTGCGACATCGGGTTCTTCCACTAAAACGGATTGGAAACGACGCTCGAGGGCTTTGTCTTTCTCAATGTATTTTTGGTACTCTTTCAACGTCGTAGCACCAATTGCATGCAGTTCACCACGCGCTAAGGCTGGTTTCAATAAGTTTGCTGCGTCCATCGCTCCTTCACCTCCGCCACCTGCGCCTATCAAGGTGTGGATCTCATCGATGAACAAGACGATTTCTCCATCGGAGTCCGTTACTTCTTTGATGACCGCTTTCAAACGCTCCTCAAACTCCCCTTTGTACTTCGCCCCAGCCACTAAAAGACCCATGTCAAGCGACATTACGATCTTGGATTTCAAGTTTTCGGGTACGTCGCCAGAGACGATACGTTGGGCAAGACCTTCCACGATGGCTGTTTTACCTACGCCCGGTTCTCCTAACAGAATGGGGTTATTCTTCGTTCTACGCGATAATATCTGCAAGACCCGGCGAATTTCTTCGTCTCGTCCAATGACCGGGTCGATTTTTCCGGCCTTTGCCAATTCATTCAAATTCTTACCGTACTTTTCCAAAGACTGGTAAGTTCCTTCTGCGTGTGGATCGTTCACTTTTCTATTTCCTCTTAATTCGGTGATGGATTTCTTAAAATTTGCACTCGTAATGCCTAGTGACTTCAAAAAGTCTGCGACGGCATCTTTAGATTCGATTAAAGCAAGAAATAAAATCTCTACGCTGATATACGAATCGCCAAATTCAGTTTTCAAAGCCTCCGCTTTCGTCAAAACCTGCTGCAGCGCATTGCTCGCATAGGGCTGAGCGCCGGATACTTTCGGGTAAGACAAAAGAATGCTTTGTAATTTCTCCTGAATCTGTTGGACTGACACGCCGTTCTTCTTTAAAAGAAAGGCGGATGTCTGGGTATCGTCTTGCAAGATGGCTTGCAAAAGGTGCCCCGTTTCAATGGCTTGTTGGCCATTCTGGCTCGCGATTTCCATCGCGTTCTGAATAATAAGTCCAGCTTGTGAAGTGTAATTATTCGGGTTCATATCGGCTAGGTTTTTCCCCTATCTAGCAAAAGAATACCCAATCAAAAAAATCGGAAAAAATGACATTAAAATTCGCAAAATAAAAAGAGAAAATACGCCAAAATGGCGCACATTAGGCGAATTTGGCTTTAATCGCGTCTTCGAAATTCTTTAAAGCAATTTGCAGATCGACAATCTCGGTGGCGAATTGGGTGAAATTGCAGACTTTGGCTTTCAATTCGATCTTTTCACAAATCGAATGCACCTGCGCCGCTCCTAAAGTTCCAGAGTTACCCTTCAAGGTATGCAGTTCGGATTGAACGCCTTTACAGCTACCAGAAGCGTGAGCAGAAATAGCAGCTGCAATCTGTTCTTTGGCCTCCGCAATAAATTCTTCTAACATGCTTTGCACAAAAGCCGGATCTCCGCCCACTGCGTCAGAAAGTGAGGCTAATACCTCTTCATCCACCACGAAATCGGTGTTCACTAAAGCCTCCTCGATCGAGCCATGTCCCTCAGACACCCAGCGCGACACCATCGCAATGATTTGCTGTGCTCGAATCGGTTTGGCCAAATAATCGTCCATCCCGGCTGCTATGAAGCGTTCGCGATCCTCTTTCATCGCATAGGCCGTCATTGCAACGATAGGCGGTAAAGAGGCTATATTCAATGCTTTCAGGCGACGCGTAGTTTCCATCCCATCCATTTCAGGCATTTGGATATCCATCAACACTAAATCAAATTTCGCATCTTTTTGCATCACATTAATGGCTTCTTGGCCGCTCGAGGCCATTAAAACCTCACAACCCGCCTTCATCAAAATCTGACTCGCCACCTTGCGGTTCGTGGCATTATCATCCACTAGCAATACTCGCGCGTGTACGGAATGTAAAGCCCCAGAAATCGACAAATTCTCGTCTTTCTTCGTCTTCGCCGCTAAAGCCGAATCCCCTATCGCGAGTTTAATTCTAAACCAGAACGTACTTCCCTTTCCTTCCTCAGACTCCACCCCAATCTCACCGTCCATCATCTTACAGAATTCGCGCGAAATCGCTAAACCTAATCCCGTTCCGCCGTAGTTTTTCGAGGTAGAATTATCTATTTGTTGGAAAGCGTTGAAGAGCTTTTCTAAATTCATAGGACTGATACCAATACCCGTATCACTCACACGAACTTCTAATTCAGTTGCATCAGAAGAAACCGAAATGGGTTTCACCGAAATCTTAACCGAACCATTCTCCGTAAACTTCAAAGCATTTGATGTAAGATTCGAAAGAATCTGTAATAAGCGCGTCTCATCTGCCTTCACATAAGCGGGCACCTTATCGTCAAGTGTATAAGAGACTTTATTCCCTTTCTGATGCGCTAATGGTGTAAACAAGGCCATTAAACGATCGAAAACATCTTCTAAAAGTATGTCGGTTGGATGAAGAACCATCTTACCCGCTTCAATCTTTGCGAGATCGAGAATATCATTCAAAATATGCAATAGTGTCTCTGACGATTTGCGTATCGTTTGTAAATAATCGCGCTGATCCTCGTCTAATGGCGTATCGCACAATAGGTCTACCATCCCGATGACCCCGTTCATCGGTGTCCGGATTTCGTGCGACATATTCGCCAAAAACTGTTCTTTGACCTTAAGCGAATGCTCCGCTTGTTCACGGGCTTCTACCAGTTCGGTTTGGTACTTCTTAATATCCGTAATATCCCGAGCGATACCAGAAACCTCGGAGATAATTCCCTGGTCTAAAATGGGATTCAAATAAATCTCTAACCAGCGATCCGTCCCATCTTTCTTCTTCAAACAAAGCTCGAAATGCTGTTTCGTACCTCTAAACGCTTGTTTATAATGCTCTTCCATCACCTTGCGTTCCGCCGGCGCCATCATCTTGAAGCCCATCGTCTCCGAACTGAAATTCAATTGCGGCGTAATCCCTAGTTCTTGCTCTAACAAGTCCGCATAGTCATGGTTAAAGCTCATCAGCATCAAACGCTTGTTCACCGACCACATGAGGTGAGACGAACTTTCGAAGATGGAATTTAATCGAGCCGTTTCTCTAGCCAAAGCCTCTTCCGCCTGCTTCCTCGAAATCGCAATCGCCACTTGCCCCGAAATAAAGTCCAATAACTCTAAATCTCGGTTTTCGTATTTATTCGCGCGTTCATATGATTTCACCCCAATGATACCCGTCACCCGATCTCCTATACGAAGAGGCACGCAGAGCATTACTTTGGGAACCACCCCATACAAGTAAATCTTCTTTTCTGCGGCTAAGTG
>JAURHT010000137.1 GCA_030833145.1 Aquirufa sp.
CCAAATGGGTATTGAAAAAATGCGTTTAGGAGAGAAGGCGGTCATTGTTTTCCCTTCAGCCTTAGGTTATGGAGTGAATGGAAATTCAACTATTCCAGGTTATACACCCTTAAGTTTCGAGATTTACGTTGCAAAAATTGAGTAGTATGTTGAAGTATGTAGTTTTATTCTTCGCTTTTGCGATTGGCATCACAAGTTGTTCAGTAGAAAATCCTGTCGAACAGGAAGTCGCTAAAAATGATGTAGATATTCAAAATTATTTAAAGCAACGTAACCTTTCCTATACAAAAACAGTGGATGGAATGTATTATTCCATTACCCCTTCAGGAGCCACAACTGCTCCTGCCGCTACCGATTTAGTTACCTTGCATTATAAGCTAACTCTATTAGACGGAACTTTCGTGGATTCTACTTCTAAAGTGGCTAATCAATCGAAATCAATCATTTTCGGAGTATCCCAAAGCATGTTTACATTACCTGTTTCAATCATGAAGGCAGGAGATAAAGGCACTTTTTTATTGCCCTCCTCTTTAGCTTTTGGAGGTAATACTTTCGGTAATGTTCCTGCTTACGCAGTAATCAAAGCTGAAATTGAAGTGATTTCGATAAAGAATCAAGCAGATCAAATTACTGCCATGCAAAATACCTATGGATTCACGGCTCCAGAGAAAACTAGCTCTGGTTTAGTTTTCCAAAAAACACTAGAGAATCCGACGGGCACTGCGGTCGTGAAAGGTCAGTCTGTCAAGGTGAATTACTTAGGACGCTTAGGCTATGGATACATTCAAACTGATGCGTCGAGTAAAGTCATTTATGATTCTAAATTTGGCGCAGGTACCTTGACCTTCTCGGCGGGGGCCGGACCATTAGTCGCAGGATTTGAGGAGACCGTGCTAAAAATGAAAGTGGGTGAAAAAGCCAAAGCCATTTTGCCTTATTCCATTGCTTACGGCACAACGGGTAACTCAACTATTCCGGGTTATTCGCCATTGTACTTCGAAATCGAGGTAGTTTCAGCTCAATAATGCATCCGGTTCTGTATTTAGCAACCCAAAACAAGCATAAAGTCGAGGAGCTAAGCTCCTTATTGCAAGACCATTTTACGGTTCGTGATTTAAGCACCCTTAACTTAGTGGAGGAAATTCCAGAGACAGGATCTACCCTAGCAGAGAATTCCCTACAGAAAGCACGATATATAGCGGAAAAATTTCAGGTTACTTGCCTAGCCGATGACTCAGGATTAGAGGTGGAGATTCTGCATGGGGCTCCTGGCGTATATTCAGCTCGCTATGCAGGAGAACCTAAAAATGATCAAGCTAATCTTGAATTGTTATTGCAAAACCTGCGAGGAGTAGAAAATCGGAATGCTCGTTTTGTGACCGTTTTAACTTACCACCATGAGGGAATTTACCATCAATTTGAGGGCGAAATAAGGGGAGAAATTGTGGAGGCTCCGAAAGGTAATCAAGGTTTTGGATATGATCCTGTTTTTCAGCCAGAAAAGGAGTTGAGAACTTTTGCGGAAATGTCTTTAAATGAAAAGAATCAAATCGCCCACCGGGCGCGTGCTTTGGAGAAATTCAAAAACTTCTTAGACGAAACACAGAAATGTGCCGACGAATAGTATAAAATTCGTTTAGCTTGCTATTTTTGTAACGTTTGCAAAATATTAACCCTTACATGAAATTCAAATTCAGCATTTTGCTGGCTTTATCCTTGTCCTTCGCTGTATTGCCTGTTTTTGGTCAATATGTGATCAAGGGACGTATTACCGATGCGAAAAATGGGGATCCAATTCCATTTGCCTCGGTAGGATTCGTGGGGGTCAGTCAAGGAACTACCACAAATTTTCAAGGGGAATTTACGTTAAATTCGAAGTATACAGCCGATAGCCTTTTCGCCTCATTTGTGGGGTATAAAAAGCGGGTGAAGAAAATAACCAGAGCCGCTAAGTGGCAGGAGGTTGATTTTCAATTAGATCCTACTGGTCGAGAAATGGCCGAAGTAATTGTTTATTCAGGCGAAAATCCAGCTTTCAAGATCCTTAGGGGTATTATACGTAATCGGGAGAAGAATGATCGTTCTAAATTGAGTGCCTACGAATATGATTCGTATGCAAAGATGGAACTGGATGTAGATAACATTTCCGAGAAGTTCAAAGAGAGAAAAGTGATGAAGGACATTGCTCAGGCGATTAAAAAGTTTGAGAAAATAGCGGGTGAAGATGGTAAATTAGTCATCCCGACTTATATATCTGAATCTGTAGGTAAATTCTATTATTTAGAGAATCCGCAGCGAAAGAAGGAGGCAATATATAAGACAAATATCAAAGGGGTAGGGGTAAAAGATGGTTCTTTAATTTCCCAATTAGTGGGAGGAAATTTAGTGGCTAATTATAATTTTTACCAAAATTTCGTCGGATTCTTTGGCAAAGATTTTGTGAGTCCAATCGGTGAAAATTGGAAAGGAAATTATAGCTACTTTCTGGGTGATACCGTCAATGTGGATGGTCATGTTTGTTATCAATTGGATTTTGATCCAAAGAATCCAATGGATTTAGTCTTCAAAGGCCAAATGTGGATTGATACCACCTCCTTCGCCTTAGTTCAAATAGATGCATCGGTTGATAAAGGAGCGAATTTGAATTTTATTGACAAGATTAAGATCTCACAAGAATTAGAACAAACAAGTTCTGGTGCCTGGTTACCCGCTCGAACTCGATTCCTGATTGATTTAGAAGAAATTACGAAAGGTAGCGCCGGTATGTTGTTGAAGATGTACATCTCTAACAAAGATTTTGTGGTGAATAAACCTCATGAGGTGGGATTCTATGATTTATTGACAGAAGTCGCCGAGGATGCGATGCAGCCTAATCCGGAGTTTTGGAAAAATGCGCGACACGAGCCACTCAGTACGCAAGATTTAATGGCTTATGCACTGATCGATTCCGTCCAAAACCTTCCCGTAGTTCGTACTTACGTGGAGATTGCAGAGATCGTTTTGAGTGGATACAAGAAGTTTAATGATATCGAGGTAGGCCCCTATGTTTCTAGTTTTGCCATCAATAAAATTGAAGGCGCGCGCTTTAGACTTGGATTTAGGACGAATGCAAATTTCGATAAGCATTGGATTTTACGGGGAAATGTGGGATTCGGCACGAAAGATTTAATCCCGAAATATGCCTTCGAGGTAAATTACCTCTTCTCTAAGAAAAAGTGGACTGTCGCTGGATTAAAACATTCCTATGATATCGAAAGGGTAGGTTTAACGCCTGAGCTCATTGGGGATAATAAATTGTTTTACTCTTTTACCCGCTGGGGAGCGTTTTCTGGCGCATTTTTCAGACGGGAATCAGAAGCCTTTTTCTCTTCAGAAGTCATGAAAGGCCTGACGGTTTCGACCTCCCTAAATACGCGGTCCTTTGATCCTTTATTCCGTTTTCAGTATCGTTTGAACCCTGAATTAGGGAGTGCATCTCCTGTGCAAGACTATTATCAAGAAACCTTTGCGACAGTAGAATTGCGTTTTGCGAAAAACGAGACATTCATCATGAATGGGAATGAGCGTATTACCCTAGCGACGAAGCGAATTCCGGTGGTTACGATTAAGTACCAGCATGGATTTAAAGGCTTTTTGGGAGGCGATTTTAAATACGATCGATTTACATTGAAAGCTTATCAGACATTTCGCTTAGGGACCTTAGGCCGCTCAGATTATACCTTCACGGCGGGGTATACCCCTTCGAATCTTCCAGCCCCATTATTGTTTCCTCATTTAGGAAATGAAACCTTCTTTTTTGTCCGCTCGGCATATTCCACGATGAGTTATTTTGAATTTGTGAGTGATCGCTATGCCTCAATTCAATACAACCATAATTTCGATGGATTACTCTTTAATCGCATTCCACTTATCAAGAAATTGAAGTGGAGATTGATCACCTCAGCTAATGTTTTGATGGGCAGTCAACGTGAAGCGAATCATGATATTATGCGCGATGTGAATAGCCCTTTGCGCTCTAAATTCTTAGCTCAGTATGCCTTTGATTCCTTAGATCCTAACAAGCCATTTGCAGAGGTGGGCTATGGAATCGATAATATTTTCAAGATTTTACGGGTGCAAGCATTTCATCGATTGACCTATTTGGATCATGGTAACCCCCAAAAATTCAGGCTAATGGCCTCCGTCAATTTCTCTTTTTAGAACATTATAAAGACGAAAATTTAAACATTTCAAGAATATTTTTAATGTGTTTGATTTCGTAAGCTATGCGACCTATATTTACGAGGTTGCAATCCAAAATATATGCTTTTAGTACTTGTAGGGCTCTGTTTATTAAGTTACTTGTTAGGATCAATTCCGACAGCAATTTGGTATGGAGATCGTTACCACGGAATCGACATCCGTCTACATGGTAGCGGAAATGCAGGTGCGACGAATACCTTCCGAGTACTAGGAAAAAAAGCAGGTTCTATCGTTTTATTTGTGGATGCATTAAAAGGATTTACGGCGGCTAGCCTTGCGACCGTTTTGTATGTCTTTGGTTTAGTGGATTGGCAAACTTGTGTCACCCTGAAGATTTTATTCGGTTTTTTAGCCATTATTGGCCACCTACTTCCCATCTTTTGTGATTTTAAAGGAGGAAAAGGAGTTGCTACAACATTAGGTATGGTCATAGCGCTTCATCCCCAGGCGGCTTTAGTCAGTAGTTTGGTCTTTCTACTTGTTTTTGCCTTTTCTCATTATGTTTCATTAGGTTCCATGGTGACATCATTGGTATTTCCACTTTTACTTCAGTTCGGAGTATTTGGGAAGGAATTGCCTATTTTGATTTATTTTGGATTCATCATTTCTTTTTTAGTGATATTTACGCACCGTAAAAATATCGGTCGAATCATTTCAGGAACGGAAAATCGGATGTATCTTATTCCTCGAAAAGGCAGATTATAGCCTTTAAATTTTCATTTACTATGCAATCAACACACGAATTTATCGCCTCCCAAAAGGATCGATTTTTAGCGGAGCTATTAGA
>JAURHT010000226.1 GCA_030833145.1 Aquirufa sp.
ATATCCACTGTTAGTCTACGTTTTATTGAAAAATTCTTTAAATAATCACAAAGTTAAATTATATTTTTATTATCGCAATGTTAGTAAATCAACAGATTCTATTAATTTGTCGATTCATTTTAAAACTTCATTTGAATGACTAAGTATTTTCTATTCTTACTTCTTTCTTTCTCTGTTTTTGCACAAAACACGGTAAAGCCACTTATCGAAGGCAAGCAAGGCATGGTCGTATCTACTCACCCTGCCGCTTCGGAAATCGGATTAGCTATATTAAAGAAGGGCGGTAATGCAATTGATGCGGCTGTGGCTGTCAATTTTGCTTTAGCCGTTTGTCACCCATCTGCTGGTAATATTGGTGGTGGTGGTTTTTTAGTTTTCCGAGATAAATCTGGAAATGTAAAAGCCTTGGATTATCGGGAGAAAGCCCCTTCGGCGGCTAGTAGAGATATGTATTTAGATGCAAAAGGGAATATCATTCCTGGTAAATCGATGACAGGTATCTTTTCAGTAGGTGTACCAGGTACGGTGGCAGGCATGCAAGAAATGCATGATAAATTAGGTAAGTTGCCTTGGGCTGAGTTAGTGAAGCCTGCTGTAGAATTAGCCCGGAAAGGATTGTTATTGACAGAGAAGGAGGCAAGAGGTTTAAATCGCCAAAGGACCGAGTTTTTAAAGGAGAATCCAGATAAAACTTATTTATTATCTGCAGAAGGTAAAGAATGGAAGCAAGGAGATCTAGTAGTCCAAAGTGATCTTGCAGCTACTTTAGAGCGCATCATGCATAAAAAAGCCAATGGCTTTTATAAAGGTAAAACAGCTCGATTTATAGTGAAAGAAATGCAGGCTCAAAATGGGTTGATTTCGAAGAAGGATCTAAAGAATTACCAAGCGGTTTGGAGAACACCGATTAAAAGTAAATACAAAAATTATCAGATTATTGGGATGCCGCCTCCAAGTAGTGGAGGGGTTGCTTTAGCGCAATTATTGCAAATGGTGGCTCCTTATTCTCTTAACAAATGGGGCCCCACATCCGATTCAACGATTCAAGTGATGGTAGAAGCGGAGAGACGAGTGTATGCAGATCGTTCTAAATGGCTCGGTGATCCTGACTTTGTGAAAGTACCTGTGAATGAATTAATTGATCCGGCCTATAATGCTACAAGAATGTCAAGTCTGAATTTTGCGCAAGCCACTCCAAGTTCATCGATTCAGGCTGGATCTTTCCCAGGCTATGAAAGCCCAGAAACAACGCATTATAGTATTGTGGATGGGGAAGGCAATGCGGTTTCGATTACGACGACATTAAATAATTCCTATGGAAGTAAGGTGTTTGTGGGCGGTGCTGGTTTCCTATTAAATGATGAGATGGATGATTTTTCTGCCAAAGCAGGATCACCCAACTTGTATGGTTTAATCGGCTCAAAGGCGAATGAGATACAACCGAACAAACGTATGCTTTCTAGCATGACTCCAACTATTGTGGAGGAAAATGGTCAATTAAAGATGGTGGTAGGTACTCCCGGTGGATCCACTATTATTACGAGTGTCTTTCAAGTGGTATTGAATACGTTGGAAATGGGCATGAATATGCAGCAAGCGGTAGAATATCCACGTTTTCACCACCAATGGTTGCCGGAGAAAATCACAGCTGAACCGAAACGTTTTTCTGAGGAACAACAAATTCGATTACAATCAAAAGGCTATACTTTTTCACCTGTTTCAGCTATTGGCTTAGTAGAAGGTATTCTTGTATTGCCTAATGGGAATCTACAAGGTGGTGCTGATTCCCGTGGTGATGATACCGTTTCAGCTTATTGAAATAAAGTCGCCACAAAATAAGCGGCAGCTGCAGCTGCGGCTCCAATGGAAGTTACTTTAAGGGATCCGATGATAGGGTTTTGGCCGGTTACTTTGCTTTTGAAATAACCAAAAACAAGTAAGGCTAAGATTGTCACCTCTGCTGAGTAAAGTAATCCTTGCTCTGGTTTATCTACGTAAAAATAGGGTAGAAGTGGAATGAAACCGCCTACAATATAAGAAATGCCAATAGTTAGGGCTGAATTTCTAGCTCGGTTCGGGTTAGGACGTTCTAGGCCTAGTTCAAAACGCATCATAAAGTCAACCCATTTATCTTTATCTTTTGAGATAGATTCAACGACAATTTCTTGTGCTTCTGGGCTCAAACCATAATCCGCAAAAACATCTCTTATTTCTTGCTTCTCTCTTTCTGGTACGCGCTCGACCTCCTCATACTCGCGTTTTAATTCTGCCTCGTAGTGCTCTTGTTCAGTTTGGCCTGCTAAATAACCTCCTAAGCCCATGGCAATTGATCCTGCCACAATTTCAGCGATACCTGCCGTTGTTACAATGCTAGCTGACGCCACAGCTCCTGAAAGTCCAGCAGCTAAGGCAAAAGGAACCGTTAAACCGTCCGACATGCCTATCACGATGTCTGTGATAAAATCGGAACTTTTTAAGTGCTGTTCGTGTAAATGATGATCGTGTGAATTCATATTATCGGATGCCGTGCATCATACGTTTAAGTGGACCATTTGCTAAGCCAAATAAAATCACAGAGGCAATTCCGGCCATGATTACAAATACAATGAAAAAATCATAGAGATTTTTGATCTCGAATCCTAGGAAACTTGGGAAGACTGTTTGGCCAGCTACCGCCGTTGCTGGAGGTAATAGCGCTCCTAATGTTCCAGATAAAGCATATCCTGCTGCATTAGCCAAGAACCAAACACCCATCAATAATGATGAGAATCGCTTAGGCGCTAGCTTAGACACTAAAGATAATCCGATCTGAGAAAGACTTAATTCCCCCATCGTGTGGAATAAATACATGATGAATAACCAAATTACACCTAATTTATCAGA
>JAURHT010000088.1 GCA_030833145.1 Aquirufa sp.
CAAAGTGAAGTGCAATTTTATCTAAGGCAACACCTAATTGCTCCACGTGCGGAAGAAAGACAATTCTAAAGTGATCTTTTCCTTTATAATTAAAACCCTGTCCACCTACTACAAGAATTTTTTGTTCTTCTAATAAAGACATCACAAAATGATCGTCATCTTCAAAATTGAACTTAGATAAATCTATTTTAGGGAACAAATACAAAGCTCCTTTAGGCTTTACGGCACTAACTCCATCAATGGCATTAATTCGTTCATAAGCCAAGTTCATTTGGCGATTTAAACGACCTTCTTTAGCGACTAGGTCATTTATCGATTGATATCCCCCTAATGCCGTTTGAATGCCATATTGAGTAATCACATTCGCACACAATCGTGTACTAAACAAGAAATTTAATCCTTCTATGTAGGATTTTGCTTTGTGTTTTGCTCCCGTTAAAATCATCCAACCACCTCTAAAGCCAGCAGCCCGATAATTTTTAGATAAACCACCCATCGTGATAATTAAAATATCATCCGATAGACCTGCAGCGGTATGATGTGAAGTCCCATCATACAGAATCTTATCATAGATTTCATCTGCAAATAAAACTAAATGATGTTTAGCTGCTAAGGCCACTACTTGTTTAACTGTTTCTTTAGTATAGACAGCTCCTGTAGGGTTATTGGGATTAATTAAAACGATGGCTCTAGTCTTGGATGTAATTTTAGCTTCCATATCCGCAAGATCTGGAGCCCAATCATGAGCCTCATCACAAGTATAATGCACTGCTACACCGCCAGCTAGACCTGCCACAGTAGTCCAAAGAGGATAATCAGGAGAAGGAATCAATACTTCGTCATCTGTGTTTAACAAAGCAGTCATCACCAAAGAAATCAACTCACTTACCCCGTTACCAATATAAATATCTTCCATTAAGATATTCTTTACACCTAAGTTTTGGTAATACTGCATAACTGCTTTACGAGCAGCAAATAAACCACGGGAATCAACATATCCCTGCGCATTTCGTATATTTACGATAATATCATGGACAATCTCATCAGGCGTTTCAAAGCCAAAGGCGGCTGGATTACCAATATTTAATGAAGTAATCTTGTAACCCTGATTTTGAAGAGCTAACGCTTTATCATAAACCGGTCCACGAATTTCATATTTTAGGTGATCGAGACGCTTACTTTTTAATATATCCATGCTATTTTTGATAGAATTGTAAAAATAGCAATTTAATTTTAATTGAATTTACCCCCTTTTATGAATTTAAAGGAAATAGGTATTTTATTGTTTAGTTTATTTACAGGCTCTTCGCTACTCATAGCCTATAAATATTATGTAGCGAAAGGGAAGGTATTTCAAATCTCAAGAGTCCTTGTATTCAAATACATACTGAGATTTCTAATACTTGTAGTCTTGCTTATCCTCTGTTTATATACAATTAGCGTCAAGCAAAATAAGGATATAGAAAGTTCTAAATTAGGAACTACTTTATTTGTTATATCTTCCAATAGTTCCAGTTTAACGTGGAATTCCCTGGTAGAAAAAGCATCAGAGATGCCAGAAAATAGCACCTATAGTTTATCTATTTATGAACCGAGTAAAACTCAATTTTACCAAATTATTCCCGCCACAAATCGGGATTCATTTTTGAATTTAGTAGAACGGGCTAATGAAACCACGACAGTACATCTGAAACGGATAGTAATGAATTCATTGCCTTCTCATCCAAAAGAAGATCAATTTGACGTATTTATATGGACTAATCACCATTGGCAGTCCATTTCAACTGATGCGAATAGATCTACTATTTTTTCTTCAGAAAGCTTAAACAGCTGGATTAAGAGCTCCTATGTGCGAATTTATTTAGTAATTTTAATACTCATTTTAGTTTTTATTGATATTGTATTTACAGCCAAAGCCATAAAGATCTAAATGTTTTCTACCTTGTTTTATCTCTTTATTTTATTTTACGATGGTTTATTCTCTAAATCATCCGAGGAGTATAATGCACAAATAAGACAGTTGAACAAGCAAATTGCTTATCATCACTATACCCAAGCTTTGGATAATGCCAAACAAATTCAAAAATCATCTATTTTCACCAATCCCGAAATAGAACATTTAATTGCTGTATTAGAATTAAAAACGCATCGAAATACAAAGCAGGCGAAAAGAAATTTAATCAAAGATCAAAGTGTCAATAATGACATTCTATATAGTTATTTTATGGCTATGAATGGTGATTCGAAGGAGGGTTATGCAGATTTACATCGATCCATCATCCAAAATGGGAATGTCGACACACTGGTAAAAGCATATGAATAGTACGCAATCAATTTTCCTCAGAACAAATTGAAGAAACAATCCTCTTCAGCGCAAATGATCAGTCAAACTCAAAAAATAAATACCCAGGAAGCCTTATCTTTACTTGATTTAATGAAGAAAAAGCAGAAAAATCTTATCTACTAATTAGCCAAACCATGAATCCAGCACCTTATCAATTCCCTAATCAAACCTCTTTTTATAAAGGAAAAGTGCGCGATGTATACGGAATAGGAGACCATTTATTAATGATAACATCGGATCGCATCTCTGCTTTTGATGTCGTGTTGCCTAAATTAATACCTTATAAAGGTCAGGTGTTAAACCAAATTGCTAGTTATTTTTTACAGAAAACGGCAGATATTGTACCTAATTGGCTATTAGCTACACCAGATCCTAATGCTGCATTTGGTTTAAAATGCGAACCATTTGCTATTGAAATGGTCATTAGAGGGTATTTAGTGGGTCATCTTTGGAGAGAATATAAATCCGGAAAACGTGAGGTGTGTGGGGTAACCTTACCGGATGGTCTAGTAGAAAATCAACAATTACCTTCACCTATTATTACTCCAACTACAAAAGCTAGCGAGGGTCACGATGAAGATATTTCTGTAGAAGCAATCATTCAACAAGGAATTGTCTCGAAAGAACATATGGTTGAATTGTGCGCTATAACACATCAATTGTTTCAAAGAGGGCAGGAGATGGCCTCAGAGAAGAATTTAATTTTAGTGGATACCAAGTATGAGTTTGGCCTATATAATGGGAAGATCATGTTAATGGATGAAATTCACACACCAGATTCTTCTCGTTATTTCTATAAAGAACCTTATGCAGAATTGTTCGCAAAAGGATTAGCTCAAAAGCAATTATCTAAGGAATTTGTAAGAGAATGGCTGATAGCCAATGGTTTTCAAGGCAAGGAAGGGCAAAGTATTCCCACTATTACAGATGAATTCGTGCAACAAATTTCAGAACGCTACATTTTATTATACGAAGAAATCACAGGCCTTACCTTTAAAAAAGAACCCCAAGAAGATTTAACAAATCGTATTTACACTAACACCATACAGTATTTAAAAAATGTCTAACGTAAATTCATTTCAACTCGAACAAAACGAGAGTTATGCCGTTATTGATTGGAAAGCTGAACAATTATCGGCCACAAATTCAGAGGATTTAGAAAATGCTATTCGTCTTTTATTTAAGAAAGATTATGCCAATATCATCCTTAACCTCACTAAAACTGTAGATCTAGATGGTTACGGTGTTTCTGCTATCCGAAAAGGCACTAAGATTTGCACAAATGAGGGAGGTTTATTTGTAGTCGTTACTAAAAATGAACCTATTGCTGAAAGATTAGATGCTGCCAAAATTGAGAATCTAACTTTACTTAATACGGTGCAAGAAGGAGTCGATGCGATCTACTTGAATGACCTAGAAAATGAGTTCCAAGATGAGGATGATACGGAAGGAGAAAGCGAATTTGGAGATTCTTATGGAGAGGATTACGACTAGAATAGTATTTTACCAAGATTTTTTGTGTTGCATTTCTGATATTTTAAATTCAGAAGAATATTTTGTCTTTAGATCGTTTTGCCAAATTTATTTTTAATTAAATTTGAAATTAGGTATATTATCTACCTGAAATAGCTTTTTGAACTCACTAAGCTATTTTCAATTTGTTAACATTATTATTAGAATATTTATAGTTTCCTATGAGAAATCCGAATGAAGTAGGTTTGTACAGAAAAGAATTTGAACATGATGCTTGTGGAATTGGCTTTGTTGCCAGTCTAAAAGGTATAAAATCCCATCGCATTGTTCAGGATTCGATTAAAATGTTGATCCGCATGGATCACAGAGGGGCTTGTGGATGCGATCCTAACTCAGGTGACGGCGCGGGTGTCCTTGTTCAACTACCTCATGAATTTTTTCTGGAAGAAACTAGCTCATTAGGTTTCTCTTTACCTTCCTTAGGTAACTATGGGGTAGGTATGGTGTTTTTCCCAAAAGACGAAACGCTAATCAAAGAGTGTAAAGAAGTTATTGAGCGTAAGACTAAGAAATTAGGATTACGTGTTTTAGGTTATAGAATTGTGCCTGTTGATAATTCGGAAATAACAGGGGCTGATTCAGGTAATGCAGAGCCGTCAATTCAACAATTATTTATTGAAAGACCCGCTGATTGTGCATCAGAAATTGATTTTGAGCGTAAACTATATGTTTTTAGACAATATGTTTCTAAGTTATTAAACGAAACCATAGCTGGATTAAACAATAAATTTTACTTCGCTTCCTTATCGTGTCGTACCATTATTTATAAGGGTATGTTAACGACAATGCAGGTTCCTGGCTATTTCTTAGATTTATTCCAGGAGAATTTTACTTCCGCTTTGGCCATTGTACACTCTCGTTTCTCGACGAATACATTCCCAGAATGGAAATTAGCTCAACCGTTCCGCTTTATTGCGCACAACGGAGAGATCAACACGGTAAAAGGTAATTCATCTTGGATGCAAGCACAATCTGCCTTGTTCTCAAGCAAATACTTTACACAAGAAGAATTAGATATGATTCTTCCTGTTTGTAGCTTAGGACAATCTGATTCAGCTATTTTAGATAACGCCATTGAGTTATTGTATTTAACAGGACGCTCGTTACCTCATGTCATGATGATGTTAATTCCAGAAGCTTGGGATGGCAATGAGAGCATGGAAAAATACAAAAAGGATTTCTATGAGTACCATGCTGCCATGATGGAACCATGGGATGGTCCTGCAAGTATCTCCTTTACGGATGGGAAAATGATCGGAGCTACGCTTGATAGAAATGGTTTACGTCCATCTCGTTATTGGGTAACTTCTGATGACCACGTAATTATGGCATCTGAGGCTGGGGTATTGGATTTAGATCCTGCAACCATTGTTTCTAAAGGCCGTTTACAACCAGGTAAAATGTTCGTGGTGGATATGGAGCAAGGTCGTATTATCCCAGACGAAGAACTCAAAGAGAAAATTTGCCAACAACAACCGTACGGAGAGTGGCTTTTGAAGAATAAAATCAGAGTTGAAGATCTTCCAGAGGCAGGTTCTGAATACAGACAACCTAAAGCCATTGAATTAGTTTCTAGACAACAAATCTTTGGTTTTACAACGGAAGATATTCGTGTTGTATTAGCACAAATGGCTGAGACAGGTAAAGAAGCTTTAGGTTCAATGGGTATTGATACTCCGTTAGCTGTTTTATCAGAAAAGGCTCAGCATTTATCTTCTTACTTCAAACAATTATTTGCGCAGGTAACAAATCCGCCGATTGACCCGATTCGCGAGCGTATGGTGATGTCGCTATTATCTGATATAGGTGGTTTATCTAATTTATTAGAAGAAAGTCCTACACACTGCCGCCAAATTGAGATTCAACAGCCCGTACTACGTAATAAGGAAGTGGAGAAAATCCGTTGGATTGATCATGAAAATTTCCAAACAAAATCCATTCACATGACGTTCCGTGCTTCTGAAGAGGAGGGAGTGTTAAAGAAGGCTTTGGATCGTATTAATCAATACGCAGAAGATGCAGTAGATGATGGATACTCGATTATCTTGTTGACAGACCGCGGAATTGATAGTTCTCATGCTCCAATTCCATCTCTATTAGCCTTGGCATCTGTTCATAATCACTTGATTCGTACCAAGAAAAGAGCTAAAGTGGGTATCATTATCGAAGCAGGAGATGTGTGGGAAACCCACCATTATGCTACGTTGATTGGATACGGCGCAAGTGCGGTGAATCCATATATGGCTTTTGAAACGATTAAAGCTATGAAAGATCAAGGCTTCGTCAATAAGGATTTAAGCTACGATAAATTAGAATACAACTATATCAAAGCCGTTAATGGGGAGCTATTAAAGATCTTCTCAAAAATGGGTATTTCAACTTTACAGTCGTACCAAGGAGCTCAAATTTTTGAAATTCTTGGTTTAGGCAAAGAGGTAGTGGATACGTATTTCAGTGGTTCAATCTCTCGTATTGGCGGAATTAGCCTAGATACGATTGCCAAAGAAGCCCTGATCAAGCATGCGTCAGGGTATCAACTATTAAAACAAGATTCACCTAAATTAGAAGTAGGTGGTATCTACCAATGGAAACAAAGAGGTGAGGAACACTTATTTAATCCGGCTACGATTCACTTATTGCAACAAGCAACAAAGCAGAATGATTATTCGGTTTACAAAAAGTACGCTCAATTAATTGATGACCAAAGCAAGAAATCTATTACACTACGTGGCTTATTGAAATTCAAGTCTAGTAAGGCTATCTCTATCGATGAAGTAGAGCCAGTTGAAAACATCTTAGCTCGTTTTGCGACAGGTGCAATGTCATTTGGATCAATTTCTTACGAGGCTCATACTACATTAGCCATTGCTATGAACCGTATTGGTGGTAAATCAAATACGGGAGAAGGTGGAGAAGATCCGATTCGTTTTGAAAAAATGGCGAATGGTGATTCCATGAATTCAGCTATTAAACAAGTGGCCTCTGGGCGTTTTGGTGTGACGGCGCATTATTTAACCAATGCGAAGGAACTACAAATTAAAATGGCGCAGGGTGCTAAACCAGGCGAAGGTGGTCAATTACCTGGTCACAAGGTAGATGATTGGATCGGAAAAACGCGTCACAGTACGCCAGGAGTAGGTTTAATTTCACCACCTCCACACCACGATATCTATTCAATCGAAGATTTAGCACAATTAATCTTTGACTTAAAGAATGCGAATAGAGCTGCTAGAATTTCGGTTAAATTAGTTTCTGAAGCAGGTGTTGGAACGATCGCTGCCGGTGTGGCAAAAGCACATGCTGATCATATCTTAATTGCAGGTTACGACGGTGGAACAGGGGCATCTCCTTTATCTTCTATTCGTCATGCCGGTTTACCTTGGGAACTTGGTTTAGCTGAAACGCACCAAACCCTGGTAAAAAACAAATTGCGTGGTCGTGTTACGATTCAAGCGGATGGTCAAATCAAGACTGGTAAGGATATTGCTGTAGCAGCTTTATTGGGAGCCGAAGAATTTGGTGTAGCCACTGCAGCTTTAGTTACCGCTGGTTGTATCATGATGCGTAAATGTCACTTAAATACCTGTCCAGTAGGGGTGGCCACTCAAAATCCAGAATTAAGAGCATTATACACAGGTCAAGCAGATCACGTAGTCAACTTATTCCACTTCCTAGCGCAGGAATTACGTGAGATTATGGCTGAATTAGGCTTCCGTAAACTAGAAGAGATGGTGGGTCGTGTGGATCTATTGGAAATGAAAGATCTATCAGGACACTGGAAATTCAAAAATGTAGATTTGAGCCCAATTTTAGCGCCAGCAGTTTTAGAAGAAGGTGTGGCTGTATTTAAATCAGAGGAACAGGATCACGGATTAGCTGATCAATTAGATTGGGAGTTATTAAAAATAGCTCAACCAGCGATTGAAAAAGGTCAAGTTGTCAATGGCGAACTAGCTATTATTAACGTAAATCGTTCAGTAGGAACAATCCTATCTAACGAGATAACGAAGAAATACGGCGAGAAAGGTTTACCTACGGATACGATAAATATCAAGTTTAAAGGAACAGCTGGTCAATCATTCGGAGCATTCTCAGTAAAAGGTATCAAATTCGAAATCGAAGGAGATGCAAATGACTATGTAGGAAAAGGATTATGTGGTGCGACATTAGTGGCTTACCCTTCACCAGTAGCTTCTTTCAAAGCATCAGAGAACTCTATTGTTGGGAACGTTTCATTCTATGGTGCTACGTCTGGTGAAGCCTATTTAGCTGGAATGGCAGGAGAACGTTTCTGTGTGAGAAACTCAGG
>JAURHT010000248.1 GCA_030833145.1 Aquirufa sp.
AGTCCCAAATGGCGGTTGTAGCTCACTCGGTTAGAGCACTGGTTTGTGGTACCAGGGGTAGTGGGTTCGAATCCCATCATCCGCCCAAAATGCCTCAGTAGAAATGCTGGGGCATTTTTTGTTATTTTTCTCTACATTTGTTTAGAAAATGATTGAATGAATCCCGTATTTTTAAAACGTTTCTTGATTGTCCTTTACGCAGCCGGTTTAATCGGTATGCATTTGCCAGCCACTGCAGCCTTATTTACGTCACTAGTTCCCCTGACGCTTTGGTTCACTGCCTTCATTTGTGTGGTCTATTTTCCAAAACCTTCTTTTCAAGCCTATCTTTTTCTTGCCTTTGTCGCACTAGCGGCTTGGTATTTAGAGGTACAAGGGGTGAGAACGGGTAAAATTTTTGGGGTTTATTCCTATGGGAAGACCTTAGGTTTTCAAGTTTTGAGAGTGCCCTTAACAATTGGCCTGAATTGGCTCGTGCTTTTATTGGCGACGAATGCAGTGGTGGAAGAGTGGAATATAGCTGGTAAAATTAGTAAAGCGGCCATCGGCGCAGGGTTGATGACCGCTCTTGATTTCTTAATTGAGCCTGTCGCAATACATTTCGATTTCTGGACCTGGGCAGGTGTACAGGTGCCCGCGCAAAATTTTATTGCGTGGTGGATGGCCTCTTTTTTCTTTCATTTGGCCTATCAAAATACGCCTTTCCCGGCTAAATCAAGCCTTTTTAGGCTAATTGCTGCCTTGCAATTTCTTTTCTTTTTAGGCCACTGGATACTTTTACAATTTAATTTCTAAACATTTTCAACGCTCGGATGTTACGATGAGGATGAACGTGTATTCAATAAAGGATTTAGAGAATTTCAGTGGTATCAAAGCCCATACCATACGTATATGGGAACAGCGATATCATTTACTTAGTCCTACTCGGACAGAGACAGGAATTCGCACCTACACGGATACCGATCTGAAACGCATTTTGAATATTGCTACCCTACAAAATAAGGGGGGTATTAAGATTTCAAAAATTGCGGAGTTAACCGAAGCAGAAGTTTCCGAAAAAATCCTTCAATTATCCGGAGGAGAATTAGATTTCCCAGAGCACATTCAGGCTTTGACGGTAGCCATGATGGATTTAGATGAGTACCGTTTTCAAGAACTGACTCAAATAATTACGGAGGCTTATGGTTTTGAGAACTATATGCTTCGCGTTATATACCCTTTCCTAACGCGATTAGGTACTTTGTGGCTTTCGGGTTCGGTAGGTCCTGCGCAAGAGCACTTTATTACGCACCTTATTCGCCAAAAAATCATTTCAGCCATCGATTCTCAAATGGCAAAGCCAAAGCCCGACGCGAAAAAGTTTTTGCTTTATTTGCCGGAAGGAGAACTACATGAAATCGGTTTATTATTTGCGAGTTATTTAATTCGTGCTCGCCAGCACTCAGCCGTTTATTTAGGGCAGTCACTTCCTTTTGAAGAACTTTGTTTGGCCTATGAAATACACCAGCCAGATTATGTATTCAGTGTATTTACAACCGAACCAGCACAGGATGCATTGCCAGGTTATGTGGCTCAACTGGATCAGCATTTGCCTGAGGCAAAAATCCTATTAACGGGTTATAACGTCTTGCACAGTCCTGAACCTATTCCTGCACGGATTCAATTGATTAAAGACTTCAATTCGTTAATTGAAATGATTGAGTCCTAGCTGAAATTGGGATCTAATTTCGTCGCATCCTCTACGAATTGCTTCACCTGCTGTTCTTGGTCTTTTGGACAAATCATTAAAACATTGCCATGTTCCGCGACGATGTAATTAGACAAACCGTGAATCACGACTAATTTGTCTTTAGGTGCTCTGATGATGCAATCAGCTGTTTCGTATAACATCACATTTGCATCTACCGCATTCTGCTTCTCGTCTTTCTCATTGATCTCGTGCAATGATTTCCAGGTTCCTAAATCGGACCAGCCAATATCTGCCAAAATCACTTTCACTTCCCGCGCTTTCTCCATCACTCCGTTGTCCATCGAAATGCTCTTGCAAACCGCATAGACCTTGCGAATAAATTCAGGTTCCTCTGGGGTATAATAGAAGGCACGACCCTCCTCAAATTGCTCTGCTAGACGAGAAAGGTGTTTCGTTAACTCCTGTTTAAACGTCGGAATAGAGAAGACAAAAAGTCCCGCATTCCATACGTAATCGCCACTTTCTAAAAAAGCCTCCGCTAATTCTAAGTTAGGCTTCTCTGTGAAGGTCTTCACCGTTTTAGCTGTTTCTAATGAATCCTGGTATTGGATATAACCATAGCCGGTGTCAGGGCGTGTAGGAACAATACCTAAAGTGACTAAAACCTGTTCTTTGGCTGCTTCTAATGCTTCATTTACGCGCGCTTTGAAGGCCTCTTCTTTTAATATGACATGATCAGCCGGAGCCACGATTAATTTTGCTTTCGGATGCTTTTTGCTGATTTTATAGGCAGCGTAAGCGATGCAAGGAGCTGTATTTTTACGTTGCGGTTCTCTTAGGATCTGATCCGGACTTAAATAGGGTAACTGTTC
>JAURHT010000051.1 GCA_030833145.1 Aquirufa sp.
AGCTTCGTGCCATGGCTACGCGTGAACTTTTTGAGATCGCTCAAGAGACACGTTCGATGGGCTTCCCTACGGTAGTGGATGGTTATTTCTTGCCAAAAACCCTACCTGAATTATTCAATGCAAAACAGCAATCGATGGTACCGCTTTTATTAGGTTGGAACTCAGCTGAAATTCCGGGTGGAGCCTTTATGCAAGGCAAACCATATACGCATGATAATTATGTGGCCAAAGTAAAGGAAGCGTATCCGGCAGATCACGAAACAGTATTGAAATTATATCCATCGGGTTCGGAGGATGTGATCGAGCGTTCGGCTACGGCTTTAGCGGCAGATCGTTTTATCTCTTACAGCACTTGGAAGTGGTTTGATTTACATCGCAAGAATTCGAATCAACCTGTTTACCGTTATTTATATTCACGTTTCCGCGCTCCTTTAGTGGACAAGTCAGTCGCTTCGGGATTAGCTGGCGGAACGGTTAAAGCAGATCCGAATGCACCTAAACCTCGTCCGGCAGTAGGCGCGCCTCACGCCTGTGAGATCGAATATTGCATGGGCAACTTGCACTTGATTAAGGATTACGCTTTCACGGCGGATGATTATACGGTTTCCAAAACGATGTTCACCTATTTCGCGAACTTCATTAAGACGGGGAATCCGAACGGAGGAACTTTGGCAAACTGGCCTGCAGCTGCTCCACAAGATAAGGAGCCAGGAGTTATGGTGATTGATGTCGAATCCAAAGCAATCAAGGCAACGGACGATGCACGTTATGAGTTCTTAGACAAATTCTATAAAAACTAATCTTATGAAAAAATTATTAATGGCTAGTGCGCTGATTATGGCCTCCATAGGTTTAAAAGCGCAAATTACGACAGGTAAAGACGTGGCTATCGTAGCTACGGATGCAGGAAAAGTACGTGGGTATATTCACAGTGGAATTTATACCTACAAGGGTATTCCATATGCGGAGGCAGCTCGTTTTGAAGCACCTCACAAACCAAAACCTTGGGCAGGCGTTCGTTCTTCTATGTCCTATGGCCCAGTTTCGCCTTTAATTGACGAGACAACCCAGGTACAAGATGAATCAGAATTTGTATTCAACCATAACTGGGGATATACGAATGAGGATTGTATGCGCATTAACGTGTGGACTCCTGGCATCAATGATGGCAAAAAGCGTCCGGTGATGTTCTGGATTCACGGAGGTGGCTTTACGGCTGGTTCGGCAGTGGAATTGCCGTCTTATGATGGAGAGAATTTGGCCAAAAAAGGAGACGTCGTAGTTGTTTCCATCTCCCACCGTTTGAACATTACAGGTTACTTAGACTTATCCGCTTACGGCGAGAAATACAAATACTCAGCAAACAATAGCGTATTAGATATGCGTGCGGCATTGGAATGGGTAAAAGAAAACATCGGCTCTTTCGGAGGTGATGCGAAAAACGTAACCATATTCGGTCAATCCGGTGGAGGCGCGAAAGTAAATACCTTGATGGCAATGCCTTCAGCGAAAGGTTTATTCAGCAAAGCAATCAACCAAAGTGGTTCATTCCGTGCAAACATGTTAGACAAAGCAACGACTCAAAGCATCACAGCTGAAGTCTTAAAAGCGCTTAACATCCCAGCAGCGAAAGTGGATAGCTTGCAAACAATCCCATATCCTGTCTTAGCTTCAGCAGGAAAGAAAGCCTTAGCAAACATCGCTGCCCAGATGAAAGCAGCAGGAAAGCCGGTTATTGGTTTTGGACTTAGCTGGGGACCATCAGTGGATGGCGACTTATTGCCTTACCAATTGTTCTCCAAAGAGGCATTCGAATTATCGAAAGACGTGCCTTTGTTAATCGGAACGGTGAAGAACGAATTCATGCCATCCATCATGACGGGAATGTCTGATGCGACAGCAGAACAAGTGGATGCGTATTTAAAAAGAACCTATGGTGACAAAGCGGAGGCGTTCAAAGCGGCCGTAAAAAAAGCCTACCCGAATGACACAAAGCCATCTGATTTAATGGATGTGGACGTGATGTTCCGTCCAGGTGCAGTGGTTCAGGCGAAAGAGAAATCTGCTTTAAAAGCGGCTCCAGTTTATATGTACTTAATGACGTGGCAATCGCCAGTAATGGATGGCAAATACAAAGCTTTCCACTGCATGGAATTACCGTTCTGCTTCAATAACATCGCGCGTTGTGAGGAAATGACAGGAGGCGGAAAAGAAGCCTACGTATTAGCAGATCGTATGAGCTCGTCTTGGATTAACTTTGCTAAAACGGGTAACCCGGGTCACAAAGGTCTTCCGGCTTGGCCTACGTTCGACACAGCGAACACTGCAACCATGCACTTCAATAATACCTGCGAGGTAAAACCGCAGCAAGATGCGGAATTGTATAGCTTGATTGCTAGATAAATTAGCTTTAGATAAATCACTGCTTTATAATAGAAAAGGCCCTTTACGAGAAGGGCCTTTTTTGTATACTATAAGAAAGATTAGGTCATTTTTCCTATCGCACAACTGACGTAGGACTTGGCTTGTTTGAACACGGAGTTTTCTCCTTTTTGTGGGTAACCCATACTATTTAACGAATCGATTACCTCGCTTAATTGATATTGATCGCCGGTCAAGCTTATTTTTTCTTCATCTTTATCGATTTCTACTTTTACAATTCCTTTTATTTTCTCCAAAGCATTTTTAATGCTCGTCATACATCCGCCACACTTAATGTTTTCAACGAAAATCTCTTGCGTTTTCATGGTGTTATTATTTGTTTAGTCAAATGTAGCCTATCTTTAGGCCATAAAAAGTGATATAAGTCACTTCTACCTTTATGAGCAAACATTTTTCTCTTTCAGAACTCCAAACTTGGGATCGCTTCACTCGCGCTAATTTCATTAATTCCTTGAGTGGCTTTAAAAGCTTATCGCTCATCGGAACGGTGAACGGCAAAGGCGTTTCTAACCTGGCTGTTTTTAGTAATATCGTTCATTTAGGAGCTGATCCAGCTTTGATCGGTTTCATTAATCGCCCTTTATCGGCGGCTCCTCATACCATACAGAATATTCAGGAAACTGATATTTACACCGTGAATTTAGTGACGGAATCGATGTACAAGCAAGCGCATCAGACGAGTGCGAAATATCCGGATGGCGTTTCGGAGTTTGAGATGACGGGCTTGACAGAGGAATTTCGCGAGGGTTGTATTGCACCTTTTGTGGCGGAGTCTCCCGTTCAGTATGTGTTGAAATTCGAGCAAGTGATGCCCATTGAGTTGAATAATACTTTTTTAGTTATTGGATCTTTGCAGGAGGCCTATGTGCCAGCAGGAATTCAGGAGGAGGACGGCTTTTTGGATTTGGCCAAAGCCGGAATCTTAAGCTCCCTAGGCACTAATGGCTATTACAAAACCGAGAAAATCGCTACCTTGCCATATGCAAAAGTTAATTAATCTCGTCGACGAATTAGCGTCTTATATTCCGCAGTTAGAAGCTCGTAATGAAACGGTTTCTTCGTCATCTGTGGGCTGGCAAATTGAGCATAGTTTATTAGTTATTAGTTCCGTTATTGAGGGAGTAAAAAGATCTGATCCAGCCTCTTATAAATGGCGATTCAAGCCTCTGAAATATGTGATTTTATGGCGTGGTGTAATTCCAAGAGGGAAAGTAGGTGCGCCTAAAGTAGTGACTCCTGGAGAAATTACGCCAGAATCTTTGCAAGCCCACATTGCACTTTGTCGTCAGCGATTAGCCGAATTAGAACAAGTGAGGAACGATCATTATTTTACGCATCCATTTTTTGGGGATTTAAAGAAAAAGGAGACACTTCGCTTTCTATATGTTCACACGGAACATCACTTGAAGATTATTCGGGATATGTTAGGTTAATCCTGCACTCTTTCCAGCAATAAATCCCGTCGTCCAAGCGGCTTGAAAATTGAATCCACCGGTGATTCCGTCGATGTCCATGATTTCCCCTGCAAAGAAGAGTCCTGGGCACTTTTTGCTTTCCATCGTTTGCACGCTGATATCTTGTAAATCTACGCCACCCGCTGTAACGAATTCTTCTTTAAAAGTCGTTTTTCCTTGGACTACATAGCGGTCGTTGATTAATGTATTAATTAGCTTGTTGAGCGCTTTGCCGCCTAATTCATTCCAGCGCTGGCTGGTCTTGATTTCGTTTTTCTCTAATAAATAAACCCAAAGCCGATTCGGCATCGCAAATGGGTTCAAGTTGGCCATCATTTTGGCGCCATGCTCTTTAATGACTTGCGTAATTTGTGCCCGCAATTCTTCTTCTTTTGTCTCGTCTAACCAGTTTACCAGGATGGCACATCGGTATTCTTTCTCTGCCAAAATCCGGGCTCCCCATGCCGAGAGTTGCAGAATGGCCGGACCACTCATTCCCCAATGTGTCACTAAAAGAGGTCCTTGTCCTAAAAGTTTTTGGCCTTCAATCCGAACTCGTGCTTTCTCCACCACAATACCCATCAAATCCCGAATGGGTTCCTGCGGCATGTTGAATGTAAAAAGGGATGGGACTGGCGGAATGATCTCATGTCCTACGTCTTCTAGCCAAAGTAATCCAGACATCTTAGGTTGACCACCCGTCGTCACAATGACGCGGTCTGCATTGTATTCCGTATCCCGGCAATGAATGCGGAAGCCTTTCGCCATGGGCTTAATTTCATCTACCGATTGACTGCTATGCAGGTTAATGTGCAAGCGTCTTGCTTCCGATAGAAAGCAATCGATGATGGTTTGGGAATCGTTTGAAAGGGGGAAAATACAATTGTCGTGGTAGGTCTTCAAAGCTACACCTCGGGTCTCTAGCCATTCGACCATCGAGGAGGCATTAAAAACTTCAAAGGCTTTACGGAGGAATTTCTCACCTCTGGGATAATTCTCTGAAAGCAAACGGGAATTAAACGTAGCGTTGGTGACATTGCATCGACCTCCTCCAGATATTTTGACCTTCCCTAAAAACTTGGACGTTTTCTCTAGGATGGTTACTTCGGCTTCGGGGTTATGCTCTTTAGCAGAAATAGCAGCAAAAAATCCAGCGGCTCCACCACCTATGACGATTATTTTCATTGGATAAAATCAGCGCGCATGGGATTGAATGAATCCACTAAAACTCCTTCTTCAAGAGCGACTACACCATGGTCAATTGAGGGGGGAATAAAGAACACATCACCTTGATTCAGGATCTTCTTTTCATCGCCTATAATCACCTCAAAAACCCCACTTTCCACGTAAGAACCTTGGGTGTGTATATGTTGGTGAATCGCACCCACTCCTCCTTTTTTGAAATGCACTTTTACGATCATAAGCCCATCAGTATAGGCCATGATTTTTCGTTTGCAAAAATCATCTAGGATTTCCCATTCGATGTCAGCATCTGCGATCCAATGTGTCCTGTTTAAAGGCGTCCTGTTCAAAGGTATTTTGCTCATATACAAAATTAGAAAAAAAGCCGGGACGATGCCCGGCTTTCTGTATTAATCTGCTAAAGTCTGGTAAACCATTTGGCGTAAACTATTGTGGTATTCCCAGGTGAAATTGCTTTCCTGAGTCATAAATAAGGCGATTAGCTTTTCTTTAGGGTCGATAAAGAAATGGGTATTGTTCGCTCCTCCCCAATAGAATAATCCTTTAGAGGCTGGCGTTTTAGTCGCTGGTCCATCAGTAACTACGGCGAAGCCTAGGCCCCATTCTGTTCCTGGAGTTGGGAATAAATCACCCGTGTGATTGGAGGTCATCAATTCCACTGTCTTGCGGCTCAAGTATTGTTTCCCTTTATAGGTTCCGCCGGCCAGCATCATTTGGCAGAAAGTCGCATAATCTGCAACCGTCGAAAACAAGCCATTCACACCACTCCAAACCGTTACATTTTCAAAAGGAGGCTGATTCGCAGCAACAGAAATCGTTCCATTTTTACCCTTAGTATGCAGTGCAACAATCTTAGCTTGTTCTTCTTTAGGCACATTATACCCCGTATGCTTCATCTCCAAAGGTTCAAATAAGCGTGACTTCAAAAACTCATTCACACTCATTCCAGAGAACTTTTCAATCAACACGCATAGCACATCAGGTCCAGTACTATAATTCCACTCCGTTCCGGGTTGAGCTAATAAGGGGAATTTTGTCAAATTCTCGACGCGCTCTTGAATCGTTTTTGTCCCTGGTTTGAAATAACCATTTCTGAATCTAATCTGAACGGGGTTTTGGTCTAACCCGTGCGTTAATCCCCCGCTGTGACTTAATAATTGGGTGATCGTGATTTGCGACTTTAATGAATCGGTAGGTGCGTTAGCGTCATCATAGATGCTTCGCGCGACACGCAAGTTTTTAAACTCGGGCAAGTACTTCGAAACCGGATCATTTAATTTAAAATACCCTTCTTCATACAACATCATGAATGCCGTGGAGATGATGGGCTTCGTCATGGACTGAATATAAAATAAATCATCCGTCGTCATGGGTGTTTTTGTGGCTACGTTTTTGTATCCCAAAGCTCCTTGATGCACCACCGTCCCATTGTGAATGATCATCGTGACGGCGCCAGGAATGTTCCCCCTATCCATTTCGGATTGAACGAATTTTTCTAATCGTTTAACGCGATCGACATTAATGCCCGCCACGATTTTGGGCGCTTGCGCACTGATTTCGCCTACGAAAAGGAGGCTAAATAGGAGGAGGAGTAGTTTAGTGAATTTCATTGTTTTGAATTTATGCGAGGTATTAACGTAAAGGTGCTAGAATTTGTCTAGATTACAAAACACAATTTTAACCACTATATACAATGGAAAACACCTTAAGTCTTTACCTGAAAAAGTACGGCATTGCAATTTGCTTAGTCATTAATCAAGCTATTTGCATTTACCTCTTATCTTACGAAAGTGATTTTAAAAGTCCTAGAATTTATCTTCACCTTGTAACGTTAGGGATGATGGCCTTCATTGCCATCAAATACCCGGAATACCAGCGCATACATTGGAAAGCCATGTTGGTAATCGCCTTTCTCTTATTAATCTTTTACCTACTTGTTACACGATAAAAAAAGGACAGCCGCTAAGCTGTCCTTTTTACTTATTTCCCTTTTTTCTGGGCCGCCATCCATTCCATGATGGTAACCGGCTTGCCATTTACTCGAACGGGTGATCCGTCTAAATCCGTTCTAGGAAGGTTTTCATGCAAGTAAACCCATGACCAGTGGCCGTTGTATTCGAAGCCTTTTCCGCCGTAGAAATTAGTGATATCAGTTACGTGATCATAATAGGTGAAGTGGACGTTTTTCGCACCCGCCTTGCGTAAACGATCGAACACAGGTACCACTGTAATGTCAGGGATGGTGGTTCTGTCGTCTTTGGAGTGAACAAACCAAATAGGCACGTTTTTAATCTTTTGAATATCGCTATCAGGAATGTATTCTGATTTATAGGCCAAAGCACTAATGTAGCCCGCCGCGAAAAAATCCGGATTCAAAAAGATCAATTTCAAGGCCATGTATCCTCCATTCGAGCAGCCGCCCACATAAATGCGACTAGGGTCGATTCCTGGATTTGCTTTGACATAATCCTTAATCAAAGCCATCAAACCCTCGTTGTAGATGTCATTGTCTTTGCCTTGTGTTCCCACTCCTTGTGCATTGTGCATCCAAGCGCCAGGGCATTGCGGAGATAATACGTAAGCTCCTTCGAAAATCGATTGGATACCCTCTGCGGCATAGTTTGCGGCTTTGTTGCCTAACAAAGGAACAGTTGGATCCGTCCCACCTTCGCCACCGCCGTGAAGCCAGATGATTAAAGGTGCTTTGTCCTTCTTCACTTTAGGGGTGAAAGTTGCGTAAGACATCGTCAATTTATCGTTGAATACGTATTTGCTCGTTAAGTCAAATTGATCAATCAATGGCATAATTTTACCAGTAGAGGTATCCCAAACCTGCCCCGTTTTAGGCTGCACGATGGTTAAGGAATAATCGACCCACACATTTCCTTTACTTCGTAGGTATTGAAATGGGGAGCTAATAGGTAATTGAGGTCCTACTGCTAAAACAAGGGTGATATTTTTGCCGGTACGAACACGCGCGCCATTTTCATCCGAAACGTAGGCGGTAACGATTTCGCGTTTAGTATCTGCGTCAGCGATAGGCCCTGTGCTTAATTTTCGGCTGGCATAAACGGTATAATCTGCTGCATTCACTTTAGAAGTGGTGTCATTCAATGCCAGAATGACTTTGTTCACTCCCGCACCCCAGTCGAAGCCTTCGACGACGATTTTATAGGTGCCTGTGGGTTTTGCGTAGCTGCAGAATGCCATTAAGGCAAACATCAGGGTTAATAAGGTGTACTTTTTCATAGGTAATAGGTTTAGTTTAAATTTTCGAGTAATTCTAATGCTTTACGCGTAGGTAATTTTTTGGTTTCGATGACTTTGTCCAGGATCTGTACTTTTTGATCAGTGGAATTAAAAGTAGGCCAAACCTCTAATCCAGCTCCATTCGGATTCCCCGTCTTCGTAAAATTGACCCAATAGGACGACATTTTTTGGCTTAATACTTTATCTACTGCTTCAAATGGGCGATTTACGGTATGTAAATTAGCATAGGCATACGGAACCTCTCCCGTATGAAAAGCTCCAAAACGAGTGGATTCATCATAGCCTGGCACCGCTCGGTTAAAGTTGTAGACATAGACCGGCGCCTTTCCGCGAAGGTTCTGCGTCTTTGCCCAGGTATGCACTTGCACTCCAAAACTCTCGTCACGTCCTAAATCCAAGGACCCATTAGGCCCATAAGCAGCCAAAACTTCAGCCCCACGAGACCCAAAACGCTTCTCGAGCGTCGCTTTGAATACCTCTGGTTCTGCCGCTTTTGAGCTCAATCGATCCTCCGAATTCCAACCCACTAAAATCGGGACATCATTTTGAAGATTTTTGGCATAGATATCTGGCATCGCTAAAGGCAAAACGTAGCCGTCAGAATAGGGAGACGCATTTCCACCTGCTTTTTGAATGGCTTCTGCTGACATGGCGCGCAATTCTGCTAGTGACTTAGCACCTAACTTCATCGCCCACTCAAGACCATTATTTTCCGCTTGGGCTTTTGTGATCGCCGGTCTCAAAGGACTCGGTAGCATGCTAGCACCACTTTCTGCGATTGCCCCTTGAAACAGACCTTTCGCTAAAGGTGAAGCGCACAAGAAGTTGACCGCAAAGGCACCAGCGGATTGTCCTGCAATGGTAACCTGATTCGGATCTCCACCGAACATAGCGATGTTTTCCTTAATCCATTTCAATCCCGCAATCATGTCCAATAAGGCGTAATTTCCGGACGCTCCATACGAAGCCTCCGAACTTAATTCTGGGTGAGCTAAGAATCCAAAAATTCCTACCCGGTAATTTATACTAACGAAAACGATGTCTTTTTGAGCCATATTTTCCCCATCATAAATAGGGCAAGCGGCACCACCGCTGCGAAATCCGCCGCCATAAATATAGACCAAAACGGCCTTTTTGCCTTTATTCGACCGAGGTGCCCACACGTTTAAATACAAGCAATCTTCGCTAATAGGAGATTCTGGAATGAGGAATTCGGAAGACCAAAAAGCAAAAGGAGCGGGCTTAGCTTGCATAGGGCTAGGACCGAAGGCTTTAGCCGCTTTTATGCCGGACCACGACTCCATGGGCATAGGTGCTTTCCATCGTAAATCTCCCACAGGAGGTTTCGCAAAGGGGATTCCAAGGAATTTTTCCACCTTTGTAGCGGGATTGTAGACTCCTGCAATGGACCCTTTAGACGTTTTAATGATGACGTCTTGCGCTGTAAGATTCAGCGCAAAGCAAAGTAATAGGAGGGTCTTTTTCATACCTAGTAGGTTAGTTCACATTTCTCTCCATCACACATCTTACGAATGTCGCCGGAGTAGATATTTTTAAGGTCAGATTTTAGTAATTCACGCTTTTCAAGCGAAAGTTTTCGAAGTAATTTGCCCTCTGCGAAGCGTCGCGTTTGGGTTTCGTCTTCTAAAATAAGACCAGGCACTTCGGTTAACTCGCCGTCGTCGTTCTTGGCGGCCATGGTAAAGTAACAGGAATTGGTGTGGGTGACAACGCCGGTTTTGGGCTTTAGGGATTCAATGCGCATCCCGATGATCATAGTGGTTCTACCTACGTAATTCACGGAGGCTTTAATGGAGACTAAATCCCCTACTTCCACTGGGTTGAAGAATTCCACCCCTTCTACCGCCACCGTTACACAATAGTTTCCGCTATGTTTTGCCGCGCAAACGTAGGCTACTTTGTCCATTAAGGAGAGCAAAGTACCTCCATGGATTTTTCCACTGAAGTTTGCAAAGGCAGGAATCATTAATTCGGTAATCGTGGTTTCGGAATCGGAAACTCGCTTAGGGCTTAGCATAGTACGTAGTTTTATCAGGCTCTAAGCTAGCTAAATTTTGGCCATAAAAAAAGGGGACGATCGATGACCGCCCCCCTCTTATTGCCGAGACAACTATTATTTCGCTTCTGCTGCTGTAGCACCTTTTGCGATGTTCCAAACAACTAGGCCAAAACCAATTTTGTTGATAGCATCTGCAATGTTGTAAGCTAAGTCAATGTTTCCAGAGAATCCTGATAACAAGTTACCTGGTAACATCATGTACCCTACTGGATAGATTGCCCAACCCACTAAAGTGAACCAACGCATTACTTTGAAACCTGTTTTCACATCTTCATTAGAAGAAGCTGCTGCTAATTTAGAAGCTTCACCCATGTAGATTTCATAAATAATTAATGCCCATCCTAAAGTTGAGATAATTCCCCACATTACGTTTTGAGCTGGAACTACTGCCTCTCCGATGTAACCTGCTACTAGCATTACTACAGATCCGAAGATTAAGCGTGATAACATTCCTGTTTTAGCACCTGCTGGCTTTAAAATCAAGAAGTATTCAATACACATTAACGGCACAGTTAAAGTCCAGTCAATGTAACGGAATTGTGTAGGAGACTCGTGAGTGTCTAACCATACACCGCGCATGTAGAAATAATGCACAGCCGCAATAAAGGTGATCAAAGCAGAAATCAAAAGAGATGTTTTCCACTTATCGTTTACTGTACCTCTCTCTACAATGAAGAAGATCGAAGCAGCAAGCATCGACATGTAACCTGTAAAGAAGGTGAAGCCGATGTAATCTCCAGCAGCTAGTGTGCCGTTCAATAAAATGTTTAATGTTTCCATAAATGTTAATGATTTAAAGTGATACTGATTAAACTATATGATGTCGGCAATTGTTTCAAATATTGTAAAAAAAATTTAAAAAAAAATTAAAATTGTACAAAATATTCAATTTGGGCGTTTTATTAATTTATGCATAAGTAGAAAATGGGGTAACGTTAGTAGTGAAAGGAAGATGAAAACGGGGTAGGTTTCTAAGTCTTTGGAAATCAATTTTGTATAGGCAAATCCTAGAAATAATGCTCCTACGGAGAATGGGGCAAGTTTTTTGTATAATTCTAATATCGCCATTTCTAAGTGCTTTCGCATTCCTTCAAAACTGGTGATGGCATGGCAACACGAAAAATAACAGATAAAGGCGGGAATTAATGGCAGAAAATATCCAATTAATAATGCCAAAAATGTATTGAAAAAAGGGTGAAAATTTTTCTTTTGGAAACCTAAACTCAACAACAAAAAGCTAGCAAGTAAGGAAAATTCAGGCAAGCGCTCCGGTACTTTGACTTTCATCGATGAGATGATTTCAAAAGCCTCTGACCAATGGCTAATCAGGATGAAAGACAAAATTCCAGAGCCAAGGCAAACGGTCTTTGCCAGATTGATCCACATTTTTGTGGATTCCACCGGTTGCGTATCTTCCATATCGCCAAAGTGGAACACACTAATAGCTATAAAAATAATAAAGGAAAGGAGAGGGCTAACGAACCAAAGCGCCGCATAGGCTAACATGATGCCTAGGTAATACACTACAAATGGTCGTAAATGAAAAGTGAGATTCTCTCGTTGGGCGATTTTGGCAGCAATTAAATGGTCTCCAGCTCCATGCGGTATTCCGATGGCAAGCAGCAAAAATCCGCCAATATATAAATCTATGGAGCTCGACCACGGTCCCAGAATTAAGTAAGCCACATAATAAAATAAGGTGACGGAGGCTCCGATATAGTTTTTCATTTGATTAGATGTTTAAGAAAAAGTGGTACATCTAATTGAGATAAAAGCCCTATTTCTTGATATAAAGTTGTTTTGTTGTCTAAAAAACGGAGTATGAGAGGAGTGGGAACCCGGCCAAACAAACGATCCATGACATCAGGAATTTTATTCATCTCGTTCTGCATGATTTTTAACAACATTTTATCGTAGAAACGAAAGCGTTCAGGCGTTTTTGCGGAGCGATTTTGGGCGCGCAGAATCGCATCTTGGTGCATTCTCGTAAATGCATAGCCTGTGGAGGCCTTCATATTTCCAGCGGCCGCACCTATAGAAAAAATAGTGCCCTCTTTTTTAACAGGAGGTATTCCCATCGGTATAGTGCCATTTTCAACAGAGAGGATTTTGAATTGTTTACTCGCATAGTGGAGAGCCATATATTCATGCCAAATTCCCTCATACGCTTCCTTGTCATAAGCAGACCGCGTGAATACGGTGGTTTCGATCAAGGCTTTGGTTTTACTAAAAGGTAAAATATAATGAAAAACAGCCATTTCTGGAGTGGAAGCTGGAAGACTAAAGTCCATTAGGGTCATGGTAGAGTCATCCAAGATAGGCTCCTCAAACTCGATGAATTTGCCGCTAAAATGTTGGAAGATTAAGTCATCCTCTGTGGATTTTACGGGTCTGGAGTCTGCCACTTTTTTGGCCATAAATGAATCTCCATTTTTACACCTAATTTCCACGCCCGTAGGCTTTTCTACTAAGTCAGTAACCCACGCATTGATGCAAGTAATGTTTGGATTAGCAGGAATAAATTC
>JAURHT010000272.1 GCA_030833145.1 Aquirufa sp.
AAAGAAGATCCCTACAATCGCTAAACCTGTTACGGTCAATAGTAGGTTCCAGTCAATAATTTGATGTCCTAAGTCACCGGTGAAACCGATTAGCGATTTAGCTGCAATAATTAAAAGGGATGTACCTACCGCCTGCTTCATGGACAATTTAGATAGCATAACTAAGGCTGGTATTATTAGAAAACCTCCACCTGCACCTACTAAGCCTGTTAGGGTTCCTACAATGGCACCTTCTATCAGAATCAATGGATAATTGAAAACTTGTTGTTCTGGTACATGAGTACCTAATTTTTCCTTCTCACATTGTTCGCATTTTCCTCTAATCATGGAAATGGATGCTGCTACCATTAGAATGCCAAATAAAACCATCATTAAGATGGATTTTGTAACGATGAAATTGTCTAGGCTGAAAACCTCTGTTGGAATTAAGGGTACAATAAATTTTCGAGTCGCATAAACTGCCGCAATGGAGGGGATTCCAAAAATAACGGCTGTTTTTAGGTTGATTAATCCTTGTCTGTATTTTGGAATGGCACCTACTAATGAGCTTGCTCCCACAACAAACAAAGAATAGGCGGTTGCTAATACTGGATTTACACCGAAAAGATAAACGAGAACTGGTACAGTTAAGATGGATCCGCCGCCACCAATAAGTCCCAAAGAGACTCCGATGAGTAAGGATGCGAAATAGCCTATAATTTCCATTTGTTATTACTAGTTTGGTGAGGTAAAATTCACCTTATTATTTCGCCTTTTTCGTGATATTTATCACATGTGCAAATCCACAATCTCAATCTGATTCTTATTGATTTTGATGAACCCTTTCTCCGCTAATTTCTTCATTAAACGTGAAATAACCTCTCTGGAGGAGTTAAGTTCCTGAGCGATATCTGTGAAGGAGGCCTTCAGGATGTTCGTTTTAAGGCTTTTTTGGTGTTGTTTTAAGTACCAAAGCAAGCGCTCGTCTAGATTTCTAAACGCGATTTGATCCAAGGTGTCTAGTAATTCTTCGAAACGAGATCGGTAGGTTTCTAGCACAAATTGGTACCAAGATTTGTATTTTGCGCCCCATTCGTCCATTAATTCAGCTGGTATGGCGATCACTTCGGTGTCGACAAGGGCTTTGGCCATAATCTGAGACGATAGCTGTCTCGCCGCGCAGGTCATGGAAATGGCACAAGCTTCACCGGGATGCAGGTTGTACATGAATACTTCGTTGCCTTCTTCGTCTTCTCTAAAAACTTTGATGATTCCTTTGGTTACCAAAACGGCAGAGCGAATCGATTGCCCCGTCTTCATCAAATAATCATCCGTTTTGAATTTACGTATGACGCCTACTTGTTGAATCTTTTTACTTAATTCGGGCTCAAATTGCTTGAATAATTCCATTTTAGTAGGTAATAACGGCTTGTTTCTCTAAACTTTCATAGGCGGCATCAATCACGCGCATGCTGGCAATTCCATCTTCTCCTGGTACGGCAGGTGTCGCACCGGAGCGCAAAGATTGAAAAACATTTTCGTAAAACGCCATGTAATTTCCTTTTTCAGATGGAACGCGTTCTGGGCTGGTACCGTCTACATGCAGCAGGCCATATTCGCTAACGGCATCTACTCCCCAGTTTTCTCCCATCGGCACATGGCCTTTATCTAAATCAACTTCTTGGCGATCTGAACGGGTTTTAATGAAGCTCCCTTTCGTTCCGTGTAATTGGAAAGCGGGGATAGGTTCTTTGAAATAATAACCACTTTTCAATCGAACTCGCAAGGCAGGATAGTATAATAAGATCTCGAAAAGGTCAATTACTTCAGTTCCTGGACGGGTTTTGCGTAAATCTGCAAACACGTGGGTAGGCTTGCCAAATAAATGCAAAGCCTGATCAATTAAATGTGGGCCTAAATCGGTCACGATACCTGCGCCTGGACCAGCATCCTCTTTGTGTCGCTTAGGTGACATCAGAGGATTATAGCGGTCAAAATGGAATTCTGCTTCGACGATATCGCCTAAAACGCCATCAGAAAGTACCTTTTTAAGTGTTAAGAAATCGGAATCCCAACGGCGGTTTTGGTAGACAAAAATCTGTTTGTTCACCTCCTTAGCTAATGCCACTAATTGCTCCGCCTCAGATGCGTTACAGGTGAATGCTTTCTCTACGACAATATGTTTTCTGGCCTTTAAGGCAGCAGAAGCGAATTCGAAGTGCGAATAAATAGGCGTATTAACAATGATTAACTCGATCGAAGGATCTGCAAGAACGGCTTCCATCGAATCGTAAGAGGAAGTTCCAGGGTAGGCATTCTCAATGTTTTTCTTGGAGCGTTCCCAGGATCCTACTAAATTGAATCCGGGATGTAATTGAATGAAGGGGGCGT
>JAURHT010000228.1 GCA_030833145.1 Aquirufa sp.
AGAAAACAAGAGTAAAAAAGCGGTATATTTTTTCATCGTTACCAAATCAAATCAAAGGTGAATTGTGCCCCTGAAAATGGCACCCGAATTTGTTGTGCTCCAGCTGGCGTTTTTAGCAGTTCGGCTGTTGCACCTTTCCACTCGATAAAGTTTCCAGGCTGCGAGGCTAAGCCATTTTGCAGGATAGACAAATGATGCCCTGTGGCTAATACTGCCTCCACATCACTTTTTTGAGGACTTGCTCCCACTAAAGTCAGGGTTCTGCGAAGCCCATTACCAGCTGGCTGAATGCGATCTTCCACCCGCAATTTCGCCGCAGTCCAATCATACATAAAGACAGGTCGTCCTGCCTCCAAGCGATAGCCTTTGTAGACTAATTCGGTTGAATCAGGTTGAACCTGGTGTGCTAAAACTAAGGGGAATTTACCGTCTTGAACGACGTTTAAGCCTAGAGGCTCAGACGTTTGTGGCTCGCCGCGGTTATCCCACATTTGGGTGGCATCTAAGAATTTCCCTCGCCAAACCTGCAAGATCGCCCCCTGCTTCAAATCATACGAATAATGTATCCCAGCTGGGTCTCCCACCTGAATCACATGTGTCTTTTTCTTTCCTAAATGGAAGGCAAATGAACGCTGCAATACAGGTTCTGCGTTTGCCTTCACCTCGATTAATCCGACCGCGTCTGGATCTAATAAGGAAGTTCTTTCATGCAAGGAAACCAAGCGAGCTCCGATGCGCTTCACGTTTAAACCTAAAGCCTTAGGGCCCCAAGGAAAATCTTTGATGTGAATGATTTCTAACTGGTGCTTTCCTGCCTTCAGGAAAGTAGACGCCGGCACCATTTCATTAAACCAATGGGCGCCTTGGTTCAAGACCTTGCCATCAATTTTTAATTCGCCAGAGCCTGTCCAATAGGTTTGGAATTCGTAATTATCATCCTCTGGGATGTTTAATTCAGCCTTGTAGTGAATCAAATAATCATTGTTCACCGGAATCACGCGATATGTTAAGGCCGGAATTTTACCTGATTTAGCCGGGCTAGTGGTAGGAATAATGGGATCCGTAAATTTACCCGTGTAATAATCGTAGGACACTTCTCCTAGTGAAGCCGTTGGTTTTTCATACGTTTCGTACCGCAAGTTTCGGAACGCGATTGGGCCATGATCACCTTGAATTAAAATCGGACCAAAAGGCGCTTCCTTATCAAAAATAGCTCCGCGGGTCATGCCGGAAACTTCGATATTTTCCTGTACGACAATTCCATTTAAAATAACTTTTTTGAAGATGGCATTCGCCGTTTTGCGGCCGTTCGCATCAAAGCGAGGCGCTTGAAAATCAATTTCTAAGGTCTGCCATAAACCAGGGGCCTTACTCGCATTTTGGCGCGGCGCGTAGCCCTCAAAACCCTCTTTCCCTTTTCCCCTAGCCTCATCCCAACGCTCATAAATGCCACCACAATCATCGTATTTTACGATTTTCTTTCCCCACGAATCGAATAATTGCACCTCGTAGCGCCCTTGCAAATAGATGCCTGAATTCATCCCTCTAGGCAACATGAAATCTACTAAAAGACGGATGTCTCCGTGTTGCATTTTGGACTTCAAATCATCACTGCGGTGGTATTTTCCACTGCGCAAGGTATTCACTAATACTCCCTGGCCAGGACTAACTTGAAAAGCGGTATCGGCATATTTCGCGAAGACTGCTTGTTCAATAGTCCAATTCTTGCTGGGCTGGTCAAAAGCAGCTAAATCAGTGAGGGGAATCGATTGCTGAGCCCAAGCACAAATAGGTGCAACTAGCAGCAACGAAAAGAGCATTTTTTTCATGGTTAAAAAAAGGTTTAAGCAAATCTACCGAAAACCATTTTGCCTTTTCATCGGCACATTCAGGATAGTGGTAGAAAATATTCTGGAAATATAAGGAAGATTATCTTAATTTGGATTCGCTGATTACAAAAAGCAAAATAAAACCCGATGATACAAAAGACGTTTAAACTCAGGAACCTGTTAATGCACCTGTTTTTTTGGGCTTTCCTGATTGCACTTCCGATTTTATTAGGACCCAACACCAATTCCAATAATCCGGAGGAGATTCGCCGTTCGTATTTTTGGATCTTTTACATGACCAGCTTCACGGTCATTAATATCCCCTTCTTTTACTTAAACACCGAGGTTTTACTACCTAAGTTATTACGCGCAAAAGGGGTTATTATCTACTTGTTAACGCTGATTGGAGCTATCGTATTCATGCTTTGGGTCCATGAGGAATTATTTCGCTGGGCTTATTCCCACTTTATACATCCAGATGTTCAGGGCGGAGGACCTGGAGGACCTAGAAGAGGCGGATTAATGCGGATGATTTTCCAATTGCTATTTTATGCAGCCATAGGAACTTCGTATCGGTTGATTTCAGATCGAATGAAAGAGGATGAACAAGTGAAGGAACAAGAGAATGAGCGTTTGAAGTCTGAACTATCCTTTTTACGCTCACAAATTAGTCCGCATTTTATGTTTAATGTATTAAACAGCGTTGTTTCTTTATCGCGCAGAAAGCCGGAGATGGTGGAACCCGTGGTCGTTAAATTATCCGAATTGATGCGTTACATGATCTATGAAACGAATGATTCGATCGTACCTATTCTAAAGGAATTAACCTATTTAGAGAGCTATATTGATTTACAAAAAATTCGCTTTGGAGATGACATTCGCATTGATTTTACACATGAAATAGGGCCAAAATCAAGCAGCATTGAACCCATGTTACTAATTCCGTTTGTAGAAAATGCCTTCAAACATGGCGTAGGTTTCATTGAAAACCCGACGATAGAAATTGAATTAACGGATACGGCA
>JAURHT010000261.1 GCA_030833145.1 Aquirufa sp.
AAGTAGTTAAAAAATAAACCCATGAAAAAGATCTTATTTTTATTAATGATGCCTCTTCTAGCGCTCGCAGGCCCTAAAGAGACCGTGAAAATCAAAACCTCTGCCATTTGCGAAATGTGTAAGGAGCGTATCGAAAAGAACTTAGCCTTAACGAAAGGCGTGGCTAAATCCGATTTAAACCTAGATGACAAGGTAATTACCGTAGAATACGATGCAGCGAAGATTGATGCAGCTGGTATTCGCAAGGCCATCTCGGAGACGGGATACGACGCGGATGATGTGAAGGCGATCGCTAAAGACTATGCGAAATTGCCGAATTGCTGTAAGAAAAAGGATTAGATAAATGGGAGGTATTAAACTCCCTTTTTTAATAAATGTCACCTAACCCTAAAATAAATCAAAATGAAAAATGTACTTACCTCTTTATTCTTGTTTATTAGTTTAGTTAGCTTTTCACAAGAGATAACTTATTACAATGAGGACGGTGAAAAAGTAAGCAAGTTTGAACCTTATCATCGTTCAGAGATCACCATCTTGGATACTACAGGTAAAAAACAGGTGTATGTGAAGCGCTTCCGGCCTAATGGAAGTTTGGCTGCCATTGATACGTACAAGAATAAAAATAAGAAGGTCCTCAATGGACTCTCCATGCAATTTGATTCGATGGGTGTTAAGGATTATGAAGCAACTTATTTAGAAGGAAAATTGGATGGGTATTTGAAGAGATTTTGGCCCAATGGTGTATTAAAGCGTTGGGATCGATATTATTTAGGCGAATTTCAAGGTGGCTCTTGCTTTGATATCGAGGGAAAAGAGGTGGCCTATTATAAGTTTTTGGAGCCTGCTTTTTTTATTGGAGGACCTCGTGCACTCTCTTCCTTTTTAGGCTCTAATTTAGTTTACCCCGAAAATTTAGTTCTGCAAAGGAAAATAGTAACTGGCCAAGTTAGAATTTCCTTTGTAGTGGAGGCAGATGGGACTATTACAAACGCTAAAATAGTTAAAGGGATACACCCTGATTGTGATTTAGAAGCAATGCGTGTGGTTATTAATATGCCTCGTTGGGTCCCCGCTATTTTAGAAGGGAGAGCCATTCGTTCAAGATACACCCAACCAATTACCTTTGCTAGTAGATAAGAGAAAGGAGAGTATAGAGTATAGATGAGGATTTTATCTCTTCTCTATACTCTATAATCTCTACTCTAAAATTTATACTCTCTGCTCTACTTCTTCATACTCAACGCAATCCTTTTCCGCGCCTCATCCACCTCCGTCACCCGAACCTGCACTTTCTGTGCCACTTTCACTACCTCGTTCGGGTCTCTTACAAACTTATCGGCTAATTGACTGACGTGAACTAAGCCATCTTGGTGAACACCGATGTCCACGAAAGCGCCAAAATTCGTAATATTCGTCACAATTCCTGGAAGAATCATTCCCACGCGTAAGTCCTTTATTTCGTTAACTCCCTCCGTGAATTCAAACGCTTCGAATTGCTCACGCGGATCGCGTCCTGGTTTGGCTAATTCCTCCATAATATCGGTTAAAGTCGGCATTCCCACTTCTGCATTTACGTATTGACTTAAACGAATTTGCTTGCGCAAGGATTCGTTAGATAAAAGATCCGCCACTTTGCAATTTAGGTCTTTGGCCATCTTTTCGACGATTTCGTAGCGTTCGGGGTGAACTGCGCTGGCATCTAACGGGTTTTTCGCATTGCGAATACGCAAGAAGGCTGCCGCTTGTTCGAAGGCCTTTTCGCCTAATCGAGTGACTTTTTTCAAATCAGAACGCTTGACGAAGGGGCCATTCTTGGTGCGGTAGTCGATGATGTTTTGGGCAAGTTGTGGTCCTAGGCCAGAAACATAGGATAGAATCTGTTTGGAGGCTGTGTTCAATTCCACGCCTACTGAGTTTACGCAAGAGATAACGGTGTCATCGAGGGAGGCTTGCAGTTTCTTTTGGTCAACATCATGTTGGTATTGTCCCACGCCGATGGATTTCGGGTCGATCTTCACGAGTTCTGCCAAAGGATCCATCAAGCGGCGACCAATCGAAACAGCCCCGCGAACGGTCACATCTTTGTCTGGGAATTCATCACGAGCGGCTTCTGATGCTGAATAGATAGATGCCCCGCTTTCGTTTACCATGATAATCGTGATGCCTTCTAGTTTCAATGCGCGCACAAAAGATTCCGTTTCACGTCCCGCTGTGCCGTTTCCGATAGCAATGGCTTGCACTTTGTATTTCTTCACCCAGTCTTGGATGGTATGAGCTGCTTCTGCGGCCTGACCCGGTCCCGTATGAGGATAGACTGCCGTATTTGCTAATAAGGTGCCTTGTTCGTCTAAGCAAACGACTTTGCAGCCGGTTCTGAAGCCGGGGTCGAGGGCTAAGACACGTTTTTGGCCTAATGGGGCTGCTAATAACAGTTGTCTGATATTC
>JAURHT010000302.1 GCA_030833145.1 Aquirufa sp.
AATTACCACTAAAAAAGGAATAAGAATCAGGTGTTCCTGTAAAAAATACCCCTGAAGAATATACACCACAGCTCGACTCGAATCTACCCCTAAATCAATCAGGGCTGAGGTCGCAATAAAAACATCTTTCTCTAGTCCAAAAGCCGCTAAGGTTATTCCCCTAATCGCGCCACCCGTACCGATTAATCCAGCCAGAAAACCGGAAATTACCCCACCCGTATAGAGATTGAAATTCGTCTGTTGGATCTTTCTCCCTGCTCCTGAAATCAAAAAGAGGGTCAGCCCTAAGATAATTAGGTTCATACTTAATTCGATCTCTTTCAAGGGAATCACTTGGGTTAGGTAGGCGCCTAATATGACGAATAGGACGGCGGGTATGCCTAATTTGAAAGCGATTTCTTTGTTGATGCCTTTTTTGAAAAGTACGATCTTCGATAGATTACTAAACACATGGAAGACGGCGGTTATGCCTAAGACCAATTTGAAATCAATGAAAATGGTCGCCAGGGGAACGAATAAAATAGAGGATCCGAATCCACTAATCGTTCCGATAATTTCCGCTAACAAGGCTAATAGAAAGAAGAGGTAAAAGCCTTGATTCATGGGAATTAGTCCTTGGTGAGGAATTTGTTTTGGAATAACAAGATAGCCATTACCCCACAGAAGATGGCTGCATCCGCAAAATTAAAAATGGGGGTCGAGTAATAAGTACCTCCCCAAAGTGGAATCCAAGACGGCAAAGTACCTTCGTAGAAGTCCGCAAAGAACATGTCGATAACTTGGCCATGGAACCATTGCATCGGCGCTCCGACGGGGGCATTATTAAACCAAACGCCATAGAATACAGAATCAATTAAGTTTCCAATCGCTCCACCTAAAATCAAAGCTACTGAAACTAACAAACCCCATGGGCTATTTTTTACGGTTAAGGAATGCAAATAATAACCGATACCGAACATCGCCACAATCCGAAAAGTTGTTAAGATTAACTTTCCCCAAATCGATCCAATTTGAATTCCAAAAGCCATCCCCGGATTCAGCGTATAATGCAATTTGAAAAAATCTCCAATTAAAGGAATTTGGCCAAAATAACCTGGTTCCATCCAGGTATGAACGGCAATCTTAATTCCTTGATCGAGCGCAATAATAAGTAGACTTAGGAGGAAATAGCGGTAGTTTTTCATGCGTTATTTCGGCGGTTAACTTCTTTTTGTAATAAGGCAAACTCTCTCGATGTTTGGCCAGCTATGGAACTGTTTTCTTCGGCTCTTCTGAATAGATAGGGCATAACAGCATCTACCGGGCCATATGGCACGTATTTCGCCACGTTATAACCAGAAGCAGCTAAATTATAAGAGATATTATCTGACATGCCTAAAAGTTGTGCAAAGTAGATATTTGGATGATTCGAAGGGATATCAAGTGCATTCATCGCATCACACAAACGCAAGCAGCTCGCTTCATTATGGGTTCCCATGCAGAAATGAACGCGCTCCACATTTTTTAAACACAGCTCAACGCCTAAATCATAATCGCGATCGGTATCTTCTTTGCTCACATGCAAAGGCTCTGAATATTCGTCCTCGTGTGCTTTTTGGCGTTCTTTTTCCAAATAAGCTCCGCGCACCAGTTTTACCCCTAAATAGTAATTTTTCTCTTCAGCCGTTTCCACTGCTGCTTTTAGATTCGCGAGCATGTCGTGGCGATACATTTGGTAGGTATTGTAAATAATGGCTGTCTCCTGATTAAAGCGCTCCATCATTTCATAAGTCAAATTATCGATCGTTGTCTGAATCCAGCTTTCCTCCGCATCAATGAATAAACGGACTTTTAGCTGGTGTGCTAGCTCGCAGATTTCGACTAAAATCTCCTTACTGTGGTCGAATAATGCTTGCTCTTCTTCATTCAATTCGGCTTCGGTTTGTGCTTTTTCCAAAAGCTCTGCCTTAAATATTCCCGTCAACTTAAAAACAGCAAAAGGAATCGCCGGATTGTCAGCTGATTTACGAATGGTTTTCAAGATTTCTTCCTTGGTTTTTTGGAAAGATTTTTCGCTTTCTTCCCCTTCCACCGAGTAATCTAAGATAGTG
>JAURHT010000057.1 GCA_030833145.1 Aquirufa sp.
GCAGGTTTTCGCCTAATAAAACGAGATCTCCCGGCCTGAAATCAGTAATTTGGTTTCCAATAAATCGTTTGCCTTCCCCCGCGATAATCAAGGTTAATTCTAACTCCGGATGAAAATGATACGGCGCGTCGAAACGAGCCTGTTTCACTTGTTTGATTTGAAATCCGGAATGTAGGTGTTCGCGCTGTGCTTTCATTTAATTTTAGCCTATTTGTGAGCGTAGGTTCGTATAATGGTAAAATTGCATCTTTTTTGGCCAAAATAAAGGTAGTCCACCAAAATATTTTCCGAAATCTTTGCAAGAAAAAAAGATGTTAAACCAACCCTTTCCCGTTTCGCCAGAGCAAAGAGCCTATTTCGCCGCTAATGGCCATGCCTATATTCCAGGAATAATCTCAGCTGAAGAATTAAGGCCTTATCGCCAAGCGATTTTGGACTGGGCGGATGATTTTAGGGCACAACAGAAGCCGATGGAAGAGCGCGACACCTATGGTAAGGCGTTTCTGCAAATGATGAACCTGTGGGAAAGCTCGGGAACGGTCAAGGAATTTACCTTAGCGAAACGCTTCGCCTCCGTCGCAGCTCAGCTATTAGGAGTTAAAAATGTTCGCTTGTACCACGATCAAGCCTTGTTCAAAGAACCCGGCGGCGGCCATACCCCTTGGCATCAGGATCAATATTATTGGCCAATTGATACCCCTAAAACGGTGACGATGTGGATGCCTTTGGTAGACATTGAAGAGGGAATGGGAATGCTCACTTTTGCGTCGAAATCTTCCGGTGCTGACTTGCCGCGCTTGCAAATTTCGGATGCATCGGAAGCTTTGATAGGCGATTACGTGGCTAAAATGGGCTATGATATCGTTGTCCAAAAATCCATGAAAGCGGGTGATGCCACCTTTCATTTAGGATGGACCTTGCACAATGCGCCGGGGAATGAATCGGCTAAAATGCGGGAAGTGATGACTGTTATTTATATGGATGCAGAGGCTCTAGTGATGGAACCGCAAAATCCGAACCAAGAGGCAGATCGCCAACGTTGGTTGCAAGGTTTAGCTCCAGGATCGCCCGCCGCTTCTGCCCTAAATCCCCTTATCGGAGATTAGGACAGTCACAGGAGTTTTTCTTAAATAAGGACCATTTCTTTTTGTAAGGTCTCGCCTGGTAGCGGCGACTCGCGCAGGAGCCGGCTAACATCAAAACACACAATAAAAGGATCAAATAGCGCATTAATTTAATCGAGCTTTGAAGTAATTGATCGCCATTCCCCAAGCCTCTTCAGTAGCCGCTTTGTCATAAGCGGGGTTAGATGGATTCGCAAAAGCGTGTTGAGCATCGAATATTTTCGTTTGAATGCCTTTGCCAGCCGTCTTCATATTCGCTTCGAACTCTTTCACTACCGTAGGATTGATGAATTGCTCCTTACCGGCAAAAAGACCTAAAACGTCTGTGTTTAATAAACGTAACTGCTCCACTTCCTTCACTGGCATTCCATAGTACATGACGCAAGCAGCTGCTTGTTTGCCCGCTAAGATGGAAGCTTTCAACGATAAAGATCCGCCAAAACACCAACCTACCGTAGCGATCTTCGCTTTAGGTCCAACGAATGCAATCGCGCCTTTGATGATCGCTTCTAAGCGTGCCGGATTAGCACCGCCCATGTATTTCGCAGCGTCTTCGCGTGTTGTTGCTACTTTGCCGTCGTACATATCTACGGCCAGGACGTTTACATTTCCCAAAGTGCTGTAAAAATGTTCAGCTTCTCTTTTAATATGGTCGTTTAATCCCCACCATTCTTGGAAAACGAGTAGTGTATATTCAGTAGGTTTGTCAGCGGGAATGTAGAAACCTTTAGCCATCTGATCATCTGGCGTTTTGAATTCAACCATCACACCACCTGCTTTACTCACGTGGTGATATGGCTTAGGCAGTGCGTGTGATTTGATGAAAGTTTTATTGGATGCCAAAAGCTGCATACCATCCTTCTTTACGAAGCAGCAAGAGACCTGTGAAAAGGCAAAAAAGGAGGCGAAAACGAGCGCCAACGTTGCGATATATTTTTTCATAGCTTGATTTGATAATTTTTTTCCTAAATGTAGCCGAAAATTTCTGTTTTGCCCTAACTTTGTCCCAAACCTATTTATTTTAAACATGAAAAATTCCTCGTTCGGAATCCTCCGAATCACCCTCATTTTTGCCTTATTGGTTTCAACGCTCTCTGTTTTTGCTCAGGCAGCTAATCCATTAGCCGGTAAGAAAATTTTAGTTTTCTCTTCTACGAAAGGTTTCCGCCATTCGTCCATTAAACCAGGTCAAATTGCCTTGTTTAAAATGGCAAAGGAAAAAGGCTTCTCTGTCGATACGACAGAAAACGCTGCGAACTTCACTGAGAAAAATTTGAAACAATACCGTGTTGTAGTGTTCTTGAACACCACTTCTAATGTATTGAATGAAGTGCAGCAAATTGCTTTTGAGCGCTATATTCAAGCAGGTGGAGCCTATTTAGGTATTCACGCAGCCACAGATACCGAATACGATTGGGCTTGGTATACAAAATTAGCCGGTGGTCAATTTGCCTCTCATCCAGGCCGTCCGAACGTCCAAAAAGGGAAGTTTACTGCAGTTGATCGCACACACATTTCAACGGCACACATGCCAGAGACCTTCGATCGCACGGATGAATTTTATGATACGAAGAACTTCAATAAAGATGTTCACGTGTTAATTACCTTAGATGAGAAATCGTATACAGACGGGAAAATGGGTGATTTCCACCCAATGGCTTGGTATCATGAATACGATGGTGGCCGCGCATTTTATACGAACTGGGGACACACACATGAGTCTTTTGAGGAACCGATTGTGGTTCAACATATTTGGGGAGCATTGCAATGGTTAGCGTCAGGGCCAGCCCAAGATTATACGAAGAAATTACGTTCAGAGTTACCTCCAGAAGAGAATCGTTTCAATAAAGTGGTCTTAGATCGCAATTTGGATGAGCCTACAGAATTAGCGGTGACTGATGCAGGGAAAATCTTTTTTGGAGAACGTAAAGGTAAATTAAAAATGTATGACCCTAAAAAAGGGAAGACGAAAGTCGTAGCTGATTTGGACGTATTCTCTAAATTCGAATATGGTTTAATGGGTGTGAATATCGACCCAGATTACGATAAAAACCACTGGATTTATTTATTCTATTCTCCACAAACAGGAAAAGCAGATACGGCACAACACCTTTCACGTTTTACCTATGATGACATGAAAGATACGTTAATCATGAGTTCAGAAAAGGTGCTTTTACGCGTTCCAGTGAAGCGTGACGGATGTTGCCACACTGGTGGTTCAATTGCTTGGGACAAATCAGGTAACCTTTTCTTGTCTACAGGTGATGATACGAATCCATTTGACTCAAATGGCTACGGACCCATGGACAATCGTCCAGGTCGTTCAGGCTGGGATGCACGTGCTACTTCTTCTAATACGAATGATTTAAGAGGTAAGATTTTACGTATTAAACCCACTCCTGAAGGGGGTTACACGATTCCAGAAGGCAACTTATATCCAGCGGGAATCTACCACGCTAAGCCAGAAATTTATGTAATGGGTAACCGTAATCCTTACCGTATTTCGGTGGATAAGCGCACTGGTTTCTTGTATTGGGGTGAAGTAGGTCCAGATGCGGGTGAAGATTCGAAGAAATATGGTCCACGTGGACACGATGAAGTGAATCAAGCACGTCAGGCAGGTTATTTTGGTTGGCCATTATTTGTAGCGGATAACCGCCCGTACAACCAACGTGATTTTGCGAAGGACAGCACTTGGGCTACGTTTAATCCCAAAGCACCTATTAATAATTCTCCTCACAACACGGGTTTTGCTCATTTACCAGCGGCTCAAAAAGCGTTCATCTACTACCCATATGTAGATTCACCAGAATTTGGCCCCGTTATTTCCAAAGGTTCCCGTAACGCGATGGCTGGCCCAATCTACTACCGTGATGATTTTCCAGCTACATCGAAGACGAAATTTCCAGCCTATTATGACGGGAAGTTCTTCGCTTATGATTGGTCTCGTGATATGATCTATACGGTTTCGATGAATAGCAAAGGAGATTTCGTTCAAATGGAGCGCTTCTTGCCTAACACCACATTCTCTCATCCAATGGATTTAGAGTTTGACAAAAACGGTACGATGTACGGTTTAGAGTATGGTCCTAACTGGTTTGCAGCTAGTGAAGAGGCAGCTCTTTACAAGATTGAATACAATGCTGGCAACAGAACGCCTAAAGTGAAGGTGGCTGTAGACAAAGCGGTAGGAGCCTTACCTTTGAAAGCGAAGTTCTCTTCAGCAGGAACGGTAGATTTTGATGGTGATGCAATTAAATATGCTTGGAATTTTGGTGACGGCGGTACTAGCACTGCAGCAAATCCAGTACACGTATTTGCAAAAGCAGGTGTATACAACGTGAAATTAACGGTAAAAGATGCAGCGGGTAATTCAAACTCTGAAGTTATCAAAATCACAGCGGGTAATGAAGTGCCAGCGGTAGACGTAGCGATTGAAGGCAACAAATCATTCTATTGGAACGATAAGCCAGTAACCTACAAGGTTTCGGTTCAGGATAAAGAAGATGGAAGCTTAGCGAATAAGAAAATTGCGGAAGACGATGTCATCATGCAAATCGATTATTTAGAAGGATTTGATAAGACGGTTATTGCGCAAGGTCACCAAGCGAATACGTCATTTTCTACAGGCAAGCGTTTGATCGATTTATCGGATTGCAAGACATGTCACGCGATCGATAAGAAATCGGTAGGACCTTCTTATACAGATGTAAGTAAGAAATACCGTGCGAGCTCACAAAATATCGATGAGTTATCGAAGAAAATTATCTCTGGTGGTGGTGGAGTTTGGGGAGAGAATGCGATGGCAGCTCACCCACAAGTTTCAGTAGCGGATGCACGCGAGATGGTGAAATACATCTTAGGATTAGCAGACAAGAAGAAAGCGTCTAAGCCAGTGGCTGGACAATATGTCCCACAAGACAAAGGAAAGCCAGGTACGTTTATCTTCCGTGCGATGTACACAGATAAAGGTGCCGGTAAAATTGCGCCAGTAACCGGATCTAAAGTCGTGACTTTACGTGATGCGAAGTTCCCTGCAGTAAGCGCAGATGCAACGGCTAAAACGATGAAGTTTAAAGTGGACGGAATCGGTGAAATCTTAGTGGCAACTGCTTCGGGTGGATATGCTCGTTACGATGCAATCGACTTAACAGGTATCAAGAACCTTTCAGTAATGGCTAGCTATATGGCTGGTCAAACGGTAGGGGGACAATTAGAGCTCAGAACAGGTAGCGCAACAGGCCCATTACTAGGTTCTGTAGAAGTAAACGCAACGAAGGCTTATAACTTCCCAATCAACGCGTCAGGCGTTCACGATATCTATTTGGTATTTGTGAATGACAAAGTGAAAGAAGGAGCGTTATACGCTTTGATGAATTTGAACTTCCAGAATTAGTCAGCGAGTATTTAAACGAAAAAAGCCTCGAGAGATCGGGGCTTTTTTTATGCTCTTTCAGATAACTCAAGCCACCTCAGCTCTTTCTCTTCCAGCTTATTCTTGATATCCTCGATGGCTTTCGCCCATTCGGTTAACAATTGAAAGTCTTCTGAGCCTTGGTTGAGTTTTTCGACGAAGGTTTCTTTTTCGATTTCCAAAGCCGCCATTTCTTTTTCTAGTTCTTCGAATTCCTTTTGTTCCTTGAAGCTAAGCTTAGGTCCTTTCGGTGCCGCTGCTACGGGAGCCGATGTCGACGGAGCTTTTACGGGACTTTGCTTGGCAGCAGGCTCGTCTTCCCTATTTTCCAAGGCCGTGCGGTAATCCGTGTAGTTTCCATTAAAGAAGTTCACTTCACCTTCGCCTTCCACCAGGATTAATTGATCCACGAGATTATCCATGAAATAACGATCATGGGAAACTAACAAAAGACACCCTTGGAACTCGCTTAAAAAGTCTTCTAATAATTGTAAGGTGTCTAAGTCTAAATCATTCGTAGGCTCATCTAGAATCAAGAAATTCGGATTCTTTACTAGCACCCGCATTAATTGAAGGCGTTTCTTTTCGCCACCTGATAGCTTCTCCACCGGAGTGTATTGCTGAGCGGTAGGGAAGAGGAATTTGCTCAAGAATTGGCTTGGGCTAAGTGATTCGTTCTTTCCGTAAGGGATTACTTCGGCGATCTCCGTGATCGTGTCGATGACGCGTTGTTCTGGGCGGAAATCGAAAGGGATCTGGGTATAATAACCCACCACTAGCGTTTCGCCTGGATCGATGGTGCCTGAATCGGGTTGCTCTAATCCAGTTAAGAGTTGTAGGAACGTGGTTTTACCGGCGCCGTTCTTACCCACGATACCGATGCGGTCCTTTTTCTTAAACGTATAAGTAAAATCGTTGATGATCTTCTTGTCTCCCCAAGCCTTTTTCAGGTGGTTGATTTCGATGATCTTGTTGCCTAGGCGAGACATTTGGATGTTGAGTTCCAATTTGCTGTCGTCTAGTTTTTTGTTCGCTTTTTCTTCGGTTTCGTAGAAGGCATCGATGCGGGATTGGGACTTGGTTCCACGCGCTTTGGGTTGCTTGCGCATCCACTCGAGTTCTTTGCGGTAGAGGTTTTTGGCCTTCGAAACGCTGCTAGCATCGGAGGCTTCGCGCTCGGCTTTTTTCTCTAAGAAATAGGCGTAATTTCCTTCGTAGGTATAGATGGAGCCGTCGGCTAATTCCATCATCTTATTGCAAACCTTGTCTAGGAAATAACGGTCGTGGGAAACGACTAAAACCGTGACGTTAGGGCCGGACATGATTCCCTCCAGCCATTCGATGGTTTCGATGTCCAAATGGTTAGTCGGCTCATCCAGAATCATAATGTCTGGGCTCTCTATCAAAAGTTTAGCCAAGGAAAGGCGTTTCTTTTGGCCTCCAGATAAAGTAGAAACCTTTTGGTCGCCATCTGGAATGCCTAAGCGGCTGATGATTTGTTTGGCACGTGCCTCGTAATCCCAAGCATTATGGGCTTCCATTAAGGCGAAGGCGTCTTCGAGTTCTTTGGAATCGCCAGAAAGCATCGCTTTCTCGTAGGATTTGATGGCGACTGCGCTGGGCAAATCGTCCGAGAACAAGTAATTAAGGACTTGTTCGTTTTCAGCGAAAATCGGATTCTGCGGTAGGTAACCTACGCGAATTCCTTTGCGAATGGAGATTTTTCCCTCGTCTGGCGTTTGCATCCCCATCAGGGATTCCATCAAGGTGGTTTTACCCGTCCCGTTTTTACCGATGAGGGCCACTTTTTCGCCTTTTTGGAGGCCAAAAAATAAACCTTTAAACACCCATCTTTCGCCTAGGTTGCGTGATATGTTCTCCGCCGATAAATAATTCATTCGTTTGTTGTTGAGAATTCGATTAAGAATTCGATTCCATCTCTTCTTCTCTCATTTTACGTTTCAAGACGCGACCTGAAACGCCGATACTGATTTCGTACAAGCCTAAGAGTGGGAACGCCACTAAAAGCTGTGAAACCACATCCGGAGAAGGAGTGATGATCGCCGCCACGATAAAAATGACAATAAGGGCATGTCTGCGATATTCCCGCATGAAGGACGGGGTTAAAATGCCTACTTGAGATAGCACGAAGGCCACCATCGGTAATTGGAACGTGATTCCGCAGGCCAACGTTAACATCGATAACAAGGAAATGTAATCGTTGATGTCAAATTGGTTTTGGATGCTCGGATCTAATTTAAAGTTCGCCAGGAAGTTAATGGCCATTGGTGCCACCACAAAATACCCGAAAGCAACCCCACTAAAAAACAATACAGAAACCCAAAATACGGCCCCCCGAGCCGCTTTCAATTCCTTGCTCTTTAAGCCTGGTTTAATGAAGCGCCACAATTCGTGGAACATGTAAGGAAAGGCAAATAAAAGACCTACGATAATGGACTGCGTAAGGGCCATCATGAATTGACCTGAAACCTCCCTACTTTGAAGAATAAAATCTGCCTTCTGCATGCACAAGCTAGGCATGTTGAAGAGGTCTGCGGCTTGACACAGGATTTGGTTCGTATAAAAATCCGTTTTCGTCGGTCCTAAAATGATCGAACTGAAGATGAATTCACGGAAAAACCAAGCGGCCACCGCAAAGACAAAAAAGGAGGCAACAGATCGCAGAATATGCCATCTTAATTCTTCTAGATGACCTAGGAAGGACATTTCTGTGCCATCCGTTACCTCATCGTCGTCGAAATCGTCAAAATCTTGATCTGCTGCCATAAAAAATTATAGGTATAATGGGAATTGCTTCACCCACTCATTTACTTCTCCTTTGATTGATTTCAATACCGCCTCGTTATCGTGGTTCATCAAGGCCTTATCGACCATCTCCACGATTTGAGCCATATCTGTTTCTTTCAAACCACGCGTCGTCATCGCCGCCGTACCCACACGCATACCAGAGGTAACGAATGGAGATTTGTCGTCGAATGGAACCATGTTTTTGTTAATCGTGATATCCGCTTGAATCAACGTATTCTCCGCTAATTTACCGCTCAATCCTTTCGGACGTAAGTCAATTAACATCAAGTGATTATCTGTACCGCCTGAGATGATATCGTAACCTTTGGCTAAAAAGGCCTTCGCCATCGCTTGCGCATTCGACTGCACTTGCTTCGCATACGCCTCAAATGTAGGAGTTAATGCCTCACCAAAAGCAATGGCTTTTGCCGCAATCACGTGCTCTAATGGACCACCTTGCGTTCCAGGGAACACAGCGCCATCTAAACAGGCAGACATCATTTTCAATTCACCTTTTAGCGTCTTAAAGCCAAATGGATTCTCAAAATCATTCCCCATCATGATCAAACCACCACGCGGTCCACGAAGCGTTTTGTGCGTCGTAGTCGTGATAATGTGGCAATGTTGAACAGGATTATTCAATAAACCCTTCGCGATTAACGCAGATGGGTGTGAAATATCAGCTAATAAAATCGCTCCTACTTGGTCAGCGATTGCGCGAAGACGTGCATAATCCCAATCACGAGAATAAGCAGACGCTCCACAAATAATCAATCTTGGTTTCTCTTTTAGTGCTGTCGCCTCTACCTTGTCCCAATCGATCAATCCCGTTTCTTTCTCTACACCGTAGAAGAAAGCTTGGAAATATTTACCCGAGAAATTCACCGGAGAACCGTGTGATAAGTGACCACCGTGAGATAAGTCAAATCCTAGGATTTTATCGCCTGGGTTTAAGAAAGACAAGAATACTGCCGCATTTGCTTGCGCCCCAGAGTGAGGTTGAACGTTTGCCCAAGTCGCTCCGAATAATTGCTTCGCACGCTCAATCGCTAAAGTCTCCACTTCATCCACTACTTCGCAACCGCCATAATAACGCTTTCCTGGTAATCCTTCTGCGTATTTGTTGGTTAAAACACTTCCCTGTGCTTCCATCACCTGTGGCGATGTGAAGTTTTCAGAGGCGATTAATTCAATGCCAAATTCTTGGCGATGTGCCTCCTGGTTAATCAGGTCAAAAATTTCTTTGTCTCGTTGTGTAGGGAAAGTGGATGCCATAAAAAAGAACGGGTTCTGGATTACAATTTGAAAGGTCAAAATTACGTTTTTTTCTCCGAATTGAAAAATGAAAGGACCTTATAATAAGACAAATATCACGCATGTTTCTGCGCTTTTTTCTTAATTTTGACTTTGCATTTTGAGACAAACATGAAATTAAAATATATCGCCTTTCTTTTGTTCGCATTCTTGGCTATTCCAGCTCTTGCGCAAAAGATTACCCCCGCTAAATGGTCTTGGTCCATCAAGCCCGCAAACCCGAAAGTGGGGGAGCAAGCTGAAGTGATTTTTAAGGTCGCGATCGAAAAGGATTGGTATTTGTACTCGTCTGATTTTGACAAAGATCTAGGTCCCACGGTAACGACCGTTACCTTTAAGCCAAGTGCTGGTTACCAAACAGTGGGTGAATTGAAAGCGATCAATCCGCATTCGAAAAACGATACCGAGATTTGGAATGGTACCTATACTTATTTCACGGGCCAAGCAGAATTTCGCCAAAAAATCAAAATCACCGCCGCGGATTATACGATCGAGGGTTTTTACGATTCACAATCCTGCTCGAATGTTTCAGGACTTTGTGTTCCTATCAAAGGTCCATTTAGTCTGAAAGGAAAGGCCGAGATGGTAGTTTCCGCTGACACGGCTGCCGTCCCTGTCGTCCAGTCGACTCCCGTGGATTCAGTAGTGACAAAACCTACAGTAGTGGCCACGCCTACAGAAGCACCGGAAGACGAGTCTTTATTCATGTTCTTTTGGATCGCCTTGGGCGCCGGATTCTTAGCTTTATTGACGCCATGCGTGTATCCATTAATTCCGATGACCGTTAGTTTCTTCACGAAGCAAAAGGGCGGTAAAGGATTAGCTTTCTTGTATGGAGGATTTATTGTGTTAATCTATGTGTTTTTCGGAACGCTTTTAGCCTTCTTTGCGGGTGCTAGCTTCGCGAACTTCTTGAGTACGCACTGGATTCCTAACATGATTTTCTTCACGATATTTATCCTGTTTGGGATTTCATTCTTAGGCGCATTTGAAATCGTCTTGCCTTCGAATTTAGTGAACACGGTGGATGCGAAGTCGGACAAAGGTGGATTTATCGGCGTGTTCTTTATGGCCTTTACGCTTGTATTAGTGTCCTTTTCTTGCACCGGACCTCTTGCCGGATCGATCCTGATTGCGGCCTCACAAGGTGCTTTTTTAAAGCCGATTATCGGGATGTTAGGATTCTCCTTAGCCTTCGCCATTCCGTTTACCTTGTTCGCGATTTTCCCTGGATTCATGCAGAAATTACCTAAGTCAGGCAATTGGATGAACGAGGTGAAAGTGGTGTTAGGCTTCTTGGAAATTGCGCTTGCATTTAAATTCTTGAGCGTAGCAGATCAAGTATATCACTGGCATCTGTTGGATCGTGAGATTTTCTTAGCTATTTGGATTGCGATCTTTACGGCCTTGACCTTGTATTTGTTCGGTAAGATTTCCTTGCCACATGATGGTCCCTCGAAGAATCTGTCAGTTCCACGTACTTTGTTTGCGACGGCGGTTTTAGCCTTTGTCATTTACTTGGTTCCTGGGATGTTCGGAGCGCCGTTGAAAGGGCTTTCGGGCTGGTTGCCACCAATGAATTCGCAGGATTTTAAGGGTTCTCAAGCGGCTGAGCCTGTTGCGCAGGTAAAAGATGTGTTATACAATGATTTCTTAGAGTTGCCTTTGGGATTGGATGGCTACTTCGATTTCGAGCAGGCCAAAGCAGCAGCGTTGAAGGCAAACAAACCGTTGTTTATCGACTTTACAGGACACGGTTGTGTGAATTGCCGGAAGATGGAGGAATACGTTTGGTCAGATCCTTCCGTTTTACAGCGACTAAAAAAGGATTACGTGGTGGTGGCCTTGTATTGCGATGATAAGACGGAATTGCCTGCATCGAAATGGTATACGTCTAAAATGGACGGCCAGGAGAAGAAGACTTTAGGGGACCAAAACCTCGACTTCCAAATCTCCCGCTTCAACTCGAACGCGCAACCGCATTATGTCTTATTAGACCCTCGCAAGGACGATAAGCCAATGGTTCAACCGGTGGCTTTCGATGCCAATGTGGCTCACTTTGTCAGCTTCTTAGACGAAGGTAAATCCATCTATCAATCTGCGAAATAATGTCTTGGGCAGCCTATTCTGGTGTAATGATCGCCACGGGATTAAAGTTTATTGCGGGACCCATCACAGGTTTTAGCCTAGGCTTGACTTGGTATGAAACCGTGCTTTTCACCTGGTTAGGGGCGATGGCCACGGTAACAATCATTGTTACCTTAGGGAAAGCAATCTTAGGCTTGATTGCTAAATACCGAACCACCAAACCGAAGATTTTCTCCAAACGCATTCGCTACGCGGTAGATATCTGGCAGCGATTCGGAATGAAAGGAATTGCCGCCTTAACGCCTTTGATTTTCACCCCGATAGGAGGTAGTTTATTGTCCTTGTCCTTTAAAGTTCCGACGCCAAGAATTCTATTCTTAATGGGAATTTCCTCCCTTATCTGGGCCTTGATTTATGTGGCTGGGATTTACCAGTTGACATTTTTAAGGGATATGCTGGTGCATTAATCCTAGTCCTCTAATGGCCACAAAAAAAGCCGGATAAACCGGCTTCTTTAAAATCTATGTGATCAGGAATTAGTTTCCTTGATTGATCGATTTTCCTTTGAATAATTTCTCACGGATGGCATTCGCTTTCACTTCAAGTTCTGGTTTCGCATCGTACGTTAATTTCGATTGAACCGCTGCGCTATCTGGGTGAATACCGTACACATACTCATCGCCTTTGCGCACGTCTTTTTGTTTGATGGTATTGTTCTTTTGATAATCACAAGAAGTCGCTACCGCTAAAATGGCTACTAAAGAAAGTAAATTCGTTAATTTCATAAGGCTGTGTCAATAATTATTTGCAAAAATAAGGAATAGGTCATCGTTCGCCTAACTTTCGGCAATTTTTTTAATTTGATCCTCTAAA
>JAURHT010000188.1 GCA_030833145.1 Aquirufa sp.
GACTTTCAAATGCGTGAAAGACGTTTTGGAAAGATAAGTGAACAATTAAATTAAGGGCTGAGGCCCCCGTATGAAAAAATCAATTGCCATCCGATTAAAGAATAACCGTAGTGCCTTTTTTGGCCTATTCATTTTTATCCTAGGAGCCTATTCTGCTTCTGCCCAAATTCTGGGTGGAACGCGTTCCATCAGCTCCGCACTTCCTTCAACTACGTTTTCTTATGCAGATCCGAAGGAATACACCATTGCAGATATTCAAGTAACGGGTTCTCAGTTTTACGATGGAACCTCCATGATTAATATCTCCGGGCTTCAAGTAGGGGATAAAATTAAAGTGCCAGGAGATGCGATTGGGGCTGCGATTCGTAAGATTATGAATCAAGGAATTTTAGATGAGGTTCAAATCTATGCTACGAAAGCAGAGGAAGAAAAGATCTGGTTAACCATCGAGTTAAAGGAACGTCCACGTCTATTCTCTATTCAATACACGGGAATCAGAAAAGGAGAGCAAGAAGCGTTGAATGAGAAAATGAAGACTTACAAAGGTAAGATCATCACAGAAACCCTTCGAAAAAATCTAGAGTTAACGATTCGCAAATATTACCAAGAAAAAGGTCGTTTAAATGCGAAGACGAAGTCCACTATCAAGACAGATACGGTACGTGGCAATAACGCCATTTTACAAATCGTGGTGGATAAAGGGGAGAAAGTGAAAGTCAATAAAATCATCATCAATGGGATCGACGAAAGTCAACGCTCATTGATCTTGCGTAAGATCAAAAATACGAAACAAAAGCGTTTTGGACGTGTTTTCAAGCCATCCAAGTTCGTACCTAAGAAATGGGATGAAGATAAAGAAAAGCTGTTAGCCGCAATGAATAAATTAGGCTTCCGTGATTTTCAATTAAAATCTGATTCTATTGGTAATTTCAACAAAGAGTCGATTAACTTGGTTTTGAATATTGAGCAAGGACGCAAATATTATTACAGAAGCATTCGATTTGAAGGCAACTTCATTTATCCTGACTCCGTTTTACACGATGTATTAGGGGTAAAGAAAGGGGATGTCTACAATACGGAAGAATTAGACAAGAAAATGAACTCTAATCCGGGTGAGGATTTAAGTTCGGTGTATATGGATAATGGCTATTTATATTACCGTGCTGAGCCAATTGAAACGGCGATTGAGGGTGATTCTATTGATTTAACCATCCGTATTTCAGAAGGAAAACAAGCAACGATTAACAAGGTGACCTTGAATGGTAACACGAAGACATCGGATCACGTGGTAATGCGGGAGATTCGTACGTTACCAGGTCAGAAGTTTAATAAGTCTGCCATCATTCGTACTGTACGTGAACTTTCCACCATCGGTTACTTCAATCCAGAGAAAATTAGCCCTAATCCAGTTCCTCGTCCGGATGGAACGGTGGATATCGAATACAACGTAGAAGAGAAACCATCGGATCAGATTGAATTATCTGGAGGTTGGGGTGGTTACATTGGTTTTGTGGGTACATTAGGAGTGGTATTTAATAACTTCTCTGCGAAGAATATCTTTAATACAAAGTCCTATCACCCATTACCTGCAGGTGATGGCCAAAAATTAGCCATTCGTTTCCAAGCAAATGGTGCCTCTTTCCAAAACTACAGTTTAACCTTCACGGAGCCTTGGTTAGGAGGAAAGAAACCTAATTCCTTATCTATTTCATTGAACAGTAGTATTTCTTATCCTTATAAATTCCGTCAAACAGGCTATAATGGCTATGGCGGCGGTGGTCTAGGCGGCTACGGTGGTGGATACGGGGGTGGCTATGGTGGCTACGGTGGTGGTTATGGTGGCTACGGTGGTGGTCTAGGAGGCTATGGTGGTGGTTACGGAAATTACTCTGTGCCAGATTCCTTAGTGGATGCTCACTTTAACGTAACAAGTTTGTCCATTAGTTTAGGGAAAAGATTGAAATGGCCGGATGATTACTTCTCGTTAAGTCACTCCTTATCTTTCTCTCGTTTTGATGTAGATCGCTATTACACGTGGGCGTACCCTCAAGGTATTTCAACGTCAGTGACATTTATGACGAACTTCTCGCGTAATAGTATTGATAATCCTACGTTCCCTCGTTCTGGATCTAGCTTCTCATTATCGGGCAGCTTAACTCCTCCATTCAGTTTATTAGGGTTGAATAAAGATAATTTATTAATCGAATACCATAAATGGATGATGGATGCCAGTTGGTTCAGTCCATTAGTAGGTAAATTTGTCTTACATACACGCGCTCACTTAGGATTCTTAGGTTCTTACGGAGGAAAAGAGACAACGCGTTTTGAGCGCTTTGACTTAGGCGGTTCAGGTATGGTGCAAGGATTCTCCTTTAACCGTGATATCGTGGGTTTAAGAGGCTATAAAGACCGTGTCATTGGACCATCTGGTTCATATGGTAATGGTGGGGTTGCCTACAATAAATTTGTGATGGAAGTGCGTTACCCAGTCTCGTTAAATCCATCTGCTACGATCTTCTTGTTAGGTTTTGCGGAGGGTGGAAATAACTTCTCTTCTTTAGGAGAATACAATCCATTTAATCTGTATAAGTCTGCCGGTTTTGGCGCACGTATCTTTATGCCTGCTTTCGGTATGATTGGAATTGACTATGGTATGGGCTTTGATAAGCCACGTCCAGGGGATTCGGATTTTGGTCGCCAGGCCTTTACTTTCTCGATTGGTCAACAACTTAGATAGGACGATGCGTTTTTGGATGGCATTTCTGGGAATTCTGTTGTTTGCGAGCACTAGCTTTGCGCAGAAGTTCGGTTATGTGGATACGGAATTTATCACGTCTAAGATGCCGGAGTATGCCAAAGCGCAGCAGCAAATTGACCAGAATACAAAGACTTGGTTAGCGGAGGTTGAAAAGAAAAAAGAAGAAGTAGAAAAGCTAGAGAAAGAGTATAAACTGGAAGAGCTATTGTTAACAGAAGACCTGAAGCAACAGCGATTGTCAGCGATTCAAGCGAAGAGCAAAGAAGCGAAGGCATTTGAGAACCAAGTATTCGGAGTAGAAGGAGAGTTGTTTAAGTTAAAACAAGCAGCCTACAAATCGATTTTAGACCAGATTTCAAAAGCGATAGAAAAAGTAGTGCGCTCGAAACGTTTGGATTTCATTTTTGATAAGGCAAACGACGGATTGGTTTTATTGTACACAAATCCGGTTCACGACTATTCTGACTATGTTTTAGAGGAATTAGGTCTCGAGTTAGACCCTAATTTGGTAGAAAAAACAAAGAAAGAGGAGGCCCAAGAGCCGAAAAGTCCTAAAAAGAATTAATTTTACCCTATAATAATTCAGAGAACACAAACAAATTATTAATACACATGAAAAACAAGTTTATTTTGGCCGCAGGCCTACTTTTCGGATTAGCTGCTTTGCCTGCTACGGCTCAAGTAAAAATCGGATTCATCTACCAAGAGAAAATCTATAGCCAAA
>JAURHT010000041.1 GCA_030833145.1 Aquirufa sp.
GTTTCCAGAAACCAATACCATATTTGTCTGAAACAGACGATAAGAAGTCATAAACCTCTTTATTTTTATCCACTGCTACCTGTAAATCCGTAGTAGAGGCTACTTTTGCTTCAATTAAGTGATCACAATGCACGGTAGAAGGTACGGCCACTTGTGGACGACCAGCTTGCATGAATTGTAATAAGGCCATTTGAGCAGTTGCATCTTGCATCGCCACACGGTCTGGTGCAAAATCTACATAAGAAGCACCTCTTGCATACGCAGAAGAAGCTGTTCCTTCCCATAAATGGCTATAAAGAATTTTTTCAGTTAACGTAAGCGGTTTACCTGTTAACGCACGAGCTGCAGCAATGCGAGCCGGCATGCGATCGTAAACAGCTTTAATCATTTCAATGTCAAAGGCCATGGTAATAATGTTAGGTAAAAAATGTTCACAAAATTAATAGATTAGCTTCAATTTTGCCACTATTTTAAGAGAACATTTCCTTTGTTAGGGAATTATTAGGAACTTTGTTTTATAGCTTGATTTAACCTATTTATTATAGGACTATTTTAACATTTTAATACCCTCTCCGTTTGAACTTTTTGAAAATATTCCTGTTGATTGGATGTTTTTTTCATTTTTCGCTAAATGAAATTCAAGCGCAATCCCTACCTCCAGCTTCTGTTTTAGAGCATGCTTTACGTTCTGCCGATGTGCATGGGCAAGCGATTGGTTCCTTTAAGATGCGTGTTAAAGTGCAAGAAAAGGCCCGATTTAATCAGGTTATTGGGATCGCTCGCAAGAGATTAGCGGCGAAAGAAGGAATTCAAATGGGGCAATGGTATGGAAATCAAACCATCTTAGAAGTGCAGGTGGGGCATTTGAACCAACTGATACACGGAATTGAATCCGTTCAGACCTTTCATAAGAAATACACAAAACCTACTTTGTTTCTTTGGCCTGATTTGTACCAAGATTATGTGGGGACCTCTTGCGTGTCTCCATTGAGCTTTCAAGCTAAATCCTATTATTATTTTAATTTCAAAGGAGATACGCTGGTAGAAGGTAAGGTATGCCGGCAATTTCAAGTTGAACCTAAAATACGTAGAGATCGCTTATTTAAGGGTGTTTTAACGTTAGATGAAGCGGGTTGGATCGTTCGATTTAAAGGAACTGTCTTCGCAGATGCGATTGATTATTCGTTTGATTTGCAACATCAGCTCTTTCAGGACAAATGGATCCCGAAGAAAGGGGAAATTAAATTAGTGGCTGGGTTATTGGGAAGTGATGGGGAGTATGTTTGGGAGCAAGAGTCCATTGGTCAGCCAGAGGAATGGCGATTCGATTCACGTCTGTTTGACGAACCTAAAAATCCCAAAGAGACCTTGAATATATCTCCAGTAGCATTTGATGAGACATTTGCGAATCAATTTTTGACTAATTTACACGGTTCTTTGTTGCGCAAATGGAAACAAAGGCCCACCTCTAATTTAGTGATGATTGATTCGGTCTATTACAAATCGGCTGAAACTAATAGAGGTTTAGATCCTTCGTTTTTTATCGAGGTACCCGGAATGAAGAACCGAGAGGTGCTCATTGACAGCTTTAGAATTGCCCCTTTTAATCCTACGCAGCTTATTTTGAGTAAGTCTTTCTATTTTGGACAATTCAAGCGTGATTTTTATCCATTTGAAATCTATTATAAATCCCCCGTTTTTGATTCCAATTTTAATACAGTAGAAGGATTTGTGGTTAATACGGCTGTGGTGTTTAGAAAGCGATGGTCGCGTTATCAGTTGTTAGAGGCGGAGGTTTTGGGTCGAAGGGCTTTTGGCATTAACCGTAATTCTGGTTTACTGAGGTTACGTTACCGCTCGGATTCTTTCGATTTAACGGTAGCAAATGGGGATTATGTAGCTCAATATAATCCTGAGAATACGATTTCGCCAGAGATGAACTCGTTGTCTACTTTGTTATTGAAGAATAACCAGATGAAAATTTACCGGACTAAGTTTACTTCAATGAACCTGACCAAGCGTTTCTCTGCTCGTTTCTTTTTAAAATCATTGATTGAATATTCCGAAAGATCTCAGATGGATAATACGACGGATTATTATTGGATTAATTTCTTGAATCGTGATTTTAAACCGAATAATCCAACAAATTCAGAATATACACAGGAGGGTTTTGCAACTCATAAATCTTTTATTACGCAGCTGCAAGTAGGTTTTCGACCTTTCTTAACCCAAAGTTACCGAGCGAATACACGGCTGACAGATTGGGGATCTTCTCCCCTGTTATTAGCGAAATACCGCGCAGGGTGGAAAGACGTGGCTGGGTCTTCTACGGATTTTAATCAAGTGGAATTGTCCTATCTACATAATATTGAAGTGAATCCTTGGATTAAAATGGGCTTATTGATTAATGCCGGTACATTTATAGGTAACAAGCCATCCTACTTTATCGACTTTAAGCATTATAATGGGACGTTAAACCTAGTTCAGGCGGGTGAAATGTTAGCCTCTGAGCGTTTAGTCGGTTATTACCAAAACTTTACGTCAGGTGCTAACCAGCGGTTGAATGTGAACCATTATGCTAATTCTACCGCTGGAAGCTATGTAGAAGCGCTGAGCTTTTTTCAGTTTTCTAATCTTTGGTTAAAACCTCTGTTAGGCATGAAAAAACTCTATGTAAAGGAAGTGTTGATCGCCAATGCGAATTATGTCCAGAATCAAAATTTACTATATAACGAAGTAGGTTACGGACTTGATGGCGTGTTTAAAGTCTTTCGATTAGAGGCGATTGCGAACTTCATTAATGGACAATTCAGTTACATCGGATTTCGGGTGAATATCAATTCACGAATTCGCATTGGAAATATCCCAGAATAATTTTTTTTAGCTTTTCGACGAATTTTGCCACTTTGTTAAATTTAGAGCCCTTATATTTGAGGTCATTTTAAGAATTTCATTTTTTAACCAGCATAATGGCAAAAAATTTAGTCATCGTTGAGTCTCCTGCGAAAGCGAAGACCATAGAAGGATATTTGGGAAAGGATTTCGTGGTGAAGTCATCTTTTGGTCACGTACGCGATTTGCCTTTAAAAGGAGACAAAGCCATTGATGTGGAGAACGACTTCGCTCCTACCTATGTGGTATCTGCGGATAAGACTAAGGTCATTTCTGAGTTAAAAAGTTTAGCGAAATCGTCGGAGGAAGTGTGGTTAGCAACGGACGACGACCGGGAGGGAGAAGCCATTTCTTGGCACTTAAAAGAAGCTTTAGGGTTAAAAGATAACGCGAAACGGATTGTATTCCGTGAAATTACGAAGCCAGCCATCTTGCAAGCCATTACGCAGCCACGTACCATTGATATGGATTTAGTGAATGCGCAGCAGGCACGCCGGATTATGGATCGTTTGATTGGGTTTGAATTGTCTCCGGTGCTTTGGTCTAAAGTACAAAAAGGTTTATCTGCCGGCCGTGTGCAATCCGTGGCGGTTCGTTTAATTGTGGAACGTGAGCGTGAAATTGAAAATCACGAGGCGGTGGCTACCTTTAAAGTTGTTGCCCATTTTGATCTTCCAGGTAAGAAGGTATTGAAAGCTGAATTGTCGAAGGCATTTGCCAAAGAAAATGATGCATTAGCCTTCTTAAAAAAATGTGTAGGCGCTGCGTTCAGCATCAAAAGCTTAGAAACCAAGCCGGCGAAAAAAACACCTGCTCCTCCTTTTACGACGTCTACTTTGCAACAAGAGGCTTCGCGTAAATTAGGTTTTGCGGTAGCCACGACGATGTCTGTCGCCCAAAAACTCTACGAATCAGGTCGCATTACCTATATGCGTACCGATTCTACGATGTTATCGCAAGAAGCAAGAGATAAAGCGAAAGCGGAAATTGAATCAGCTTATGGCGCTAAGTTCCACTATAGTCGTCAGTTTAAGACCAAATCTGAAAGCGCACAAGAAGCTCACGAAGCCATTCGTCCAACAGATTTTGCCAATCACAGTATCACAGGTGATGCGCGTGAGAAGCGTTTATATGAGTTAATTTGGAAGCGTGCCATCGCGTCTCAAATGGCGGATGCCTTAATTGAGCGCACGACCGCTTTAATTGATATTTCAACGACACCTGAGTTGTTATCAGCACAAGGTGAAGTGATTGCCTTTGAAGGTTTCTTGAAGGCCTATTTAGAAGGCAAAGATGATGAGGACGAGGATGAGAACAAAGATATGTTGCCTCCTTTGAACGTCGGACAATTGTTGACATTAGATGAAATGAAGGCCCAAGAACGCTTCACCAGAGCCGCGCCTCGTTATACGGAGGCAAGTTTAGTGAAGGCTTTGGAAGAAAAAGGCATCGGTCGTCCTTCGACTTATGCTCCTACCATTTCTACCATTATTAAGCGTGCCTACGTCGTGAAAGAAGATCGTCCAGGAAGAGAGCGTGAATTCCAAACTTGGGTACTTTCGAATAACGAAATTGCGGGAAATAAGGCTACGGAGACGGTGGGTACAGAAAAAGCGAAATTATTTCCTACGCACATTGGAACACTCGTTACAGATTTCTTAGTAGAAAACTTTGAAAACGTGGTCGATTATACGTTTACCGCGGAGATGGAGGATGAATTTGATAACATCGCTAAAGGTAAATTAGAGTGGACGGTTCTAATGAAAAACTTCTACAAGTCTTTCCACCAAACGATTGAAGATTCTAAGTCTATTAACCGCAGTTCTGTGGGTGGTGGACGTGAATTAGGCGTAGATCCGAAGACGGGACGACTAGTTTCGGTTCGTTTAGGAAAGTTTGGTCCTTTTGTTCAATTAGGAGAATCCTCAGAAGAAGAAAAACCGGTTTTTGCGAATTTAACCAAGACGCAAGCGGTGAGTACGTTAACTTTTGAAGAGGCTTTATTATTACTAGAGCGCCCTAAATTGCCTCGCGAAGTGGGAATTCACAACGATATGCCAGTGATTATTGGTGCTGGAAAATTAGGTCCTTACATTAAATATGATGGCAAATTCACTAGTTTGCCTGATACACACGATCCGTTTACGATTGAAATGGATCAAGCCATTGCCGTCATTGCACAAGCCTTGAAAGATGCGGAAGCAGGCGGATTAGGGTATTTTGAAGATTCCTTGATTGAGACCGGTAAAGGCCGTTTTGGTCCCTATGTAAAGCACAATGGCAAGTATTATTCTTTAGCGAAAACAGATAATTTAGCCACCATTGATCAAGCGCGTGCCATCGAATTAATCGAGGCAAAGCGTAAAGTGGAAGCGAATAAATTTATTAAGGAATTTGCAGAGAATGAGTCTGTTAAGGTAGTGAACGGCATGTACGGTCCGTATATCCAAATCGGAAAACGCAACGTGAAGATCCCTAAAGGAACGGAACCTGCTGATTTAACCTTAGAGGAGTGTTTAGCCTTAGGCGACGCGGCTCCAGCCCCTAAAAAAGCACGTAAAAAATAAACATATGAGTCAGATTATCGATGGAAAGATGGTGGCCGAAACGATGAAAGTCGCGATCGGTGAAGAAGTAAAACAAATAGTTGCAGCGGGCCAAAAAGCCCCTCATTTAGTGGCAATTCTAGTTGGCAATAATGGCGCATCTGAGACCTATGTGGCGAATAAAGTAAAATCGTGTGAGGAATTAGGCTTTGCGTCTACCCTCCTGCGTTTTGATCCTTCGATCTCTGAAGCTGATTTGTTAGCGGAAGTACAAAAAGTGAATGACAATCCGGAAATGGATGGCTTAATCGTTCAATTACCACTTCCAAAACACATTAATCCAGATAAAGTGATGGAAACGATTCATCCGTCTAAAGACGTAGATGGTTTCCACCCCATCAATATTGGTCGCATGGCCAAAGGATTGCCGGCATACATCTCTGCCACACCGCAAGGAGTGTTGGATTTATTAGCTTATTACAAGATTGAAACCGCTGGAAAGCACTGCGTAGTAGTCGGTCGTTCTCAAATTGTAGGTTTACCGATGTCCATCTTGATGCAGCGCAATCACCCGGTGGGTAACTGCACGGTTACCTTAACGCATTCTAGAACGACTAATCTAGAAGAAATTTGTTCTCAAGGGGATATTGTTATTGCGGCATTGGGTATACCAGAGTTTATTAAGTCTGCCCACATTAAACCAGGTGCCGTTGTTATCGATGTAGGTTTAACACGCGTGGAAGATGCGACAAAGAAATCAGGCTTTGCTTTAAAGGGCGATGTGGATTTCGATGATGTAGCTCCTAAATGTTCCTACATCACGCCTGTACCTAAAGGAGTAGGTCCCATGACCATCGTTTCCTTGATGAAAAATACGCTTTTAGCAGCTAAAGGCGTTATTTATCCGAAAAACTAAGATTGATATAGATAGCGATAAAAAACTCCTAATGGGAGTTTTTTATCGTATTCATCATTCAAAAAGATCTCTCCTGATTCCGCCTGTTCTGGCACATTGAAAATCCCTTTCATTAAGTTTTCTACAACCAAGGTTGAAAATCCTAAGGAATAGACGTTCGTTAATAGAATATGTTCTTTCGGATCCAAAATTTCCTTCACAGAACGCAACATATCATCGATTTGTTCTTCTAATATCCATTTCTCCCCTTCTGGACCGCGACCATAGGCTGGAGGATCCAAAAGAATACCTTGGTAGAAATTGCCGCGTCTTGCTTCGCGTTTGACGAATTTAAGCGCATCTTCTGCCATCCAACGTATATTGTCAAGCTTGGATACTTCCATGTTTTCTCTTGCCCAGGATAAGACGGGTTTCACCGAATCCACGTGTGTCACATCAGCTCCTACCTGTTTACAAGCTAAGCTCGCTCCACCTGTGTAGGCGAATAGGTTCAAGATTTTAGGTTTGGGTGTTTTTAATAAAGGAATATTTTTTGCCAAAAACTCCCAGTTTGATGCCTGCTCCGGAAAGATGCCTACATGTTTAAACGAGGACAAGGAAATTTTGAAATTTAAATCTAAGGTTTCCGATTGATACGGCATAAACCATTTATCTGGCACTCCCTTCTTTACTTCCCAAACTCCACGTTCCGTACTTCCCTTTTCTTTTTTGAAATAGGCATTCGCTTTACTTGCCCAGAATTCTTCAGATAATGATTTTTGCCAAACAGCCTGCGGCTCCGGACGTCTCACCACAAAGGCTCCAAACTGTTCCAGTTTTTCGAACCCACCTGAGTCAATTAATTCGTAGTTTTTACCCCAAAAAGCGGGTGTTTCAATGGTAATAGAAGCTGAATTTTTCAAATTTTAGGGGTTCAATGGGATTTTAGTTAGGAAATACACGGAGCGTCTTCCTTCCTCTGAATTGTTAATAGTTTGGTTGCCAGAAGCGATAAAGTTATTGCTATACCAATAGTTAAGGTCTGATTTTTCTTGACGGCGAATTTTATCACCCTCATTTTGAGTGCTCAATTCTTGTACTTTCTCATCGCCTGATTGACCTTCAGGGCTGATGTATTTAGAGATAATATTGTTCCCTCTTTGGTAAGATAAAGTCAACACATCTCCATTTAATGAGGTCTTAATCTTTTGAATTAATTTTTCCTCTTTGATATTATTTAAGTCAATTGACTGATCCCAAAGTAGATTCCCTTTCTCATCTAATTCAGCGATCACGGCGTGGGTATAAATCCAACCATCAAACTGCTGTGAATTGCTGTATGAATTATAGCCTCTGTACCCCCAAGGGCTGTAATAGCTTGAAAAGGGCGAATACAATCCATAATTCCCATAACCCCATCGATAGGGATTATACATCATATTCCAAGGGGAATAGAGTCCGCCACCGAGCATTCCCAAATTTCCTCCAAAAGGCGAGTAATTCACATATTTATAATCTGGATAGAAAGCTTCTGCCACTACAATATAATGGTCACCCTTCTTGATGATTTCATGCATTAATAGACGGTAATCTAAACGTAGCTCCTCTCCTTTTTCCTCTTTCGATTTAATCTTTTTCTCTTGTTTGTTCTTCTGTTTTTCTCCTAAGAAATTAAAGAAGTTCGTAAACTGCGTGAAGCTTGTAAATTTTGACTCTTGTAAATCTCCATCTAAGTAGGAGCTGAAGTATATGCCTTGTGAACTAGGTCCTTTAGAGGATCCAATAGAGCCTTTATGGCCATAGGTTCCCACCACTATCTGTAAGGAATCGTTTAGTTGAGTTGATTTGGCATTCATCTGCGCATACTCGTCTTTCGGGTTCATCGTAATTTGCCCTAGCTGATTCCCATCCTCATCAAAGGATTTTAGGATTAATTGATAGCTCTTTGCCTTTTTGCCTACAGAGTACACTACATTGATTTGTTGATGCAATGTGTCTAAATCCATCGATTGGATCTCTGCTTGTCCGTTCACGACAGCCGGAAGAATGCGGGTTCTTTTCTCACTTAAATTAGTGAAAAGAATGACGGGTGTGCTGTTAATGATACCCCCAATAAATAAGGATTGATTTAATGCTTTAAAGTTCGAAATCTCCATCTTCTCGACGGAAAAAATTTGGAATTTTTCCAATTTACCATCGCTTGGGTTGACACGAACGATGTAGTAATTATTGCTTTTAAAGCGACTAAACAATAAATAGAGGCGATTCCCGTCGTAACAATGCGTTACATAATCTAGGTTGCCGTCTACGCTTCCTTGGTTTGTCCAAACCTGCTCTAAATTTGTATTGAATTTTCTAATATTGAATTCCGCTTTACCTATGTGATTTAATACAATCACCCCTTTTTCTCCTAATGGAATGGAAAAAGTTTCCAATTGACTTGAACCTACTGGGATTTCAATTCGCTTCATTTCTTGAGCGAATACAGTTAGAGTACAAAGTGTTAAGATAATAAGTAGGCGGATCGATTTCATCTTTATTCAGCTAGGCTTAAAATTATATCGAATTCTGCTTTTGCGACGGGTGTTACGGATAAACGGGATTGTTTGATAAGCGCTAAACTAGATAAGCGATCATCTGCTTTCATCGTTTTCAATGTGACCGTTTTAGCGAATTTTTTAACGGGGATTAATTCGACTACGACCCAACGTGGATCTTCCGTAGTCGGATCAGGAAAGTATTCCCGTTTTACTTCTGCTAATCCTACGACTTCCATTCCTTCGTTTGAATGGTAAAAAAAGACCCAATCACCTTTTTTCATCGCCATCATATTGTTCCGGGCTTGGTAATTACGAACGCCGTCCCACACAGATTTCCCCTCCTTAACGAAATCATCCCAAGAATATTTGAAAGGCTCTGATTTTACTAACCAATAATTCATGATTAAGGGAATTTAGGGAATTTAGAGAAGTCAGGTTTGCGTTTTTCAAGGAAGGCATTCTTGCCTTCTTTGGCCTCGTCCGACAAGTAATAAAGAAGTGTTGCGTTACCTGCTAATTCTTGGATACCTGCTTGGCCGTCTAATTCCGCATTAAACGCAGATTTCAACATACGAAGCGCTAAAGGACTCTTTTCTAACATCTTTTCGCACCAGGCTACCGTAGTCTTTTCTAGCTCTTCTAATGGAACCACTTTATTCACTAATCCCATTTGTAGTGCTTCAGAAGCATCGTATTGATCACACAGGAACCATATTTCTCTCGCTTTCTTTTGACCTACGACACGGGCCAAATAAGACGCACCAAAACCACCATCGAAAGATCCCACATTCGGTCCAGTTTGGCCAAAACGCGCATTTTCAGCCGCTATCGATAAGTCACAAATCACGTGCAATACGTGACCACCACCGATAGCCCAACCAGCTACCATCGCCACGACGGGCTTAGGAATCGTTCTGATTTGACGTTGTAAGTCTAAAACATTTAAACGTGGAACGGTATCTTTTCCCACATAGCCACCATCTCCACGGACACTTTGATCCCCTCCAGAACAGAACGCTTTTCCGCCTTCTCCTGTTAAAATAATTACACCCACTTTCGGATCTTGGCGAGCCAATTCCATCGCCTCAGACATTTCCTGGACGGTTAATGGAGTGAAAGCATTGTGTTTATGAGGTCTATTGATCGAGATTTTCGCAATTCCATTGTAGAATTGAAATAAGATATCCTCGTAGGTTTTGATGGTTTCCCAAGGGAAAGATGAAATCATAAATGTATTAGTTTGATTCGTTGTATTCTACCTCCCATGTGTGGTCGGCTAATAAAGTTACTTTGGCTAAAAAACGGCTATATTTAAACGATCGGCCCCATTCCTCCGGCGCTACTAGGGAAAGTAAGTCTGCTCCGTTTTCTTTTTCGTATAAATAATAGGTCTCACTAATAATGGGTTCGAAACCCATAGCTGCATCATAAATGCGCTCTGAAATTTCTTTACGATCTGCTAATAATTTTGCCTGACGCGCTAATACCTCCATCTGCTCGTACAGTTGGTTCATTTGGCGGTCTGTTTGCTGGCGCATCGCTAGCATAGAACGGCCTTTTACCTTACCCATATCATCCGGTTTGATAACTGCACCTCCTGCCGTATGGGCATAAGGAAGTAAACCTGGATTTTCGGCTACTTTATCAGGATTAATGGGATTAAAAAAAGCTTCTTCTGACATAAATGGGGCTTAGTAAAGGGTGTACCTTTAATAACCTACGAAATTAGAGAATGTTTGGTTAATTTTGGAAAGATTCTCTAATTATATGCGTCATCTGGCTTCGCTCTTCTTGGATTTACCTGTGGCTGAAACAGAATTTGAACTGCAAGTCTTTGCTTTTTGCCAGGCTTGGCGAGCGGGTCAAACAGAGTTCACCTTTCACACTTCCGGCTCCACAGGCGAACCAAAGCCTATTGTCATTTCTCGGGAGCGACTGTATTTATCTGCAAAGATGACTGGAGATTGGTTAAAACTGGAAAAAGGAAATGTGGCCCTATTGTCCTTGCCACCCACTTACATTGCTGGAGCGATGGTATTAGTGAGGGCGATGGTACACGATTTAGCACTCATTTTAGTTGAACCTTGCCAAAACCCCCTTAGCCAAATCCCTTCTCAAAACATTCATTTAGCTTCTTTTGTGCCTACGCAATGGGCGACGATGCTCTCTTCAGGAATTTCACTAAATGTCTATTTTAAAGAGGCAAAAGGGGTTCTGTTAGGCGGCGCCTCTGTGCCTGACAGCTTGAGAAAAGACTACGGTTTTCCTGTTTATGAAACCTATGGGATGACCGAAACGGTTTCCCATATTGCCTATCGGACTTGGAATCAGTCTTATTTTCAAACATTACCAGGTGTTCAAATAGGTCTGAATGACGAAGATTGTTTATTGATTTGTGCTCCGGTGACAGAAAACAAATGGATAGAGACGAGAGATGTAGTTGAAATGGTTGATGCGGATCAATTTGTCTTGAGAGGACGTTTAGATCGCGTCATTAATTCAGGCGGTATCAAGTTACAGCCTGAGAAAATAGAACAGGCATATCGTTCTTTGACCTCCTTACCCCTATTTGTAGCGGGAATTCCAGATGCCTTTTGGGGTCAAAAATTGGTTTTGTTTTTGGAATCTTCATCACCTGTTTCCATTAACCTAGAAACAGCGCCATTAAGCTCAGCAGAGATTCCGAAAGAAATCATTTGCCTTCCTTCTTTTATTAAAACCGCCACAGCTAAAATTGATACGGCGAAAACCGTAGCTTTGTATCTTAATTCCCTTTAGATGAACCCGAATAAATTATCCCGCAGCTTCAAGCTATTCTATGAGTCGCCCATTAATGTGCCAGCGCCTTACCATTTAGAAGCTGTATTTTCATTTTTACAATTTGATACAGACAAGCCCTCGGTGGCGATTGAAATTCAATACATTGATCGCTCGGATTTTTCTCGCGAAGAATTAATTGCGGATGGTTTAGTTCCTGATGATAGCTGGACTTATGAAGGTGAACTGCCATTGGTTTGGCGAGATCGTTTGATGTCTGCTTTCCAAGAATATGTGACAGGATCTTGCTCACCTAAAGACCAAGAGCCATTTATTACTTTAGAAGCAAATGACACAACGCCCAATGTGCCTTTGTACTTAGAGCCTCAGGAATCGTTGATTCAAGAATTTATGCAAGCGATGTTCGAAATCGATGGTCGTGAATTACCGCTTTATTTGGGATTTCAATTTATGGATCGCAAAGGTAATTGGCGCAAAATCGAAGGAGAAATGTCTTTTGCCTCCTTAAGTTTTACGTATCAAGACAGCGAAGAAGGACAGAAAACGGTTGCTAATTGGGATGAATTACAAGATTTAATGAACCACGTATTTATCGCAGAATTTTCTGCAGATAAGGCCAATCAGAATTGTAAATCGGCTAGTTTAGCCGTTTATCCAGGAGACGGTTTGTGGTACGTGGCGGGTCATTCACTACGAAAACCGAGTGGAAACAATTATTATTTTGACGAGTTAGAAGAAAAATTACAGTTCATTTTTTAGCTATGGAAAATCAAATATTAGACGTTTTACTTTTACAGAAATCCGCTTTATTGCGTTTATCTACCTCATCTGCTTCGGATCGCATTTCTAAATTGCGCAAAATTGAAAGCTATTTGATGCAACATAAAGAGGAATTATGTGATGCCTTGTACGCTGATTTTAAAAAGCCCGCCTCTGAGGTTGTGATTGCTGAGATGCTAGGTGTGAAGAGAGAAATCAATCACACGATCAAGCATTTGAAATCTTGGATGAAACCTCAATCGGTTTCAACCCCTTTAATGTTATTAGGGACGAAAGGATTAGTACAATATGAAGCAAAAGGTCTTTGTTTGATTATTTCTCCTTGGAATTACCCTTTTAATCTGTCGATTTGTCCCTTAGTACACGCAATTGCGGCGGGTAATGCGGTGATTTTAAAGCCGTCGGAATTAAGCCCTGCAACTGCGGCATTTATTCAAAAGATGATTTCGTCTTTATTTGATAAAAGTGAAGTAGCTGTTTTTGAGGGGGATGCCAGTGTTTCTACTTTTTTATTAGAGCAGAAATTTGATCATATCTTCTTCACAGGAAGTCCAGCCATTGGGAAAGTGGTGATGGCCGCGGCTGCAAAACATTTAACCTCTGTAACGCTTGAATTGGGTGGTAAATCTCCTGCAATTGTGGGCCCAGAAGTGAATGTGGAGGAAGCTGCAGCTAAAATTGCTTGGGGTAAGTTCTTGAATAATGGCCAAACCTGCATCGCCCCAGACTACTTATATCTGCACGAAAAGCATTATTTCTCTTTTTTAAAGGCATTAGAGGCTACGGTTGAAACTTTTTATGGTAAGAATGTGGCGAAAAGTAAAGATTATGCCCGTATCGTTAATCGCCGTCATTTTGATCGCATTGTATCCTTATTGGACGATGCGAAAGAAAAAGGAGCCCAAGTGCTCTTTGGAGGAAAGACGGATGCCGATGATTGTTTTATCGAACCTACGGTATTGATTAATTGTACGCCGGATATGCGCATTATGCAGGAAGAGATTTTTGGACCAATCCTACCTGTGATGTCCTATCAAGATGAATTTGAAGTGACGGCAAACATTCGCCAAGGTGACAAGCCACTCGCTTTGTACGTATTTTCGACGAGCGCGGAGTTTAATCAATATATTTTAGATCATACGAGTTCCGGAACGTCGGTGGTGAATGATTGTTTGATACAATTTGGACATAATGAATTGCCATTTGGGGGTGTGAATCACTCTGGAATTGGTAAATCTGGTGGTCATTATGGTTTTGTCGAGTTCTCTAACCAAAAATCAGTAGTCATTCAACGAACAAATTTATTAAAGAATTTCTATCCTCCTTATGGCGTGAAAGTGCGTTGGATGATTGATTTTGTGTTAAAATGGCTATAAGATTATTTATTTTAGGTTTATTTTTTTTAGGATCTTGCCAAAGTTCTCCCGACTCCAAGGGTGAGAAAATTCCTGATCAGCAAGCGATCAACACAGGTCAGCAAGCGGAGAAGAATATTCAGTTTTTAACGCTTCAACTGGAAGATCAGCCTAGTGCGAATCTGTATTATTTGCGAGCGAAGAACTATATAAGTCTGCACGCGTATGGTTTAGCTGATCAGGATATCGAAAAAGCCTTGCGTGATAATCCAGGTGAACCTGATTATTTAGCTCTTTCTGCTATAATTAAGCAGAAAGTAGAAGATTATGCGACTTCAATTGATCGGGCTAAATTGGTGGAAATTACAGACCTAAATTCTCCTCAAAACACGCTTTTGTTAGTTCAAAATTATTTTGCTACCAAGCAGATGAGTTTAGGTCGCTATTATTTGAAAAAGATCGATCCTAGCCTCATACCTGCTTCGGATAAGGCTATTTTAAAAGCGGTAAAGGACTATGCGGTCTCTGATTCTGCTCGACTATATACTTTGATGGATTCAAAGCCAGCTGACGAATCACCCTTAGTGTACATTTATTATGAGCAGGCCTTGCAAAATTTAGCTTCTTTGCGTTACCAGCAATTGATTTTAGCAAGTTTGAAGAAATACCCATTGGATCCCTATTTTATGCGTTATTGGGCTCGGTTTTTAGTCAAAATGAAAAAATATTCACAGGCAGCTTTAGTCTACAAGCAAGTACTGAAGACCTATCCTAAAACGAAATCTTTGCAGGTGGAATTAGTCTATTTTGATTTGGCCAAACAAGGCAAATTGCCAGTAGAACGGACAGAATCTACTTCTGATTCCCTATCTGTATCATCCGATTCCTTATCTCAAAATTAATCAGGCGCTCATTTCAATACATTGCGCCTTAA
>JAURHT010000275.1 GCA_030833145.1 Aquirufa sp.
CATGGGGCGAGTTGGAAATTCGTAGCGTGGGGAGCGGCGCATGGATTAGCTTTAGCACTTCACAAGGTAGTTCATAAAAACCTTCCTATCGGTAAATGGATGGATTTTACAGGCGGAATTTTAACGTTTTGCTTTGTCACTTTTTGTTGGATTTTCTTCCGGGCGAAAGATTTTGATTCAGCCTTAACTATCTTAAATCAAATCACTTACGCTACATCCGAGCTTGATTTTTTGGGTTTTTGGTTTTCTCGAAATGAACTTGCTATCTTGATGATAGCGTTATCGGTATGGATATTGATTCCGTCTGCTTGGAAGAAAAAAGGATTTGAGTGGAGCTTTTATATTCCTTCCTTTTTCTGGTTTTTCTTCTTGTTAGCCGCCTTACAGTTCATCATTCAGTTCCGTGACGCCTTAGTTCAACCCTTTATCTACTTTCAATTTTGAGGTATTTATTTGTGCTTTTTTGGCTCTTATCTACTCCTATAAAGGCAGAAATAGATTCGTTGAAGGTTTGTCTTCCTTGCAATGAAATTCAACAAGATTCTTCCTTGGCGTTGCTTTCAAATAAATGGAAATCGGGAGATTTGAAGGTCTTGCATCTGGGAGATTCTCATGTACAGATTGGCCATTTTTCGGGAGAGATTAAGCGCTTATTGCAGGCCAAAAACTCAGGTATTCATTTCCCCTACCCACTAGCGAAAAGTGTGGATGGTCGGCTTTTTAAAACGAAAGCTTTTGGTAGTTGGATAGGGATTTCGGTCCTAAAGCCTGCCTCTGGTATAAATATAGGATTAACCGGATATGCCGTTTCCACGCGGGATACTTCAGCGAAAATTCAATGGATAGCGAAAGATTCTTTACAGTTGTTTCGCCGGGTTCGTGTGTGGACGGAATCTGATTCGTGTGCTCTAATTCCTGGATTAGATTCGGGTTTCGTACTAGTTCATCAGCAACAAAAAGAGCGCATGCGTTATTACGACTTTGAATCCACTTTGCCCGTTCATCAATTTACTCTCTCTTTACGTAACGTAGGTCTTGGTGATCAATTTACCTTGCATGGAATCGAGTTGCAGAGAGAGGAAAAGGGAATTGAATATATCGATTTAGGCGTCGCAGGGGCACAGTTTACGCACTTGAAATCGAGAGCAAACTTAGTTTTGGACCAGATCAAGATTCTTCAACCAGATCTGATCATTAGTTCGTTTGGGACGAATGAAGCCTATAATGCGAAGTGGGAAAGTCAGTCCTATAAAAATGCTTGGCTTGAATTCGTTCGGGAAATCCAATCAATTTCTCCTAAAACGGCATTTCTGCTGACTAGTCCACCCGACACGAGAAGTCAAAATCGAGTTCCAAAATACCAGCAGGAAGTGATTCGCGTTCTCGCTGAAATGAAGGTTCCCTTCTATGATTTGAATGCTGTGATGGGTGGTTTTGGTTCTAGTTTAGATTGGGTGAAAAAGGGGTGTTTCTTAAAGGATCAATTGCATTTGACCAAAGAAGGGTATCAATTGCAGGCTAAATTGTTTGTTTTAGCCTTATTCAAAACCTGGGGTGATCAGACCTCTTTCGAAAATTTGCAAAAGCAGGTTAATCAGCACATTATCAGCGTAGGAATTCCAAAATAATTCCTATATTTAGTGCAAAACCTGTTTAATCATGTCAGTTTCAAGAAGAAAATTTATAGGACAATCTGTTCTGGGTTTGGCTGCGTTCAGCATTGTGCCACGCCATGTATTAGGAAAGGGCTTTTTAGCACCCTCTGATCAATTAACTAAAGCGATTATCGGTACCGGCGGAATGGGTCGAGGACATATTCCATATGCGGGAACTCGTGTCGTAGCTCTTTGTGATGTGGATAAGAAAAACCTACAGCTCGGATTAGATAAAGTGGAAAAAGGGGTGAAATCCTTCCATGATTACCGAGAGATGATTCAGTTACCTGAAGTGGATATTGTTCATGTGGCTACACCGCCGCATTGGCATGGCATCATGGCGGCTGATGCGGCTAGAGCAGGTAAAGATATTTGGTGTGAGAAGCCGATGACTCGAACAATCGGGGAGGGGAAACGCTTGAAAGAGGCCGTTCAGCAACATGGACGTATATTTAGATTAAATACCTGGTTCCGTTTTGAAGGTAATTTTTACGGAATGAATACGACCGTAAAACCCATGAAAAAGGTGGTTGATTCTGGATTATTAGGATGGCCATTGAAGTTTACGGTAAGCAAGCATACGGGTTTTGATTGGAAATTTTATTGGGTGGGAAAGACGGATTTAACTCCACAACCTGTGCCTTTGGAATTAGATTATGAAAGCTGGTTAGGACCAGC
>JAURHT010000075.1 GCA_030833145.1 Aquirufa sp.
ACTTAGTACCAACTGGTGTGGTGGATGCTTTCGCTGATTCTAAGTTGTTTACTCCTATTGAATTAGATGGTATTGCTAAAGGACGTTCTCTTGATTACCAAGATATGATGGTAAGAAAAGGTATCCAACAAAACCATGCGATCGGTGTTCAAGGTGGTAACGATAAAACGCAATTCTCTATCAATGGTGGATATTTCCAAGATAAAGGTATCATTGAAGGTTTAGATTTCACACGTTATTCTTTACGTGCAAGTGTTGATCACCAAGTGAATAAGTCTTTAAAAGTGGGTGCATCTTCTTATTTGATGTATGCTGAAACAAATGGAGCTAACTTAAACCCTTATGGTTATTTATTATCTCAAAACCCATTAGCAAGAGCTTATGATGATAGTGGTAACTTGATCTTCCAACAAACGGATGATGCTTTATTAACAAACCCATTGAATGAGATTGTTAAAGGGGCTAAAGTGGATGAGACAAAGAAATACCGTATTTTCAACAGTATTTATGCTGAGTTACAATTAGCTAAAGGTTTGAAATACCGTGTGAACTTTGGACCAGACTTTACAATTTCTCGTAACGGTCGTTTCAATGGTGCGTTAACAAATGATATCAAAGGTGGTAACCCAACGGCTTCTACGGACAATCGTTTTGGATTTAATTATACGATTGAAAATATCTTAACCTATAACAAGCAATTCAAAGATCACAGCTTGAATGTAACATTATTACAATCAATGCAACGTGATAACTTCGAACAATATACTCAAAGTGTGTTAGGTGTTCCTGTGGAGACGCAACAGTTTTACAATGTAGGTAATGCGTCTTCTATTCAAGGTGTAGGTTCTAATCTTATTCAATGGACTATTGCATCTTACATGGCTCGTATTAACTACGATTACAAAGGGAAGTACTTGTTAACAGTTACTGCTCGTCGTGATGGTTCATCTCGTTTCGGTGAAAACTCGAAATGGGGTAACTTCCCAGGTGTAGCCTTAGGTTGGAATTTACACCAAGAAAACTTCATGAAAGATTTAACTTGGTTAGATGAGTTGAAAATTCGTGCTTCTTATGCGCAAGTAGGTAACCAAGGTCTTTCTCCTTACCAAACGGTAGGTTTAGAAGGTCGTACATCGTATGCTTGGAATAACACAGCTGCTTATGGATACCGTCCTAACACGATTGGTAATGCAGATTTGAAATGGGAAACTTCTACTTCTCAAAATATCGGTGCTGACTTCTCTATCTTAAGAGGTCGTATCGCTGGTAGCTTAGAATATTACCAAACAAATACAACGGATCTTTTATTATCTGATCAATTACCTACTTCAACTGGTTTCGCTGCCGTTACACGTAACGTAGGGGAGACGATGAACCGTGGTATTGAACTTTCATTATCGACTGTTAACATCGATGCTGCAAATGGTTTTAAATGGAATACTGATTTCACTTTCTACAAAAACACAGAAGAAATCGTTTCTCTTTACAACGGAGCGAAAGATGACGTAGGTAACCGTTGGTTCATTGGTAAGCCGTTGAACTCGTATTTCGATTATGAGTATGCTGGTATTTGGCAAACTGCGGAATCGGATAAAGCGAAGGCAATGGGTTTCACGGTAGGTCAAATTAAAGTGAGAGATTCTAATAATGATGGAAAAATTACAGCAGATGACCGTGTGTTATTAGGTTCAGATGTTCCGTCTTGGACTGGTGGTATCACAAACCGTTTCTCTTATAAAGGATTCGATTTGTCATTCTTCATCTTTACACGTCAAGGACAAATGATTGTTTCTAAGTTCCATCAAAACTCTAACTACCTTCAAGGTCGTTATAACCAAATCAAGGTGGATTACTGGACTCCTAATAATCCGAGTGCTAAATATCCTCGTCCGAACTTTAACCAAGAGTTCCCTGCATACAATACAGCTATTATGTATTTTGATGGTTCATTCATCAAGGTGCGTAATATTAACGTAGGTTATACTTTCCCAGCTAAAACAGCTCAGAAATTAGGTTTAGCTTCTTTACGTTTATACGCTAGTATTCAACAACCATTTATCTTCTCGAACTACCGTTCTAAAGAAAATGGTGTGGATCCAGAGACATCTAACGGTAACGTAGATAACAACGTAACTCCGGCTACATCTGTTTCTACGTTCGGTTTAAATATTAAATTTTAATCCCTGAAATAATGAAAAGTTTATATATCAAAAATTCATTAAAATCATTAGGTATTGCTTCAGCGATTATGTTGGGTACTGCCTCATGTAGTGATCTGCTGAAAGAGACAGTGGTTTCTCAGATCAGTAACGATTACATTGCTACGACTCCAGGATTCGTAGCAGCAACAAATGCTGCGTATACTCCACTTCGTTCATTCTATGCAACTGAACGTGGTTTAACGATGTCAGAATACGGAACAGATATTTATAGTGCAGGTGCGGATGGTTCTTTCAAAGGATTCCACTTTTATGATTCACAATTAACTTCTTCAGTTAGCATTTTGGCTGAATTATGGGATGAAACCTACAAAGGTATCAATACAATTAATGCAGTTATTGATCGTGCTCCAACAGTAACTGGTATTACCGATGCGGTTAAGAATACGCGTGTAGCTGAGATGAAGTATTTGCGTGCACATTATTACTTTATTTTAGTTCAACAGTTTGGTCCTTTGGATTTACGTTTAAAGGAAACAACTGGTCCTACAAAAACAGCTGTTCGTGCGTCTGAGCAAGCAGTTTACAAGCAAATAGAAACAGATTTATTAGCAGCAATTCCGGTTTTACCTGCAACGAAAGCAGCAGGAGATTATGGTCGTGCTACTAAGGCTGCTGCTGAGAATTTGTTAGCAAAAGTGTATTTAACACGTGCTTCTTCGAAATTTGCGGAATCTACTGATTATGCAAATGCGGCTACTTTATGTAATAATGTAATTGCTAACTATGGCTTTAAATTATTACCTGATTTTGCTTCTGTATTTGATCAATCGAATCAAATTAATGATGAAGTTATTTTTGCAGTACAGTATACTCAAGATCCATTAACAAATGGTTTTGTGGATAACCAAGGTAATAAGCTTCACTTATACTTTGGTATGCAATATGATGTTCAACCAGGTATGCAGCGTGACGTTGTGAATGGTCGTCCATTTAAGCGTTTGAAACCAACTCCTTATTTGTTGAATACAGTATTTGCTGATCGTGTGAACGATACGCGTTATAAGAAGACATTTAAAGATACTTGGTATTCAAATAAGCCATCTGCTACGCCAATCAATACTACATTTGATGCATCTAAGGCTACGTTAACTTATAAAGCAGGTGATACGGCTATCTTTATTCCGGGTTATGAGATGTCTTTAGCGGAGCGTGCTACTAAGAAATACCAAGTATTGGTTCCTAGTTTATACAACTTTGCTTTATTCCCTACATTACAGAAATTCTTCGATCCACTTCGTCCGGATATGACGTATGAAAATGGTTCTCGTGATTATTTTGTACATCGTTTAGCGGATACTTATTTGATGTTAGCGGAAGCTCAATTCAAATTAGGCAAACAAGCTGAATCGGTAGCAGCCATCAATATGGTACGTGTACGTGCTGCAGCTGCTGGTAAGGCAGATGCGATGAAAGTGACTTCTGTGGATATGAACTTAATCATGGAAGAACGTGCTCGTGAGCTTGCTGGAGAGCAAACACGTTGGATGGACTTAAAGCGTTGGAATAATTTAGTGGAGCGTGTTAAACTTTACAACACTGACGGTGCTGTAGGTGTTAAGGACATCCACTATGTGCGTCCTATTCCACAAAAACAAGTTGATTTATCTGAAAATGGAGGTTTCCCTCAAAATTCAGGTTACTAAGATTAATTTGATTTCTTACTTTAGATTCCGAAGGTCTTCTGGCCTTCGGAATTTTATTTATTAAGCATTATGAAAATGATTTTCACCTTGGTTTTAGGGCTTTGCAGTTTTGCTACCCTCGCACAAAACCTTCCTGTTTCTTTTAAGAATGGTAAAACATCTGTGGACGTGTCAATAGGTGGTAAACCTTTCACTTCCTATTTCTTTCCAGGTCAGGATGTATTAAAGAAAGCGGTTCTGTTTCCGTTAATTTCTGCTCAAGGAACAACGATTACGCGTGGTTATCCTATGGCACCTCGTGCAGGAGAGCGGGTAGATCATCCGCATCACGTAGGTATGTGGTTGAATTATGAGGATGTTAATGGTTTTGACTATTGGAACAACTCCACTAACATTATTGCTTCTTTGCAGAATCATAAAATGGGAACGATTGTTCATATGTCCATTGTAAAACAAGATGCAAAGAAAGGCTTGTTAGAAGTGTCAGCTGATTGGATAGATAATGATGGTAAAGGTCAAAAGGTATTGCAAGAAAAGACAACTTATGTTTTTTCTGGTACGGCTGATTCAAGAACGGTAGATCGTATTACTACTTTAACGGCTGTTGCAGACCAAGTTTTATTTAGAGATGTGAAAGATGGTATGTTTGCTATCCGTGTAGCACGTCAGTTAGAAATTCCATCGAATAAACCGGATGTATTTACAGATGCACATGGCGTTGAAACCAAAGTGCCTGTCATGGATAATACGGGTGTAAATGGCGATTATTGGAGCTCTGAGGGAGTGAAAGGGGAGGCTGTTTGGAGTACACGTGCAAAATGGATGAATCTACATGGGGAGATGGATAATCATCCGATTTCTGTAACTATTTTCGATCATCCGTCTAATGTGTCTTATCCAAGTTATTGGCATGCACGTGGTTATGGTTTGTTTGCTGTGAATCCTTTAGGAGCTAAAGTATTTAGTAATGGAAAGGATGAACGTAATTTAACTTTGAAAAAAGGAGAATCTGTTACGTTTAGATACCGTACATTGATTTCTGATCGATTAAATTCGAAAGAGGAATTAGACAAAATTCAAGCGGAATTCGCTTCAGTGAAGTAATTTTTAAGAAAATACTCTTATTTTTGTAAGGTAAAGGGGGCTCTTGTAGCCCCTATTTTCTTTATTCTATGCAATTATCCTTTTTAGGAGCCGCTAGACAGGTGACAGGCAGTATGTTCTTGTTACAATTAGAAGACGGCTATCAAATATTAATCGATTGTGGAACGGACATGGAGCGAAAGATCGACTTCGAAGAGCCGGTAGAGCAAAAGTCTTTTTTTCCTTTCGATGCTTCTCTCATTAATTTAGTTATTCTTACGCATGCGCACATAGATCACTCGGGTAACATTCCTATGTTATACCGGGAAGGATATGAGGGCCAAATCCTTTGTACACCTCCAACCGCTGATTTAGCAGAGTTGTTATTGATGGATTCTGCTAGTTTGCATTTGCGTCGTTTGAAAGCAGCACAAGGCGAGAGTCGCAAGAAACACAAGCAAATGGATCGCTTACTTCGGAAAGGGGATCTCTATCTTCAGAAAGATGTGGAGAATGCGATGGATAACTTTGTGACTTTGCAGTTTAATCGGAAATTTGTTGTATTTCCAGGTTTAGAGATTACGTTTGTGCCAGCTGGTCACTTATTAGGTGCTGCACATGTATTGATATCAGTTAAAGAGAATGGGGAGACGAAAACCATTGGATTTAGTGGTGATATAGGAAGAGCTAATTATCCTTTACATATTGATCCTCAGCCTTTTCCTGAGGTGGATTACTTAGTTTGTGAAACAACCTATGGCAATCGTATTCATGCTGACAAGGATAGTCCGATGGATGCTTTGGGAAAAGTCATTCAAGAAACCTGCATCGATCGTCCAGGTCGTTTAGTTATTCCAGCTTTTTCCGTAGGTAGAACGCAGGCGGTTTTGTATACGCTTAATAAATTGATAGAAGAACGTAATTTTCCAGCGGTTCGCGTATTTACGGATAGTCCAATGGGTAGAAGTTCAACGAAGATTTATTCTAAATATTTATCCTATTTAAATCCGGAAGCTCGTGAGTTCCATAAAGACAATGACGAACTTTTTGATGTTGATAATTTGATATTCCTTCAAACAGAGAAAGAGAGTAAGGCAATTAAAGATTACCGTGAGCCTTGTATTATTATTTCATCTTCAGGTATGATTTCTGGTGGTCGTGTAGAGCAGCATATCGCTGATAATATTTCCAATACTTACGCTACGATTCTATTGATTGGTTATACTGCTGAAGGAACTTTAGGACGTCAACTTTTAGCGGGGACAGATAGAATAGTGGTGAAAGATCGCGAGTATAAGGTGAATGCGCAAATTCGTAAGATTGACGTATTCTCTGGACATGCAGATCAGACCGGGCTTTTAGATTTTGTTAAACAACAGAAGCCTAGTAAATTAAAAAAGATATTCCTGTCCCACGGGGAAGAAGAAAGCATGCTAGAGTTCTCTTCCATATTAAATGGATTAGGATTTAGTGACGTTATTTTGCCTCAAAAGGAAGAGACTTTCGAGCTTTAATTTTATTTTTGTATTAAAATTTACGCCTTATGAAAACATTATTGGAATTTGAAAAGCCGATCGCTGAATTAGAAGATAAACTGATTGAAATGCGTAAGCTTGCTTTAGAGAATAATGTCGATGTGACAGCTGCTGTTGCCTCTTTGACTGATAAGATTTTAGAATTGAAAAAGGAAACATTTTCGAATTTGACGCGCTGGCAGCGTGTTCAACTTTCGCGTCATCCAGATCGTCCTTATACGTTTGATTACATAGAGCATTTGTGTGAGGAATTTATTGAAATCCACGGTGATCGGAATGTAGGTGATGATAAAGCTATGGTAGGTGGTTTTGGTACCATTGATGGAGAAATGTCTGTCATGTTTATTGGTCAGCAAAAAGGGCGCAATACGAAAGAACGTCAGTTCCGTAATTTTGGGATGCCTAATCCTGAAGGATATAGAAAAGCGCTTCGCTTAATGAAAATGGCGGAGAAGTTTAACAAGCCTATTGTATGTCTAATTGATACTCCGGGAGCATTTCCTGGTTTAGAAGCGGAGGAAAGAGGTCAAGGAGAGGCAATCGCACGTAATATTCGCGATATGTTTATGCTTAAGGTACCTGTTATTTGCGTGATTATTGGTGAGGGTGCTTCTGGTGGTGCTTTAGGTATTGCTGTGGGTGACCGCGTCTTAATGATGGAAAATACGTGGTATTCTGTTATTTCTCCAGAGTCTTGTTCTTCGATTTTATGGAGAAGTTGGAACTATAAAGAACAAGCTGCTGAGGCCTTGAAATTAACGGCTAATGATATGTTAGCGAATAAGTTGATTGATGGCATCATTCCTGAGCCTTTAGGTGGGGCACATCTTCATCCTGAAGAGGCTGCAGCGACCTTGAAAGAAGTGCTTAAAAAGGAATTAGCTGTTTTATCTGCATTGGACCCTGCTACGCGAATTGCGCAACGTATCGATAAGTTTGGTGCCATGGGTGAGGTGATTGAATAAGATGTCAGCTCCTAAAGCCATCATTTTTGATTTAGGTAATGTTTTATTACCTATTGACTTGTCTCTTACCTATGAGGCTTTTTCACTCTATTCTTCTTTAAGTTCGTCAGAAATAGCATCTTCCATATTAGAGCATCAGCTATGGGTTCCCTATGAATCAGGTCAACAAACAGATCTCGAGTTTAGGGATTATCTTCGATCGCACTTGGATTTAACTATTTCTGATGCGGATTTTGATCATGCCTTTTCTGCCTTATTATTAGACTTTCATGATGGAGTATACGAATGGATAGCTTCACTGAAATCACAGTTTCATCTAATTCTTTTAAGCAATACCAGTTCTATACATGCTGAGCGATTTACTAAGGTATCCTTAGGCGCTGAAGGACAAAATCTTTTCAGTCTGTTTAATCACGTGTATTATTCATTTGAAATGGGGCTTGTGAAACCTGATTTAGCTATTTACCAACAGGTATTGAGCGAACAAGGATTTTCTGCTGAAGAAGTATTGTTTTTTGATGATAATGTCACTAATATTAATTCAGCTAAATCAATGGGGATTCAATCCTATTTAATTGATCCTAGTCGTTCCTTTATACAAATACAAGAAATTTTAGATACCTATGTTAGTTAGTAGTCCTGTTTTTGATGTGTTATTTAAATTAGCTGGTTGGAAGTTAGTGGGAGAGGTGCCGCGTGATTTAAAGAAAGCACTTGTGATTGTTTGTCCACATGCTACTTGGAAAGATTTCATTGTGGGTTTAGGAGCTCGTTCCTTACTGCGTATACCCATTTTATTCTGGGGTAAGAAAGAGCTGTTTGAAGGGCCATTTGGTGGTATTTTTACTTGGCTTGGCGGTTATCCTGTGAACCGAGGAACTAAATCAAATCTTGTGGATTCCATCGTGGATATTTATAATTCAAAGGAATCTTTTTATGCTGTGTTGGCACCTGAAGGTACTCGAAAAGATGTCCAGGAGTTAAAAACGGGTTTTTATTATATTGCTAATGGGGCGCAAGTACCTCTAATTATGATTGGATTTGACTTTGTGAATAAGGAAATTAAAATTAGAGAGCCTTACTATACAACAGGAGAGTTCCAAAAAGATAAATTGGATATTGCACACTATTACCAAACGATTCCCGGGGTACAGAAATCTTGGATCAAGAATTATTTAGCGGAAGCAGCTGAATAGAGTAGTTCGGCTGTTTTTTTCGATGCACCCGCATTTCCTACCAGCTCTTGTAAGATTTTATAATCCTCCTTTTGTTGTTGGTAGGTTTTTCCCTTCGTTAATAGGTCTCGCATCCAGGCTGTCATATGTTCTACAGAAAATTTAGCTTGGATTAATTCAGGTACAGCCACTTTATCAAGAATTATGTTGACCAGGGAGATGTATTTTATCTGTATGACGATTTTTGCTAAAGAATAAAAGACCCAATCCGTTTTATAAACCACAATTTGGGGTGTATTTAATAAGGCTGTTTCTAAGGTTGCCGTTCCAGAGGTAACAATAGCCATTTCAGCTTGTTGAACTATATCATAGGTCTGATCAAATAAAACCGGAATCTTAGTCTGGTATAATTCTTTCCAATCCGATATGCCAGCAATCACAAATGATAAATCAGGATTAGCTTTAGCTAATTGTTCAAATAGGGGTAAGGCTGTCTTGATTTCTTGCTTTCGACTTCCGGCTAACAAGGCAATATATTTTTGACCCTTTAAGCTGAATTGCTCATTGGGGACAAAGGCTTGAATGGCATCTTGTAGCGGATTTCCAACATATTCGGTAGCTATTCCAGCTTCTCTAAACAACTTTAATTCAAATGGGAAGATCACATAAAGATGATCAATCCATTTCTTAAGTTCACCCACACGACTTTTATTCCAAGCCCAGACTTTAGGGGCAATATAGAAATGAGTTTGAAAACCTTTCTTCTTCGCTATTTTAGCGGCCTTTAAATTGAATCCACCGTAATCGATAAAGATGACAGCATCCGGTTGAAAGGCTTCTATTTGCTCACCAAAGGTCTTGAATAGCCCTTTTAGTCGTTGAATATTTTGTATAACCCCTAAAATGCCCATAATCGCGAGTTGATTATGGTGTATCAGTATTTCAGCTCCTTGGCTTTTCATTGAATCCCCACCCCAGGCTTGAATTAGAGCATCATTATCCAGTTTTTTGATTTCCTGAATTAGATTTGATCCATGAAGATCCCCTGATTTTTCTCCTGCTAGGATGAAGTATTTCATACTTATTCTCCGAAGTATTCGACCGAATTTTTATTCGTTTCGATTAAGTGTATTTTATGTAATGTGGCGGAAGAAGAGGTAGCTGCTATTTTAGGAGCTAAGATTTTCCAAAATTCCATCACTAGTATTTCGCAACTAGCCAGTTTGCCAAACATAAAATCTACATCTAAATTAAGGTTTTTATGATCTACTTTATCAATAATTTCAGCCTTAATGAGATCGCCTAATTGCTTTAGATCATAAACAAATCCGGTATCGGGATCGGGCATTCCTTTCACTGTGACGATTAGTTCAA
>JAURHT010000186.1 GCA_030833145.1 Aquirufa sp.
AGCATTCGCAAATAATGGAGGATAAAGAGTGGTTTAGTGCCTGGTTTGATTCTCCTTATTACCATATACTGTATGCTAAGCGGGATGAAACGGAAGCTGCACGCTTTATTTCCTCGCTTCAAGAAAAGCTACAATTTGCTCCAGGGTCTCGCGTATTAGACGCAGCCTGTGGAAAAGGTCGACACGCGATTACCCTACAAAGCCTAGGTTTCGTAGTAGACGCCTTTGATTTATCTCCGTCTAACATTGAGGCAGCACAAGCCTTCGAAAACAAGGATTTGCTCTTTTTTGTCCACGATTTGCGGGAACCTTTACCCTTGCAAAATCAGTACGATGCGATCTTTAATTTCTTCACGAGTTTTGGGTATTTTGATAATCCACAGGATAACCAAAAAGCCTTCGACACCTTCTCTGGCGGTCTAAAAGCAGAGGGTGTTCTTGTGTTAGATTTCTTTAATCCGACCTATGTGTTAGCGAATTTAGTTCCTTCTGAAACCGTAGAACGAGAAGGTATTTCTTTTCACATTAAACGCTGGTCTGAAAAAGGGTATTTGTACAAATCCATTGACTTTGCGGATCATGGGAAAACGTATTCGTTCGTGGAGAAAGTAGAATTAGTCGCAAAGAATGATTTTATTTCTTACGCAGCGCAAGCTGGGTTGAGTTTAGTTGACCTAAAAGGCGACTATAACTTATCAGCATTTGATGAGTTAGAGTCGCCTCGGATGATTTTTGTTTGGGCTAAAAAATAATTAATTCTTCTGGAACTTAATCGAAGCCTCGCCATCCAGCTCAGGGAAGCTAATCACATAATTTCCGGTAGATAAGCCAGAAATATCGATCATTAATCGATTATCTCTACTCTCTACTCTATAATCTCTCATCTCTTTACCCTGCATATCTGTTAGTCGAACCCGAATTTTCGAAGCCGAAATAGTATTCGGAATACCAATGTATAATTCATTCGTTGCCGGATTTGGGAACGCATACAGCGTGGTAAATGGATTATCTGCCGTTACCGCTAAGATCGTGATGCCGTAACTGGCAGAGGCTAAACAGCCATTTACATCGCGTAATTTGACTTTATAAATTCCATTGGAGGTAGGTTTATAAGTTGTTGCTGTTGCCCCGGCAATAGCCACGTCATTTAGGAACCATTGGATATTTGTGCCAGGCGAAGTTGTTAAAATTCCTTGATTAAAGGTGATAAGCGGTTCTAATGGTGCGGATGCCGTGATAGTTGATGCGGGCGATATCACAGGACAAATGCCATTGAAGCTAGAATTCAAGGTATATACGCCACTTGTGCTTACCTCTAATTTGTTTGTTGTGGCTCCAGCGATAGCAGCGCCATTTTTGAACCATTGATAGCTAGGTGTACCCGAGGCAGCTGTACCAGTTAGCGTTATTTTATCTCCTAAGCATACGGTGGAAGCACCAGTAGGACTAACCGTCACTGCAGGGCTCTCTCCTGTGGTAATGGCAACAGCTACTCTTGGGCTTGGACAAGCATAGGATGTAAACTTCATTCCGTAGAGGTAATAGAAACCTGATTGAATTTCGCCCCCGTTGAAAAGAGCACCTGTTAATCTTAAAACACCAGGTATAGCGTAGGGGTATCCAATGTTGGTAGGGGCGTTAACCGTATCGGCTGCCGTCCGGTTGCTACGAAAAATGGATGCACCATTAGAGCAAACATGAGATAAAATATAATTACCAGGCTTTGGAAATGGAAGATTTAAGACAACCCTTTGGCCAGGGTCATTTTTATCATCAATTAATTGACTATTGACAGTGGTTGAGTTCGAAGCGGTACGAGTTGCCTTTAAATCCTTACTTACAGAAGCAATCAGCTCCCCGGTATCTTTGTCAAAAATCCCAAAAGTAACGGTTCCCGAAGTTCCGATGTAAACGGTCGCAGATTCTAAAATTGTCGGTTGGGTAACGACGAATATCGGTTCAGGGCCAAAATTGGAGAAATACGTTCCCCCGCCGAAGGCCGCCTTTGTCGCCGGCCCCATCGTCGTATTCAAATTATCAAATGCCGCATAAAAAGTCCCTGTCGACGGCGTCTTTAAGTTTGTTCCAGCTCCTAGAAGTGTATTCCCATTGTACCAAAGGGGGCTGCCATTCGTCGCAGTTAAGCTCAATTCGGTAGAACCACTACAAATAGTACCCGTCACCACAGGTGCAGTAGGGTTTTCAATCGTTTTACTAAGAATAAAGGAGTCGTTCGCGCTGTTTTGATCGCCCGTTAATTGCGTTTTCAAAGTGAATGAATAACTCAAACCTGCGGCCAAGGTAGCATTTCCCGTCAAATTCACGTCGGTCTCTCTACTCGATGCGAGGCTGCTGATGGTACCTGTGGCCGTACCCACGAGGGTGGTGCCGGACTTGATTTCCAATAGCACGGGAATATTCGTTTGGGTTAATGCCCCCACATTTTTGACGCGGGCAATAAAATTCGTTGGACCATTGCTTTCACAAAATCCAGCAGTTGACTGCGTGATGGAAACAGCACTAAAGTCCTTCGAGGCTTGTAGAATTTGCAAGGCATAATCTTTCGTCTCCCCCGCACTCACTGATCCACAAGAAAGAGCCTCACCTGACCCACTGACAGCCACCCAACGCATGCGGTAGTAATTGTCTTGCTTTAAGGTGCTTGGGATGCTAATCGTTGTTAAACTATTTGCAGAATTGTATAATTCTTCTCCTGCATCAGCGAAATCACCATCTTGATTCCAGTCTGCATACAAGCGCATTTTTTTCGCGCTGCTGCCGGCAAAATTAAAATTAACAGGAACATTTGCTCCTAATTCTGCTGTAAACACCGGATTTAATCCAGTTGAATCCTTTACTGCTCCCAAGCTAAATGTCTTGAAGTCTGTCGAAGCGCTACTAGGCGCTACCGCACAATAGGCAGGACCTCCGATTCCAGAAACGGCTAAGCCATAATCTTGATTACTATTTCTCAGCGTTCCTTTGTGGCTAACCGTTAACGTAAATGTTTGGCCAGGCAAGGTATTGGGAACCAAAATTTGTTCCACATTATCTCGAATATTATCCCCTCTGACCGCTAATGCTTCTGGGTTTGCTGGGTCTAATAAGAAAGGTTGAAAAGTAGATGATCCGCTCGTTAACCTAATATCGAGGTCATTCACTAGTCGAGGCGTACGGTCATTTAAGGCGGAAGAGGTGCTAGCCTCAGGGTCCGTCCAAGCCATAGTAACGCGTAATGGGCCATTTCCTGAAGCGGTGATGGTATAGGTTTTCGTGGTTCCTTGGGCTAATTTTCCTTCTGTTAACAAATGAGAGTTCCCCGTATTTTTAACCAAATCCGCTGCCTTATCTAATTGAATGAGTCCCCAGCCCGTTTTATAATCTGGACCCACCGCTTCCATGTCTAGGGCGGTATGGATGGCCACCGCTTTCAAGGTGGATGCCAGCATGAAAGAATTTTTATTTAGACGATTGTATAATTGTTGAATCAAATAAAGAGATCCAGCTGCCTGAG
>JAURHT010000235.1 GCA_030833145.1 Aquirufa sp.
CAGTTCGAAGTGCGCTTAGTCGACTATAAAGTGGATATTCCCAAAATCGTTTTCGCCAAAATCGCGGAGGTGATTAAAATATCTAGCAAAATGACTTACACTAAAAAATGAGGACACTAGGCTATATTTTCAGCGTATTTCTCTTTGTCTCGTGCTTGAACGATAAAAACACGCCTTTGGCTGATCAACCAGTATTGGTGGATACAACCACTATTTCCCCCATTCCCTCTACCCCCGCCGCTAATTGCAGCGCAGACACTGTCTCTTTTCAACAATCCGTGTTACCATTAATCACTTCTAATTGCGCGATGAGTGGTTGCCACGATGCGATTTCGAAAAAAGATGGGGTTATTTTGACGGATTATACTAATATCATCCGAGAGGTCAAGGTTTCTAATCCTACCTCTAGCGATTTATACAAATGCCTGAACGAAACAGGTGAAGACCGAATGCCTCCTGCTCCAGCAGCTGAATTTAGTCTGACGCAAAAAGCTCTTGTTTTAAAATGGATTCAACAAGGGGCAAAAAACAATTCTTGTTCAAATACAGCTAATTGCGATACCGTTAATGTCACGTATAGTGCATCTGTTGCACCGGTTCTTAAAACCTATTGCGTAGGTTGCCATAGTGCAGCGAGTCCTTCAGCAGGTATTGATCTTTCGACTTATGCTGTTGTGAAAGTGCAGGCGGCTAATGGCCGATTAATAGGTTCCATCACACACGCAGTGGGATACAAACCCATGCCTTCCGCTACTTCGAAGTTAGGAAGCTGTGAAATAAATCAAATTCAAGCTTGGGTCACCAAGGGAATGCTGAATAATTAATTTTTCTTAAATTGACAGCAAAAACCAAAAAATGAAAGGACTTAAATTCTCCTTAAGTATCATTGCTGCCGTTCTAGTTACGTTGATTTTCCCTGATCCCTTCTTAGGTATTGGTGACTTTAAATTCAAAGCATTGATCATCCCCTTATTGCAGGTCATCATGTTCGGGATGGGCTCCACAATGAAAATGAGTGATTTCGCAGAGGTGATGCGCTCGCCAAAAGCCGTCGTCTTAGGCGTCTTTTTGCATTTTAGCATCATGCCATTTGTTGGCTGGGGGCTCACGAAGGTTTTTTCTTTTCCGCCTGAAATCGCGGCGGGCATCATTTTAGTAGGCAGCATGCCCTGTGGTTTAGCATCGAATGTGATGTCCTATTTAGCCAAAGCAAATGTAGCCCTTTCTCTCACCCTGACCTCTATTTCTACCTTGCTTGCCGCTTTGTTAACCCCCTTATTGATGAAAAATTTAGCAGGTCAATTGATTGAAATTGATTTGATGGATATGGTTTGGGAAATCAGTAAACTGATCATCTTGCCAATCGGAGTAGGAGTAATTTATAATAGACTAATCGGCGCCCGTTTTGTTTGGTTTGAATATGCACTTCCCACTATTTCGATGTGGAGTATCGGCGCGATCGTCGTGATTATTACGGCAAATGGCAGAGATGCTCTTTTAGCAGTGGGTCCCTTATTAGTGATCGCTTGCTTATTACACAATGTAATAGGTTTTATTTTAGGTTATTGGGGCGGGCGCCTGAGTGGTTTGCCAGAACAAGATTGTCGAACGATAGCGATAGAAGTAGGTCTCCAAAACGCGGGTCTAGCCTCCGGACTCGCCATGGCCATGGGTAAAGTAGGAACGCTAGGTTTGCCTGCTGCGATTTTTGGCCCTGTTATGAACATCAATGGTTCCGCGCTAGCTAATTATTGGAAGGGGAAATAAATCGTTTTTCATTTATTTAGCGTAATTTTAAAGATTATCTGTTCTTCATCATACATGAGAAAATTATTTCTCTTTTTGTTCCTGTGCCTTCAATTTATAACCCGAGCTCAATCCGTGAGTCCGGCGCCTATGATTTCAGGAAATTCAGAAACATCATTGTGGAGAAAATTAGGTTCTGATACTAAAATAATGAGTAATGGATTTGGAACAGCCGGGGCTTATTCTACTTCCACGAATTCAAATTACTATTACAAATTGATTGTTTCAGGAACTTATGGAACTAGTTCAAGTTCTGTAGCCTATATGGATCCTGCTTACATTAGTTCAAATATCTCGAACCAAATTGGGACAGACACTCCAATTTTAAATTCGTGCACAGAAAGCACTTGGAAATTTCTAAATGCTTGCCCTCCAATTCCTAATTTCCCAATAGGGTATTCTAGTAATCATACATATGAATATTACATAGGGAAATGGCTAACAGGTCCTAAATATAGTTTCTCAGAACCTAATTATCGTGATAATAATGGCTCATTAACTTTTGAAGTTTGGCAAAATCAAGGCAAGGAAGAAATTTGCGAAGGTAGCTCCGCCACTTTGGTTTCCAATTTAACAGGAGATATCTCCTGGTTTAAAGACGATTTATTATTACCTGCAACAGGTCAAACGATTACTGTCTCTCAAGCTGGTAAATATTATGCCAAATCTACTGTAAATGGAGTAATTAGCTCGGCTAGCAATCCAATTACAGTCATTATCAATCCACTTCCTACTGTATCTTTAGGAACTCCTCCCATTATTACTTCAAATAATAGTTCTTTTACAATCCCAATTTCCTCGTCAACGAATAAACCTACGCAATTTTCGATTTCAGCGATTCCTATTCCTGCTTTAAATTATATGAATGGGTTCACACCTGTCCTTAATGATTCTATTAGGAAATCAGGATTAATAGTCAGAATTCCTTTTGGACAAACAGGCAAGTATAATTTTCA
>JAURHT010000256.1 GCA_030833145.1 Aquirufa sp.
GCTCGCAAGAGCTTTTAACTTACGAAATAACACAATGAGACACGGTAAAAAATTTAATCACCTAGGAAGAACAGCCTCTCACAGAGCAGCGTTGTTATCAAACATGGCTTCATCTTTGATCTTACACAAGCGTATCCAAACAACTGTAGCTAAGGCAAAGGAATTACGTAAATACGTAGAGCCTATGATCACAAAGTCAAAAACAGATAGCACAAACAATCGTCGTGTCGTATTCTCTTATTTACAAAATAAGGATGCGATCAAAGAATTGTTCTCTATCGTTTCTGAGAAAGTGGCGAATCGTCCAGGTGGATATACACGTATTATCAAGTTAGGTAATCGTTTAGGTGATAACGCAGAAATCTGCTTCATTGAATTAGTTGACTTCAACGAAACAATGTTAGCTGCATCAGCGGAGAAAGCGGGTAAAACTCGTCGTAGCCGTCGTGGTGGCGCTGCAAAAGCAACTGAAGCTGCGGCTCCAGTAGCTGCTCCAGTAGCGGCTGCTGAAGTACCATCTGCAGAAGTTGTTGAAGAAGCTCCAGCTGCTGAGGTAGTAGCTGAAGAGGCTGCACCAGAGGTAGCTGAAGAAGCTGCTCCAGAAGCACCAGCAACTGAGGAGTCCACAGAAGAAAAAGGAGAAGACGCTTAATCTTTCTCTTTCCATTTTTTTAAAGGGCTTCAACTTTCCGTTGAAGCCCTTTTTTTAGGTAATGAGCATTTGACCCTTATTTTATAACAGCATTTTATGAGATTTACCGAGTCCACACCAGCGGTTTTATTATTACAAGACGGAACTATATTCCACGGGAAAGCACTAGGAAAAATAGGTACTCACGGTGGTGAGATCTGTTTTAACACCGGTATGACGGGTTATCAAGAAATTTATACCGATCCCTCTTATGCGGGCCAGGTGATTATTAACACGACGGCTCACATTGGTAATTACGGTGTGATGCAAGAGAAAGAGGCAGAATCGAACAAGGTCCAAATCGCCGGTATGGTTTGTAACGAATTTGCTAGCGTTCATTCGCGTGAAACGGCAGATGGTTCGTTGCAAGACTATTTGGCTAATGCGGGAATTGTAGGGATCTCAGGTATTGATACGCGCGCTTTAGTACGTCACATTCGTACTAAAGGGGTGATGAATTGCTTGATCTCATCGGAGATTTTTGATGAGGCAGCTTTACAAGCGTCGTTGGGTAAAATTCCATCGATGGAAGGCTTAGAATTATCATCTCAAGTGTGTACGCAAGAAGCCTATTTCTTAGGGGATGAGAAGGCGGAACGCAAAGTAGCGGTGTTAGATTTAGGAGTGAAAAGAAGCATTTTATCAAACATCGCGGAGCGCGGATGCTATTTAAAAGTATTCCCAGCGAAGACTTCATTTGCGGAAATTGCTGCATGGAATCCAGATGGTTATTTCGTTTCGAATGGCCCAGGAGATCCAGCCGTGATGTCTTATGCGATTGATACCGTGAAGCAATTTTTGAATAGCGACAAACCTGTTTTCGGGATTTGTTTAGGTCACCAAATCTTAGCACAAGTAGTAGGCTTATCTACGTACAAAATGCACAACGGTCACCGCGGTTTGAATCACCCAGTGAAAAACTTAGTGACGGGGCTTTCAGAAATCACTTCTCAAAATCACGGTTTCGCGGTTCAGCTGGAGGAGTTGAAAGTATCTGATCAAGCTGAATTGACACATATTAACCTGAATGACCAAACGGTCGAAGGATTACGCGTGAAAGGACGCAAAGCATTCTCGGTGCAACATCACCCAGAAGCCAGTCCTGGACCACATGATTCTCGTTACTTATTTGATCAGTTTATCGATCTAATGAAATAAAAAAAAGCCCTGAGAAATCAGGGCTTTTTTGTTAGGCTTGGTAGCCAAAGAGCGAATGCTCTTTAATTAATTTTGAGACAGATTTAGGGACATAATCAACCCATTCATCCGTTCCACTTTGAATTAGGTCAAGAACCTGATCTGTACGAATATTCATCAGCTTTTCATCGTAATTTTTGATTTCGGCTAACTTCTCATTGTCCAGTAGATATTGGAATAAACCTTTCAAATGTGCCTCAGGCTCGAAGTTCTTTAATTGAACGATAGCCCCATTTTCAGCGACGGTAGGATATAGGTATAATTTGATGTTTTGGCCAAATAAACAACCAAAAGCACTCATAATCCCACCCGGAACGTCTTTGTAATGTTTCTCCTCAAAGATATATTCTAAATTAGGCATACCCATGACGAGAGCCATTTTTAACTTAGAGAATTGACTTAAGAAGTCCACTAATTTGAAGTATTCGTGGAAGTTAGAAATCAATACCGTTTGGCCTAAAGAACACAAGATATCCACCCGATCCAAGAAGTCTTTCTCATCGATTTTGTGCGTCTCATTCTCTAAACTTTTCAGCGTTAATTCAGATAGCACGCAGATTTTATCATCATCCACATCTGGCTCCTGCTCGAACTGCGCGACGCCTTTCTTTAACATATCGGAGAA
>JAURHT010000022.1 GCA_030833145.1 Aquirufa sp.
CACCCAGCCTTTCGCTTCGTGCAATAAAACGCGGGTTTCCATCAGTCGGCGACCTTTCTTCGGGTTGCGTTCGTCGATGGGATAGTAGAAGGTTTTGACAATCGCCGTGCCTACAGGAAATTGCAAAACGGAATCCGGATTATAGGCGACCGATTGCCCAGCGGGCAGTTTCACGAAACGAAGTTTGGAGGCATAGTCCGAGAATAAAGGGGAATTTAAGGCGTAAGGAACGACGCCGTCAGCCGGGATTTGGTCCTTAATGGTACCTTTGAAAAAACCGTAATCAGACAAGTTTTCTCGGTAATTCGTTTCTGCCGAAATAAGCCCAATAAACACTAACAATAAAACGCCTAGTATCCGCATTAGAATTTTGTCGATTTCACGTGTTCTAAATCGCAATCAAACAAATCTTTGCCTTGCTTCAAGCCTTTGAAATTATTCTCGGCATCGAGGAAAGCGGTGATTTGGTTGACATTATCCCGTACACAAATCGAGTAATCTAACGGATACTTCCCGTCTGCACCCACCTTCGTTGGGTTCAAAATGCCATCGTACACGACCGCCGGAACGTGGCGTCCGAAACGTAAAACGAAGCGGTACATTTTGCCAAAACGGCTGTCCATAGGCACCCTTCTCGGTTTGCGTTCGAAGGTGTTGTGGTGGATCGAAACTGCCGTAGGATAAGGGTCATAATCCTTGTCCTTGATGGCGTTTTCGGTCATATAATAGGAGATAATCGCGACGCCGAGGGTGGCGTTATTGATGATTTGATTTTCAAAAAGCTCGACATTACTCGCCGCTAAAACCATCATACCTGTACCTCGAGGCACATTCCCTACAATATTCCCTTTAGGGGCAAAGTTCTTCAAATTATTCTCCTTCACCAGGTTGTGGTGGACACGAACGTGGCCGCCCTTTTTTTGGACTAAATCCGGTAAATCAAATACCAAAATGCCGCCTGTATTCCCGATTGCCTTGTTATTATACACATCCGCATAGAGGGAGTTTTCAATCTCAATGCCGGCCACATTTTCATAGGCCTCCGAATTCCGAACAATAATGTGTTTAGATTGTCCCACGTAAATGCCCGCATCTGAAGCGCCTATCGCGATGCACGAGTCAATCAAGACATTCTCACATAAAACGGGATAGAGCGCGTAAGAGCCATTCGTGGACTTAGGGCCACCGGTCCAAGCAGCTTTTAACCGGCGAAAAGTAATGCCTTTTACATTCATGGTCTTAATCAAATCCCCTTTAGAATCCTCCGTCGTCATGTCTTCGATCACGATGTTTTCGCAGTTCGAAACACGGATGCCTTCTGCGCCTTGGGTTTGGCCTTTAAAGCTTAAAATGGTTTTATCAATGCCTTTCCCACGCAAGGTGATTTTCTTTTTGCCCTCTAAAGACAAGGTTTTAGTTAGCTGAAAACGGCCTGCCTCGATCTCGATGGTGGAGCCATCTTCGGCTAAAATGAGGCGCTTTTGTAGGCTTTTTTCAAAATCCGCTTGAGCTAATGCGGTGAGGCTCAAAAGACTGAGCAAAAAAGTCAATAGTTTCATCAAATAGGATTAAGGTATTCGAAATTAGGAATAATTTCATAATATTACCGCTAACAACCTAGTAACCTATGAAATTCATTTACACCTTTCTATTCAGCTTAGGGGCTTTTTGTGCTACAGCCCAAGTGGAAAAAGCCGCCTTTATCTACGAAACTGCCCCCTACCCCTCCTGCCACGCTTCTACGTTAGCTGAAACGCCGACGGGTTTAGTAGGTGCTTGGTTTGGTGGGAAGCACGAAAAAAATCCGGATGTGGGGATTTGGTTTAGTCAGTATGTGAATGGGAAATGGGAAACGCCGGTGGAAATCGCGAATGGAATTCAGGGGGATGGCCGCCGTTATCCGCTTTGGAACCCCGTATTATACCAAGTTCCGGGGAAAGAATTAATCCTATTCTACAAAGACGGGCCAGCGCCAGACGAGTGGTGGGGGATGTTAAAACGCTCTTTTGATGGGGGAAAAACCTGGTCCTCAGCGGAGCGTTTGCCTAAAGATATTTACGGCCCCATCAAAAATAAGGCCGTTCTGCTATCAGATGGCACTTTATTATGCCCATCGAGCTCCGAAGACGACGACTGGAAATTGCACATGGAATTCACCCGCGACTTAGGCAAAACCTGGTCAAGAACGGGGCCTTTGAATGATGGCGTGACCACTTCGGCGATTCAACCTTCCATTTTATTCCTGCCAGATGGACGATTACAATTAGTTTGCCGCTCTGAAAATGGCTTTGTATTACAAGCTTTTTCTGGAGATCAAGGTCACACTTGGACGCCCCTAGAACCTTCCAGTTTAGTGAATCCTAATTCCGGAATCGACGCGGTTACTTTGAAAGACGGCCGCCACATCATCGTCTACAATCCGGTGAAAAGAGGCCGATCTCCCATCAGTGTGGCTATTTCTTCAGATGGAAAAACATGGAAAGATATCGCGACTTTAGAGAATGAGCCCGGAGAAGAGTTCTCCTATCCGGCGGTGATTCAGACAAGTGATGGGAAAGTGCACATCACCTATACCTGGAAACGCAAGAAAATCAAACACGTCATTCTTTCGCTCTAATGGCTGTACTCGACCTCTTGTTGATTCTATGTTACCTACTAGCGATGGTGGGAATAGGGGTCTATTTTTCACGAAAGAATAAGAGTTCCGAACAGTTTACGACTGCCTCCGGATCCATTCCGGGCTGGGCATTGGGCTTGAGTTTTTATGCTACTTTTTTGAGTGCGATTACGTTTTTAGGGGATCCGGGGAAGTCCTTTGGGGCGAATTGGAATCCCTTTGTTTTTAGCCTATCGATTCCGCTCGCGGCCATCGTCGCCACGAAATGGTTTGTTCCCTTTTACCGAGAAAGTGGAGAAATTAGTGCCTATACGCATTTAGAGAAGCGGTTTGGCAACTGGGCTAGAACCTATGCGATGGTGTGTTTTATCCTGACGCAACTCGCAAGAATGGGGACGATTTTTTATGGCATCGCGCTTACCTTGAATGCTCTGACGGGGATTGATATGCGCCTGATTATTCTGGTGGCTGGGCTTTGCATTATTTTATATACGGTGCTAGGCGGGATGGAAGCGGTGATTTGGACTGAGGTTATTCAAGCCGTTTTAAAGACGCTGGGGGCCGGGATGATTTTGTATTTGATTACGTTGCAAACGCCACTTAATGCGATCATTGAAAGGGGAATGCAGGAGGATAAATTCAGCTTGGGGACCTTCGCTTTCGATTTTCAGACGAGTTCTTTTTGGGTGATTTTAGCGTATGGATTTTTTATCAATCTGACAAATTTTGGGATAGACCAAAACTATATTCAGCGTTACCATACCGCTAAAAATCCCCGCGATGCGGCGAAAAGTATTTGGCTTTGCGTACTGTATTATGTGCCTGTTTCGTTTCTGTTTTTCTTTATCGGGACTGCGCTGTACAGTTTTTATGCGGAGAATCCGGCGCTGATTTTGGAACTGAAACAACAGGTTTCTGTGGAGAAAAATATACCGCTGGACGCCTTACAAGCGAGTGATTATGGCGACCGCGTATTGCCCTATTTTATGAAAACCCAAATTCCCACCGGGTTCCTCGGTCTGCTCATCGCCGCCCTTTTATCCGCGGGAATGAGCACGATGAGTAGCGGGATGAATAGTTCGGCAACCGTGTTTTTGAAAGACATCTACTTACGTTATATCGATCCAGAAGCAGACGCGAAAAAACAGTTTCGGCTGTTGTTAATCGCTACGACTTGTATGGGTGGATTGGGCATCGTTTTTGGGATGAGTATGATAGGCGTAAAAAGCCTTTTAGATGTGTGGTGGAAGCTTTCCGGGATTTTTGCGGGAGGAATGCTTGGGATCTTTTTGCTCGGGTTTTTAGCGAAAAAAGTGCGCAATTTCGAGGCCAAAATCGCTGCGGTTATAGGGCTAATCCTGATTGCATTGATGTCGTTCAAGGATAACTTGCCTGAAGCTTTGCAAATTCCTTTAGATAGCAAAATGACGGTGGTAATAGGGACTTTAAGTATCGTGGGAATAGGCGTTCTCATTCAAAAAATACGCGCAAAATGACAGCCCTGCCACGCGGTTTTATTCCAGTGATGCTCACCCCTTTTCAGGACGATTTATCTATTGATTTTGCTATTTTACGCCAATTGTGTGATCTCTATATCGATAAGGGAGCGGTAGGGCTTTTTGCGAATTGCCTTTCGAGCGAGATGTATGAATTGTCCCCTGAGGAACGATTAGAAGTCATTAAAACGGTGGTAAATCAAACGGCGGGTAGAGTACCGGTCGTCGCGACGGGAACTTTTCAAGGAACTATCGAGGAGATGGCCTCCTTTTCGAATGAAGTGTATGGATTAGGGGTGGATGCGGTCATTATTCTGAACAACCAATTTATGTCCGCAGAAGAATCCGATGCGGTATTTTTAGCGCGCATCCGTCGCTGGATGGAGTTGACTCCGGGCGTGCCGTTTGGCATTTATGAATGCCCGGTTCCCTATAAAAGATTGGTTTCGATTCCAGTTTTAGAGGAGCTTTTAGCGACAGGTCGACTCTGTTATCACAAGGATACGTCCCTCGATTTGGCGCAGGTGCAGGCGAAAATTCAGGCGGGGAATGCATACCATTTTGGGGTCTATGATGCCTATATGGTTCATGCCAAAGCCTCCTTAACAACTGGCTCAATGGGTCTTTCCTGCATTCAAGGCAACTTTTTCCCTGATTTACTCGCTCAATTCTGCACTCATCCTACGGACGATTTTCAAGCTTTTCTAGCTAAAAATATGGAGCTGATGCATTCGGCATATCCCACGAGCGCAAAATATGTGTTGCAGCAACAGGGCTTCCCCATTCGTTTAGCTACGAGACGAAAAGTGGATCCCTTAACAGAGTCGCTAAAAGCAAAACTAGACGAATTGCTTACATCAGCTTCTCGGTATCGATCTCCATAAAATCCTCCACTAAAGGGATGAAAAAGTCCTGTACGAAGGCGTCGTGCTGTGGATGAATCGAATAGGCTTGGTAAATTTCAGGCGATGCGAATTCCATGGAGAAGCCGTATTTGAACTTGTTTTTTGCGCTTGTTTGGCGAGAGACTTCCATTTTTTCTACTCCATTAATTTCTTCTAAGGCTTTCAGCGCCACGAAGAATTCGTGTTTCTGTGATTCAGAAACTGTTGGCTTGAAATTAAAAATGCCTGCGTGTCGTAAACTCATGAGTTACCGTATTTATTGATTAATGCTATTTGTCCAGCATGATAAGCCGTGTGGGAGACAATTCTACCCAGTGCTTCTGCTTTTGTTTTTGTCCCAAATTCCTTCGTCGAAATTACTTCCGACCAAACCGAATCCGGCTGGGCTAAAAGAGTGTCATGCAACGTTTTGAAAGACTCCTCCACGTAGGCTAACAAGGTGGGCAAATCTACCCATTCCCCCGTATCGTGGCCCGCAATGATCGTTTTAGCGGAAACTTGCACCGATGGATTTCCGAACACATTCTTCGAAAATAATAACTCCACATCCCCAATGTGACGAATCAAAAACCCAATCGAATTAGGTGAATCGCCTAATTTCTTAATCAAATCACTGGCTTGAAGTGTTTTCAATTGATTCGAAAATCGCGTGCGAGCCTCCACCCACTCAGCGACAAAATGAGACGTCGTTTCCATACGGTAAGTTAAACTAATTTGTCCTAAAATTTTTGAATGGCACTGACAACTAGTAAATTGAGCCAAAATCTAAACCTATGAAAAAAGTACTTTTACTATCGCTTTTACTTCTAAGTACGCTGGTTTACAGCCAAACTTACACCCCTTCTCCGGCTAATCTAGCGGCGAGAACGGATTTTCAAAACAACAAATACGGTCTTTTCATCCACTGGGGCATCTCTTCGATGCTAGCTGATGGCGAATGGGTGATGAACAACCGTAAGATCCAAAAGAAGGATTACCAACGCCTCTTGAAGGGCTTTTATCCTTCTGAATTCAACGCAGCCGAGTGGGTTTCTATGGCCAAAAATTCCGGGATGAAATACATCATTTTCATCACGCGCCACCACGATGGTTTCTCGAATTGGGACACGCAGCAATCGGATTGGAAGATTACAAATACGCCCTTTAAGCGCGATGTGCTGAAGGAATTAGCGGCGGAGTGCAAGAAGCAAGGGATTAAACTGGGTTTATACTATTCGACTTTGGACTGGTACCGCGATGATTATCCACGGGAAACGGGGCGCACGGGACAAAACTCGGGAAGAACGGGCAAGAGCGATTACGCGTCTTATTTGAAATTTATGAAGGCGCAGTTAACGGAGTTATTGACGAACTACGGGGAGATTTCGAACATCTGGTTTGATGGACATTGGGATCAGACGAACCCGGAGGGAAATAAAGATCGCAGCTCGCGGATTGATTGGAAATACGACGAGATTTATGGCTTGATTCACTCGATTCAGCCGGCGTGTATGATCGGGAATAACCACCATTTGGATCCAATTCCGGGGGAGGATTTCCAAATGTTTGAGCGTGATTTGCCTGGTGAAAATCTGCACGGCTTGAGCTTTCAAACGGCCTCTGCTTTGCCTTTGGAAACCTGCGAAACCATCAACGGCGCCTGGGGCTATAACATGAACGACCACAAGTACAAAACACCTACCCAAATCCACCAGTTATTAGTGGGCGCAGCGGGTCGCAATGCGAACTTATTATTGAATGTGGGCCCCATGCCTACGGGAAAAATTCAACCGGAATTCACGGATAGTTTAGCGGTAGTAGGCAAATGGTTAGAGGCGAATGGCCGTTCGGTTTATGGAACGCGCGGTGGTCCTTTGAAACCTCAAGCCTGGGGAGTAACGACAGAAAATCCGACGAGCGTGTTCATGCATTTGTTCAACAAACCGAGCGAGGAAAGTGTATTCATTCCGGGCAAATACAAGAAGGCTTCCGTTTTAAATGGCGCCACTGTAAAGGCTAAAATCGAGAAGGATGGCATGCGGATTCTGGTGGCGGATGTGCCGGTGGGGACGCAGGTGATCGAGCTTATAAAATAAAAAAGGGCCCGCATCAAACGCGGGCCCTTTTCAATTATCTTAATGCTCCATAAATAATATTCTCTATTTTTTCTTGGTAATCACCGTGGGAGTTAGGCGTGTGCTGTGACATAATCAACACGATCATTTTCTCCTTCGGGTCAGCCCAATAGGTCGTTCCATAGTAGCCACCCCAAGCAAAGGATCCTTTGTTGCGCATCTTGCGATTCGCTGATTTTTCGCCCGTGATTTGGAACCCTAAACCATAATCATCATTGCCCATATTGAAGTTCGGGCTCACCATCAATTCTGCCGTACGACGTCCAATAAGCTGTTTTCCGTTGTATTTACCGCCGTTCAAAATGCATTGCAAGAAGATCGCATAGTCAAATGCTGTAGACGAAAGTCCAGCTCCGCCAGAGAAGAATTTCTTCTTAAACAAAGGGTAGTTCGGGTTGATACCGCGGTAGGTAGGCGACCACGGGATGATTTGGTTCTGCTCATTTTCCGTGTATACCGTAGGCAAGCGCGATCCCTTATCCGCCGGCAAATTGAAGTAGGTGTCTTTCATTCCTAATGGGATGAAGATGTGGTTTGTTAAATAGGCTTCCAAAGTCTCTCCGCTGATCACCTCGATCAAACAGCCTAACACATCCGTGTTCAAGCCATAGGTGAATTTTTCACCTGGATTGTGGATCAAAGGCAAGGTGCCTAATTTTGTGATTGCCTGCAATAAGGTGGTTCCATTGTCGCCAAGGCCAGATGGAACACCCGCTTTAGCATAAATCGCCTTCATTTTTTCGGATCCGATTCCCGCGTAGTCTAAGCCTGAAGAGTGCGTTAATAAATCGCGGAAAGTGATCTCGCGCTTCGCTGGTTCCGAGGTATAGCTCGTGTCAGCGGCATTGAAATCTTTCAATACGCGAGGTGATTTGAAGGACGGAAGGAAGTCAGAGATTGGTTGATCTAAGCGTAATTTTCCTTGTTCAAAAAGCTGCAAGATGCCTAGGCTGGTTAGGGCTTTGGTCTGTGACATGATGCGGAAGATTGCGTCTGCCGGCATCGGTTTTTTGCTCGCCAAATCCGCATAGCCATGGCCCTTGTAATGTACCAATTGATTGTTCTTCACAATCAAAGTAACCGCTCCCACCAAGTGGTTTTTCTCCACATAGGATTTCAATAAAACATCTACCGCTTCGAGTTTTTTGGCATCAAAATCTGCCGTGGGCTGTACCACCGGCGATAACACTTGCGCCGCTAGGGAAAGCGGAAGCAAGAAGAGTATTAAGAGTTTTTTCATTCGTCTGTTTTGATTTTCGAGTTAAAAGGAAGGTTTAATTGGTAGGCAAAGGATTGGTCTTTGTCGTTTTCTAATACGTCCAAACCGTACTTGATTTTCTCCATCGGCGTGGCATCAAACGTACCAAAAAGGCGATCCCAAAAAGCGAAGATATTTCCATAGTTCGAATCCGTCTGAGGGCGCTCGAAGTGGTGGTGTACCTTGTGCATATTAGGTGAAATGATCACATAGGAAAGGGCCTTGTCCAGCCAAAGTGGCAAACTGATATTCGCGTGATTGAACTGGGAAAGAACGACGCTGAGGCTTTGGTACAAAAACACGATCCACATAGGCGCGCCACACACCAAAATCGCCAAAATCGCGAAGACCGCGCGAATCACACTCTCGCCCGGATGGTGGCGATTCGCCGTGGTCGTGTCCACCTGCGTGTCCGCGTGGTGCACCATGTGAAACTTCCAAAGCACCTTGATTTTATGTTCAATCAAATGCACTAAATAGGCTCCCACTAAATCCATCAGCAATAAACCCACGATTAAAAAGGCCCAGCTAGGCATCGCAAACCAGTGCAAAATGCCAAAATTCGCCTCAACCGTCCAATCACTTGCCTTCACTAACAGCACCGCAAAAGGGAAGTTAATCGCAATGGTCGTAAAGGTTAAAAAGAGGTTCAACTTCGCGTGAACCCATTTATTTCCTTTGAAATTCACTAAGGGGATTCCCGTTTCAATCAACCAAAAGAACATAATTCCCCCAGCTAAAATCAAGCCGCGGTGAGCACTGGGAATGGTGGCAAAATACGATTCAATCATCATTTTTTAACGTTACGTAAGACATAAACAAAGTTTTTCACGGTCGGTCTTTTGTCATAAAAGTCCAAAATATAATAGTAGGTTCCGTCCGGAACAGAACCCGTTTTCTCAAACAAAGAAGTGCCCTTGGATGTTTCGCCGGCCCAATTGTTTTGGTAATTATCCGTCTCATACACTAAACTTCCCACCCGATCAAAGATCGAAATGTGGTTCGGAATAGGCTTCGTTAATAGGCCCTCAAAGATTAAGAAATCATTTTTCCCATCCCCGTTAGGCGAAATTCCTTGCGGCTCGAAGAACGGACAAGGATCTGGATCCAATCGATTTTCGATCCCATCGCCATCGCAATCCGGCTTGTACTTCAAGGGATTTTCCTCATCCTCATCATAAATTCCATCGCCATCCGTATCCAATGTTCCCGCTGATAAAACAGTCACCGTTAAGGATGTCGTGCTATTACAACCTGTATTATTTGTTCCCTTAATCGAATAGGTCGTCGTCTTAATCGGATTCGCAATCACCACGGCTTTATCCACCGCCGAAAGTCCATAGCGCGGCGACCAAGCATAACGATCCGCACCGGAAGCCGTAATCGTAAGGCTGGACCAGCGAACCACTTGCGCCGGATTAGGTACAAACGTAATGACTGGAATAGGGTTAATCACGACCACCGTTCCGGAACTGTAGGCCGTTCCGCAGACCGGTTGCGTGATCACCGCGCGGAAATATTTTGTATTAGGCAAGTTAGTCGCCGTATAACTCGAATCCGTGTTCGTGATGTCTGCCACCCCTACCAAGAAATCCGGCGTATCTGCGGATTGCCATTTCGAAATCGTCCCGATGTGCCCGCTTAACTTCATTAATTGGCTATTCTTATCTCCACAAAATGTGCCGGTTCCCGTTAATTTTCCACCAGCAATTTCCTCCGTTCGAATGACAACAGAGTTCGTGAATTCTAAACTATCTAGTGATGAACGTGCGCCACGGCGGTAATAATAGACCGTTTTCGAAAGCGGTGGTGTATATGTTTTTGCGGTTGCACCGGGAATCTGCGTGAAGCTGATATTGTCCGTACTCACCTGCCAAATATAGGTGATGGGTCTAGGGACGCCGTAGGCGTCTATTTTAGACGTTAATGGCGAGGGTTTAGCCGGGTAACAGAGGGATTGATCGGAGGCAATTTCACCAGGCCAAAGATAGGGCAATATCGTCACCGTGTCTTTCTGGACCGCATTCGACCCATTAATCGTGAAGCTGATGATCGCCGTACCTGCCGTGATACCACCGGTTAAGATGGCAGTATAGGTTCCGTTGTTATTGTTCACCACAGCGGAAACGGTTCCTAAAGTGGATGAAATCGTCACTAGGCCGCCATTACCGGTCAAATTATTGCCTTTGAAATCTTTTAATTGGACGAAAATGGTGGAGTAATCCTTGTTGTTTGCCTTAATGATTTTAGGGCTCGCATTGATGGTTGAAGTCGTCGTATCTGAGACATTCGGAACAGATCCGCAGAGGTCGATGGTGGGGGTTTGGTCGCAGTTGAAGATCGGTTCTTTGGCATCAAAAGATGTTCCATCGCCCATCGAACCATTAATCCGGTGGCCTACATAGCAGAATTTCGAGCTGCCTTCCTTCACATATAACAAGGTGTGGCCGCCCATTTCCGCAAAGAGCGCCTTGTCCGTCCCCTGATTAAATCCTCCCGCCAGACCCGGATCGTAGGACGCGTTCTCAACTGGCCTGCCTAACATATTGCGAGCATTATACCCCCAAGAGTATAAATCGCCTGCCTTAGTGATAGCCGAGGCTGCTGGAACGGAATTACTGTGTTCCTGGACGGTGACGAAAATGACGTTTGTAAGGAAATCATTAGGGGCCGCTGATTTTTGGGCTTGAACCCAGGTTAGGTGCACTAAATCGCGTGTAAAGGCACCGCACTGGTAATTTTTATTATCCCCCATTGCGTAGAGATTCCCTGAATTACTCAAGACATAATACGTGTTGTATGAGCTCCCTCCAGTAATTCCACCCGTCACCCCGATCATCTTGATCCCTTTCGTTTTCACGTCTGCAGGCAACGTCATCTCGGTAGCATACGAACGATAAGCGGATCCTGTGCCGTCACCCAAAAAGGTCGTAGCTCCCCAAGTGTATAATTTACCGTCGTTCGTTTCAGCAACGAATGCATTATAATTCACCCCTGCAGATTGGCCACGCACATTTTTTACTCCCGTTAAATACGTAGTTGCATTCAACTTCACCCGTTGCCAACTATTCATACCAGTTGTGCCTTGAGCCGCTCCGTTCCCGTCTATTGCCCCTGATAAATAGCCTAAGACGTATACGTCGCCTGATTTACTTAATAAGACCAAAGTCCGGTAAACGGCAAATAGCATCTTTACATCCTGCGGTTCTAATCCCATGGGTAAACCGATAGGCGAAGAACCGGTGGGAGGCGTGATTTGGGCAACCCCTGCTGAGGTCGTCAACGTAGGACTAAAAAGTGACCCCACTGCACCCCAAGCAAATAAACCCGTGGAAGTTAGTACCGCAGCCTGATCAATGGACGCTCCTGTATTTGTGCCTCCAATGCCCGCTTTGTAGATGGTTCCGGATATGCCAGCATAATTCGTTGAGTTGATTTCCAAAGGGGTTAATTGCCCCGTTAAACCCGATGGAGCCATATTAGCCCCCCAGATGGAGTATTCTCCCGTACTCTTAATAGCGACCGAGGCATGATAACCACTTATAATCTTATCGTAAGGATCGTTTACGTTGCATTGGGCAACGGCGTCGAGCGCGCCACAAAAAAATAGGATCATCCAGCCCCATACCCTAAAGTAATAGATTGTGCTAGATGATCCCATGTATAAATATCAATTTGTTTAGAGCTTAAATATAGCCTTAAAATATTGAAATTTATTATTTGATGATTCTAATTTCGATGCGACGGTTCAGCGCCATTCCAGCCTTCGTTTTATTCGAAGCCACTGGCTTATCCTCCCCATAGGCATTTACTTTAAGGCGAGAAGCCGAGATTCCGTTTTTCACTAGGAATTTCGCTGCCCCTTGCGCTCTAAAGCGAGATGCTTTCAAGTTATTTTTCGACGTACCAAAGGCGTCTGAGTGACCATCAATGCGCACATTAATTTCTGGACGAGCTGTTAACGCAGAAGCCACTACTTTTAATTTCTCTTGTGACTCTTCCGTTAATTCCCATTTATTATTCATGTATAAAATAGTCGTTTCTGCCATGGCTTCTTGATCCGACTTTAACTGCGCCGCTGCTTTTGCTTCTGCGTCAGCTTTCGCGATGGCCTCGGCTTTTGCTTTCGCTTCTGCCTCCGCTTTCGCGATAGCCTCTGCCTTTTCTTTAGCCTCAGCTGCCGCTTTCTTAGCTGCCGCCTCGCGAGCGATTCGATCTTGCTCTGCCGCCTCTGCTGCTGCTTTCGCCGCTGCCTCTTCCGCTGCTTTTGTTGCCGCAATCGCTGCCTCCTCATCCATTTTCTTCTTAGCTGCTTTGAAACCGAAATGATACACTAAACCAAACGAAGTGCTGTTATTCGATCCTCTAACTGATGCTATTTTCACCCCTGCTTCCGTAGATTGAGCCATCGGAATCGCTAAATTCGATTGTACAATGACAGAGAAGTTTTTCGATACTTTCAGATCTAAACCTAAACCACCCAAGGCACTTAATTCATACGCATTCCCTGGGAAACCATAGTCGCGACGCGCGAAGGCTTCCGCCCCGATTTGGAAGAAAGGATTAAAAACCGAGGTCTTTTTCCGGGGGATTAAGAAGTAACGCATGTTAGCGCCTGCTGAGATAAATTTACCATTCCAGCTTCCTGGACTAAAAAAATCACCCTGAAAACCAGCCAAACCCGTGTAAACCACATCCATATTCGCGGATTTGCGCTTCGAAAATTGCACTCCAAGGTTCGTGAAAGCATTGAATTCATCCTTTCCCGTTAAGCGGTTATTTGTCCATAAGTCAGTTGGTCCGCCTATGATGACTATTGATTTGTCGTTTTCTTGTGCTGCGATTGTTCCGCTTAGCAGCAATAAACCTAGTAAGATTTTTTTCATAATTGTTTATTTGCAATGCTGCGCAATAGCCGCTGCAGCATCAGGGTAGCCTTTTGCTTGTGATCTGTTAAAACTGGCACAGGCATCTGCTTTCTTACCTATTGAAAGCTGAGACATACCCGCAAAGTACGCTGATTTTCCGGTATTATTTCCCGGGTGTTGTTCGGATTTGGCAAAATAGAACAAACTTTCTGCAAACTTGCGGCCCGCATAGTAGCAGATTCCCACGTTTTCTAGGTGAGAAAAATTACCCGGATCCAGTTGTGAAAGTTCCTTATAAATGGCTGCCGCTTGCACGTATTTTCCTTTCACGAATAAAGCATTTCCTTTCGCCGTCAAGCCCTGCAAATCACGGTTGCCTCCGCGCAACAAGTTTTTTGTTGGATTCAAAATCGCCGTGTCCGCTGGGAATTTCTTCAAGGTCTTTTCTAATTGCGCCAGCAAGTTTTTATCAGCGCCCTGCTTCACTTCGAACATGCCTAATAAGTATTGATTCCAGACCAAAGCGTTGTCATTATGTACGTCCAAAGACACCTGCAAGGCGCGATTGATCTCGTTCGTGTCCTTGAGTTTCGCAGACGTGAAAATCATATTCTTGTAATAGCTGGACGCGCGTGGCCAGGCATCGAAGGCGCGTTTGGCATAGAAATGAGCCGAATCCATTTTGTTCAAAGAGGCATAAATGGAAGTGCGCAAGAAGTCGTTATAATGCAAGAATGGATTATCGTTTTCGCTCTCCTTCAATACGCGCAAGGCGTCATCAAAACGCTTATCGCGTATATAATAACGCGATAGCATCGCTTTCATGGGTAAAGTGGAAGACGAAAGATTCGGGATGTCCGGCAATTTTTCGACCTCGATGGTCGCCATTTTAGGATCTGCATTCACTTCACCCATCACAAATTTTTGGATCTTCAAGGACTCAAAGGTTTCGTTCGCGATGTAGATGGCTGGGGCTAAAAGGGCGGCCCCGGCTATGAGGTAAATAAAGGGAAGTGCTCGTAGGTTGCGGGAGGTTTTGTCCAAAGGAATTAATACCAAAGCCGCCGCCATCGACAGCATTGTCTGCATCGCTGTTCGTTCTGCTGGGAAGTTCAATAGCGCATCCACGCCGTAACAGGTAACGGCTAAAAAAGCGATGATGACCATCAGTTCGTCGCCACGTTTTTGGGCTAAAAAATGCAGCGTATAATAGAAAAGCAGCAGGAATAATCCAGCGAAACAAAGTCCGCCTAACAGACCTAAATCCGCAAACATTTCGATGAAATCATTGTGCGCATGATACGGCACAAACAGCTCGTTCGCGAGCTCGCGTTCGTATGGAATGGAAGCTAATTTCCAGTTGCCATAACCGGCTCCTAAAATGGGATTGTGAAGCGCATAATCCGTGGCAGTTCCCCAGAGGTGAATCCGGGAATTTTGCTCAGAGGCGATATTGATGTCACCAATACGCTTCGTGACCGTGCCATAGCCTCCTGCATTTTCTTGCCCAGCCACCGCTAATTTCAAGCGCATGTTCGCCGCAAAAATCGCGAGAACCGCAGGCAATAAAACGAAAAGAAGTGCCGGTTTTAGAGCGGCTTTTTTCTTCCAAATCAGCCCAGCAAAAAACAAGACCGTAATCAAGGCGAAACCCACATAAGTGGAACGGGTATTCATTAAAAAAAGCCCAAAAGTTCCTAAAAATAGGGCGATTATTCCAGCGATTTTGCCTAGCCATTTGGCAGACATAATCACATACATCGCAAAGGGAAAAAGAATCAATAAGGTCGCGGCGGTCACGTTCTTATTCCCATGGTATTTATTCAGGCCTAAAATGGCTGCGTCCAGATCCATCGTGCGCAAATTCGCGCTGAAACCTTTGATCACATAGATGGCATCAAAGAACAAAAAGGCCGTAATCGCATACGCAATGCCCGTAAATAGAAATGCACGGTCTTGGTTATAATAGAGAATCGAGAGATTCAAAAAGACGAAATAAGTGGTAATCAATCGGGCCAAAGTCACCAGCGTCTCCGTGGGATTAATCGCATAGCCATACGAGCCAATCGCCCAGAAAACCAACAGCGAAAACACCCACGTAAATTTGTAGGAGAGCACCTGATTTATCGCCTCCTCATATACTTTATAGCGTAGACCGATGAAGGCCAAAATCCCTAAACTCAAGCTGCTCGAATACAACCACTGCGCACCCATCACGTCCGATCCGCCCATGTCTGGGATGAAGTAGACGGCCAGGTAGAGGACGCTACAGAGGATGGCGATGAAGGAGGAGAGGGTGAGTTTCATGGGGGTAAATATAAGCTTTCAAAGCCGAAACAGGCATGACTCCTAGCCAATATTTGGAAAATTTAGCTTAATTTTAGGCTAGATGAAAAAGCTATTTTATTTACTATTGGTATTTAATTACTTTCCGGCTCAATCTGAGGGGATTAGTTTGTCTTATCAAGGGGAAGCTTTAATTCAATATGCAAAACCTTACATTTATATCTTTGAAAAAGGACAATATAAGACCATAAAAGTCCCTGAAATGACAGAATCTAAACCCGTCTTTTATACCTTAAGTGATACCACTTTAGCGAGCAAATTTACCCCTGAAAACTATAATTTATTTACGCTTAACAAGAGGATCTATCTAGCTGATAATTTAGGGGGAGAAGTGTTCGAATTAAAGGGGAATCAACTCGTTCGAATTGACAAATCATTTGAACATAAAATGCAGATCAATTCCCAAATTTTCACTTACGATAATCGCATCTTTAAATTTGGGGGATATGGTTTTTGGTCCGCTAGAAATTTCTTTACCTATTTTGATTTAAATTCCAAAGAATGGGAAGCATACACACCCGTACAAGGAGACAAAATTCCTCCTGGATTATTCGATGTAAATCAATACAAAGACGGAGATAATATCACCTATTTTAATGGTATCACCATCAATGCGTATGACAATCTAAAATTCGAACAAACGAGGGATATATGGCATTTTAATTTGCGTACCAAAACCTGGAAATACAAAGGCAAAACTGCCCTCTTTTTTGGCAATAATCCCCAAAACTTTCAATACAAAAACTACTACTTTGCCTTTAATGAGGAGCGCAGAATCATCCGGGTCAATTTCTCAGATGATACCTACGAAATATTCTCTAATGAGGCTGTATCCAGTAAAATATCAACTAAATTAAAGCCCTTCATTGAGGATGATCGCATCTATTTCTTTGCGAACAATCACGCCTCCCACGACATCGATTTAGTGGTTGTTCCTCTGGCCAATTTCCTAGGCAATCCCAAGGAAAAAAACAGCTTTATTGAAACGGATATATGGATGGAATATTCCGCCTATATTCTGGGTTTGCTCGGCCTACTTATCGTTGGTTTTGTCCTCTATGCATGGCAGAAATATAGCCCCTCAAAATCATCAAAAATCATAGATAAACATGGCATTCTTTACCTAGGAAAAGCGGCCATCAATTTTGATGAAACAGAATTAAAAGTCATTAAATATCTATTGAAACATGATGACGTCCCTAACTCGGAATTATTGGAATTAGTAGAACAAAAAGGCGTTCATTTTTCGCATAACATTCGCGTGAAAAATGACATTTTAAATCAGCTCAATTTAAAACTCAAGGCAATCCTTCAAGTCGATGTGAACTTCATTATTTTCAAAAAATCAGACAACGATTCTCGCCTGAAAGTCTACCGCTTAAACAAGCAGTATTTTAAGGTGAGCGACACATTTTTGGGCGACTAAAAAAGTCTGTTCGTCTACTTGGCCATATTTTGATTCAGGTTTTTTCAATATTTGGTAAAATCAACGACACCAAAATCGCCCATGAGAAGCATACTCTTACTTATGCTTGTAATTTCCTTTGTCTGTACCGGACAAAAGTACTCAATCATCTTAGGTCGTCCCACAGATAAATCGATAACCGCAAGTGTGCTTCTTGATCAAAACTCGGATTACTACCTAGAATACGGGACATCAACCGGCGTTTATGGAACAAAATCTGCCATCTATTCCGGAGTGGCTACGGTCCCTGAGGAAATCGAAATACCTAATTTATCCGCAAATACCCGCTATTATTACCGATTAGGATACAAATTAAAGTCCACGAACACCTACACAAACTCCCCGGAGTATAGCTTTATAACACAGAGATCACCTGGCAGTTCATTTACCTTTACCGTCGAGGCAGATGAACATTTATACGATAAAAAAGGGGTAGCGAATCTGTATAAAATCTGTTTAGCAAATCAACTGGCAGACAAACCGGATTTTATGTTGTCGCTGGGCGATACTTTTGGCGATGACCATTATCCTACTACGATCACCTCCACAGAATTAAAAGATTTGCATGCGTATTACCGTCCGTTTTTAGGCGAGATCTCACATTCCGTTCCTTTCTATTTCTGCTTAGGAAACCATGAAGGGGAAAACAACTTTTATCTACCCCTGAATCCGCCTAATAACTTGACCGCTTGGGCCACCGTTTGGCGAAAATACTATTATCCAAATCCCTCCCCTAATGCATTTTACACTGGTAACGCGCAAGTAGAGCCCAATGGTTTAGGGCTACCTGAAAACTACTATGCTTGGACCTGGGGAGATGCGCTTTTTGTGGTGCTAGATGCATACCGCTATCAATCGGCCAGCGGAACCAGTGATAAGCCGAAAGGTTGGGACTGGACGCTAGGAAAAGCACAATATGATTGGCTAAAAACAACCCTAGAAGGAAGTAAAGCAAAATATAAATTCGTGTTTGCTCACCACATCCGCGGTCAAGATCGCGGTGCGCTAACGAATGCAAAATTATACGAATGGGGAGGCTATGAAGGCGATGGCAAAACCTATACTTTCCCTACGAATAGACCCGGGTGGGCGAAACCGATTCACACTTTATTTAAGGACACGGGGGTAAGTATTTTCTTCCAAGGGCATGATCATTTATTTGCCAAAGAAACCCTAGACGGCATCACCTACCAAGAGGTTCCTATGCCCAGCGATTCTACTTACCAAATAGGTATGCTAGCAAACGCAGACGCCTACACCGAAAATCAACGTGATGGCGCAGGTCACATTCGGGTAAACGTCACTCCTACGGGTTTAAAAGTGGATTATGTCAAGGCCTATTTACCGGCTGACACGAAAGTAGGTGGCGCCCAAAACCGAGAGGTTGGATTCAGTTATTCTGTAGGAAGTCCTGCAGTCATTACCCCACTCGTTTTAGCGACGGAGCCAGTAGCTGAAACCTTTAAAATAATTCCTAATCCTGCCAGTACCTTATTTAAAATAGAGGGGCCTCCTCTGGAAACTCTTTTTAGGTTAGTAAATCCGGCGGGACAAACCATCGTTGAAACAAAAAGTCGAGAAATAGACGTGACTAAATTACCCTCTGGTCTCTATTTTTTACAGGCCGAAGGTTACCCTAATGCCCTTAAAATTCAAATCGCCCATTGATGAAACGCCTGACTTTTTTCTTGCTTTTTGTCTCGGCCAGCTTATATAGCCAAAAGCTTCGCCATGCCGAAATCGTGGGTCGCCCCACCGATAAAAGCATCGTTATTCAAGCGTTTTTTGACGAGGACGCTGAGGTCTCCATTAAGTATGGAAAGACCTCCGGAACCTATTCCCAACAAAGCACCTGGACAAAGTTCACAAAAGGGGATCCAGCAGAAATTTTCATAACTGGGCTCAGCGCAAATACAACCTACTATTACAAATACTGCTACCGCGTCCCTGGCGCGACAACCAGCACAGAAAGACCAGAAAGGTCGTTTAAAACACAAAAGCCACCAGGTTCCGCTTTTCGTTTTGTGGTACAGGCTGACCCCCATTTAGACGAGCAAAGTGATAGCGCTCTGTACCGCCTAACCCTCACAAATCAGCTATCAGATCAGCCGGATTTCAGTATCGATTTAGGCGACATTTTGATGACGGATAAATTAAAAAATGCCGCCGGAATTATCCCCAAAGATACCGTCACATATCGAGCTCATCTACAGCGTTCTTTCTATGAGACATCTGCCCATTCTGTTCCGCTATTTATCTCCATGGGGAATCACGAGGGAGAATCGGGTTGGAACTTGAATAACACGGCGGAGAACATCGCGGTTTGGGGGACTTTGGAACGAAAAAAATACTATTTAAACCCCGCTCCTGATGGTTTTTATACAGGGGATGAAACCGTTCACCCCTTCGTAGGTGTGCGGGAAAATTACTATGCCTGGACCTGGGGAGATGCCTTATTCGTTGTGTTAGATCCCTATTGGTATACCCCTTTAAAACCAGATGCCGCGAATGGCTGGCGATGGACCTTAGGCAAAAAACAATACGATTGGTTACGCGCCACCCTCGAGGCTAACAAGTCCACCTTTAAATTTATTTTCGCACATCAATTAATCGGTGGCGACCCCAATGGCAGAGGAGGAATCGAATTCGCAGATTTATACGAATGGGGCGGTAAAAACCTGGATGGAACCGCCGGATTCGCGACTAACAGACCGGGCTGGTACAAACCCATTAAAGATCTATTAACGGAGAATAGAGTGACCATTTTCTTCCACGGTCATGACCATTTTTTCATGAAACAAGAAAAGGATTGTTTGGTCTACCAAGAAACGCCCCAACCTAGCCACCCTAACTTTACTACAGCCACTTATGCCACCGATTATGGATACAAAATAGGGGATGTCTATCCCAATTCAGGTCATATTCGCGTAAGTGTAGATCCCACGAATGTCAAAGTGGACTATGTAAGGGCTTATTTGGCAAAAAATGAAACTACCACACGCAAGAACAAAGACGTCTCTGTTAGTTATACCATAGGAGCGAAAAACTGCTACGATTCGACGCCAAACAACCCCATTCTTTGGAACAAAAATTATGTCCAAGAAATGGTCTACCCCAATCCTTTTTCACAGACTACTTCTATCGAATTTTCGCTATCAGAAACAGACAAAATAAGTTTAGAGATTTACACCATTGCGGGACAAAAAATTCGTTCGCTACTCTCAGAATCCACCATCCAAGATGGCACTTATGTCGTGCAATGGGATGGTTTGGATCAATCCGCGAATCGAGTTAATCCAGGCACCTATATCTACCGCTTTAGTGGAGAGAAAACGGCCTTAAAAACAGGTAAAATAATCGTCAGCCCATGAAAAAATACATCACCATTTTGATTGCTTCCGCTTTATTTTTAGCCTGCGCTAAAGACGAAGCCGTAACTCCGAC